>NZ_CALVGS010000039.1 GCF_944327115.1 uncultured Traorella sp.
TTATGAAAAGCAATTAAAGGAATTGGGTTTTAATGTCTATTAATTTAAATGATGATATGAAGATCATCCTCTATTTAGAATAGAAGGGAGCAATTATGTTAGGTAATTTTGAATATTTTAATCCAACGAAAATATATTTTGGTAAAGAAGCGATTCAACATCTGTTACCGGAATTAAAAAACTATGGACAAAATGTAACTCTGGTCTATGGCAAAAATTCTATTAAAAAAATAGGTTTGTATGATGAAGTCGTTGCAATTTTGAAACAGGCGGGTAAATCAATTAGTGAGATAAGCGGTGTCATGCCGAATCCTACGATTCAGAAGGTTTATGAAGGTATTGAAGTTGTCAAAGAGAATGAGACGGATTTGCTGTTGGCTGTGGGTGGCGGATCGGTAATTGATTATGCTAAGGCCGTTGCCGGCAGTGCTTACTGTAACGGTGATCCTTGGGAGAAGTTTTATATTGGAAGGGAAGAGTGTACGAATCAAGTGATTCCGGTTGGCTGTATCTTAACGATGGTGGGCACTGGTTCAGAAATGAATGATAATGGTACGATAACCAATCATGAAACGAAACAAAAGATCGGTTACAAATTTGGAAAGGATGCCTATCCTAAGTTTGCGATCATGAATCCGGAATATACATATTCTGTATCTTATTATCAGTTTGCTTCCGGTACTTTTGATATCATGTCACATATCATGGAACAATATTTTTCCAATGAAGATGATAATGTATCAGATGATATCGCAGAAGGTCTGATGCGATCAGTAATTCGAAATGCAAAGGTTGCTAAGGGTGATCTTACAAATTATGAAGCACGTTCGAATCTGATGTGGGCGGCCACATGGGCCTTGAATAATTTGATTGCGATGGGAAAAACAGGTGATTGGGAGGTCCATATGATGGGTCAGGCAATTGCTGCTTTTACGGATGCTACTCATGGGATGACATTATCATGTATTTCCATTCCATATTATCGTTTGATGGCTAAATATTATCCGCCTAAATTTGCTCGGTTTGCCGTAAATGTCTGGGGTGTTGATCCAGGCAATAAAACAAATGAGCAAGTTGCTGAGGAAGGTTTAAATCGTTTAAAAGATTGGATGATTGAATTAGGCGTTGCGATGAGCATCAAAGAGGTAGGCATCAGCGAGGATATGATCGAAGAGTTAGCTGATAATACACCGATCAATGATGCCGGATATCACAAGCTCAGCAAAGAAGAACTGATACAGATTTATAAAGATAGTCTGTAAATGAATCAATGGGGTTTCCTGATGTGAGGGTGCCCCATATTATTTAAAAAGGAGGTATGTCATGAAAGTGTTGGAAACTATAATCCCTGTATTTTTTATGCTTTTACTGGGATTTTTATCGAGAAGGTATCATTGGATCAGTCCTGATCAAAAAGAAGGGGTAAAGAAGGTATTATTCAGTATTGTTTTGCCTATCGTCGTATTTAATGCAATTTTTACCTCTGATATCCAGCCATCATTGTTTTTAGTGATTTTATATGCATTATTGGCATGGTGTGCTGCTTTTGTGATAGGTAAATTATGCAGCAAATGGATCAGTGAACGCTATTCCAAAATAGTACCCTATATGTTATGGACAGTGGAAGGCGGCAGTGTAGCTTTGCCTCTATATACATCAATCGTAGGTGAGGGATATGCCATCAATACGATCACTTTTGATATGGCCGGTATCATCATTGGCTTTGTGCTGATTCCGATACTTGTATCAAAAGAGTCAGCCAAAAACGCTTCTTCATCAGAAATTATAAAGAAAATATTAACAAATTCCTTTGTCTTGGCACTGGTTTTCGGTCTTATATTAAACTTCATGGGTGTATATTCATTATTGGATAAAATCAATGTCTTAACGATTTATACAGATACGGTTTCGATGGCGACCGTTTCTTTGACAGGATTGATTTTATTTTCAATGGGGTATGAGCTAAGCTTAAAATTTTCAATGCTGATGCCTATCTTACGATTATCTCTTATTCGTATCGTGACAAGCGTTATGATCGTCTTGGGTATTTTCTTCTTATTTCCTCATTTGATGGAAAATAGATATTTTATGATAGCTGTTTTGGTATATTTTTCATGTCCGACAGGTTTTGCAAATCAGCTTCAAGTACAGCCCTTATTTAAGGATGAAACGGATGAGAGCTTTTTATCAACCTACCTTTCACTTTATATGATTGTGACGCTTATTGCTTATGTGCTGATCGTATCGTTTGTTGTATAGATAAACGGGTAATGAAAATTCTATGAATCTTGCATGTCAATGAAAGATATGGTATAAATAATGAGGATGAATGTTATGGCTGCATAACATTAAAGGAGGCGAAGGACAATGTTAGGTATGACAAAGATTTATGATCGTATCAAGAAACAGGACGCTTTTTGTCGTACCATTGTTTTCACTGTTTTCCTTTCTGATGGGACGAGTGCGTCCAAAATGCGGGAAAACAGATAAAGCAGAATTGTACTTTTGTCATATGTATGATATGAGTCCGGCTCTGCCGGACTTTTTCTTTTTCCCGCTTCATATGGGAGGAGAAAGTAAATGACGATACATATTAATGGAATAACTAAAAAATATAGTGATGATATCTTATTGGATGATATCACGTTAAAAATAAATGATGGTGAACATATAGGAATCGTAGGAGAAAACGGATGTGGAAAAAGTACGTTTCTTAAACTATTAGCCGGAAAAGAGAAATATCAGCAAGGTCAGATCATCATAACAAAACATACAAAGATCGGTTATTTGGAACAGAATTTTAAAGATTATGAGGGAAGCGTTCATGATTATTTGATGAGCAGCCGCCGTGATCTTTTGGAAATGAAGGATCAGATGCATCGCATGGAAATGAAAATTTCCGATCCTGATAATGCCCTGCTTTTAGATGATTTATTGAAAAAATATGGCAATTTATGCGCAAACTTTGAGATGGCTGGCGGCTATGATCTGCTTTACAAGGTGGATCAGATGGCACAGGGGCTACGGATTGCCCATCTTATTGACCATGATTATAACGTATTGAGCGGTGGAGAGAAGATGCGTGTCAATTTAGCTTACCTGCTTATCCAAGAATCAGATGTATTATTGTTGGATGAACCGACGAATCATTTAGATGTGGCAGGAATCGAGTGGCTGGAGAAATATATCAGTTTGCTTCGAAAAACAGTGGTCATCGTTTCCCATGACCGTCTTTTCCTGAATCATACGATATCGAAGATCTATGAGATCGAGCATGGTGAAATGATAATGTATTTGGGAAATTATGATGACTATAAAAAAGAAAAAGCTTTGCGTTTTGAACGTCTGAAGCATGATTATGAAGAACAGCAGAAGCAGATTTTGAAATTGAAGAATGCCATACGGCGCTATCGCCAATGGGCGTATGAAGGGGATAATGAAAGCTTTTATAAGAAGGCAAAGCAATTGGAAAAAAAGCTGTCGCAGATTGAAAGACTGCAAGACCCAAAGCATGCAAATCGGAAAATGAAGATTGCATTGCCGGCATGTCAAAGAAGCAGCAAAGAGGTTTTGGTCATTGAAGATTTATGTAAAAGGTATGGCGATCATATGCTTTTGGAACATGTTGATCTTTCTGTTTACTGGCAGGATAGAATTGCTTTGTGTGGCAGTAATGGCAGTGGCAAGAGTACATTGATACGTATTCTGATGGGACATCTGCAAGCGGATGAAGGGAGTATTCGATTGGGAAATGATGTTGATATCGGATATTTGCCGCAAATCATCCGTTTTGATGATGAAAAACAGCGTCTTTTGAATCATTTTTGTTATGAAGCAGCTATGCATGAGGAACAGGCACGGCGTTATTTACATAAATTTGGTTTTGATGCTGAGGATATGGTAAAAAGGCTTCAAAATCTCAGCGGTGGTGAAAGGGTACGGTTGAAGCTGGCACTGATATTGGCTCATCATGTTAATTTTATTATTTTTGATGAGCCTACGAACCATTTGGATTTTTCGAGCATTGAGATCATTGAAACTATTCTTGAAGAATTTAAGGGTACATTGCTGATCGTTTCCCATGATCGTTACCTGATCAACCGATTGACTAAAAGACAGCTCATGCTTGCACATGGAAAATTGAGTGACTTGGAAAGGTAGTTATTTCAAATAAAAGGACCTTACTTTTTTTACTATGATTATGTATAATAAAAAAGTGAGGTGACGTATGAAAAAATTACTACAAATTATTTTGGTGTTGTGTACGAGCGTAACGCTTTTCGCATGCAACAGGACAGAAGAAAATAAAGAAGATCCTGAGGTACAGGCCCAGTTTGATTCATATCTTGATGAGCTGTTCAAAGATGAGATCGAGGCTGATTTTCTGACTTTTCATTATATGCTGGCAGATCCTGAAGCAGGCGGATATGAAAAGCCTGAGGTTGATTGGGGAAGCTTGACATTGGAATCCACGAAGCAGTCGATTGAGGATTCAAAAGATGATCTGGATAAGCTTCATGAATTTGAGAAGGAAAAGCTGACGGATGACCAGCAGAAAATTTATCGCTTATTGGAAATTCAATTGGAATATAATGTTGAATATGAAAATTATTATATGGAATATGGATTCTGTTTTGGTGAAAATAAGGTCAATGATAACCTGATTACGAATCTGACGGAATATCGTATTTCGAACGAGGAAGATGTTGAGGATTTTATCGTTTTATTGGAAGATGTCGATCGTTATATCGGCGAAGGCATTGAAGCAACTCAACAGATGGCGGATGAAGGCTATATCCAGAAAGAAAGTGAAAAGGAAGCGATCCTTGAACAATGCAGGAACTTTTTAGAAAGTGAAGAAATCGAAAAGTATTTTCATGATGAAGTAATGCAGCTGGAAGAGTTGAGCGAAGCGCAGAAGAGCGATTATGAAGCCCAGGTGGCAGAAGCTGTCGCTAATGATGTAAAGCCGGCTTATGAAAATATCATCACCTTATATGAACAGCTTCCGGAAGCTGAGAATCAGGGGTCATTGGCAGAAAGAGAAACAGGCAAAGCATATTTTGAATATCTTTTGAAAACACAGGTAGGTAAAGAGCGCAGCGTTGATGAGTGGATCAAAATCGTTGAAGAAGAAATAGAGGATACGATCTACAACTGGATCAATATCATGTTTCGTACGGATATTGATGCGGAATTAGAAAATGTGGAATTGCCTGCCGATAATGCGGTGGATCTCGTACATTATCTGGAGGGTTGTTTAGATGAGGAATTCCCGGCGATCGAACAGGTAGAATATCGTGTAGATTATTTGGATGCTTCTGTCGCAAATAATCTTGTGTCGGCTTATTATGTCATACCGCCGATCGATGCACCGGATCAAAATGTCATTAAAGTAAATCCTTCAAATACGGATCTGGTTGATTTATTTTCAACCTTGGCACATGAAGGATTCCCAGGACATCTTTATCAGAATAATTATGCTGTACAGAATGGGCAGCCTAAAATTTATTATCTGTTGGATAATTTGGGAAGCAGTGAAGGATGGGCCGAATATGTGGGCATGGATGCTTATCGGATCGGTCATATCGGTTCTGAAGATTTTCAGGAATACATGCGTTTATATAGTTATCTAAATCGAATGTTGAATGAATATATCGGTTTGCAGGTAAATTATAACGGTTGGCAGAGTGATGATATTGCTGATTATTTAGATAGCATAGGTTTGGTATCTGATATTGCGCAGGATCTTTATGAGGATGCTGTGTTGCGGCCGGCGATGTATGCGCCTTATTCTTTGGGAACGTATGAGGTCTATGCTTTAAGGGAAAAGGCAGAAGATGCTTTAGGGGATAACTTTGATGTTCTTTCATTTAACCAGGCACTGCTGGATGCCGGTACGGTTCATTTTGAAATTATCGAACAGGAAATTGATGAATATATTGAAAATAGTAAATAAAAGCCTCGGAATGAGGCTTTTATATTAGAGAAGATAATAAGTGCCGACTTCAAATAATCCGCTGATGAGCATGACAAGGATCGGATTCCACTTAAATTTCCGCAAAAGGAATAAGGCAAGACAAAAATTAATAAGGGAAGTGATTTTAAATGTTGTCCCGTCAGGGAAGAAGCTGGAGGTGATCATCAAAAGACCGGCACAGGCAATTAAAGCGATAACAGCAGGACGCAGTGTTTTGAGGATCGTCTGGATGATTGAAAGATTCTTATATTTGAAATAGAAATAAGAGATCAGACCTACGATGATGCAGCTTGGCAGGATGCAGGCGGCTGTTGCGATGATAGCACCCGGGATACCGGCGATTTTGGTGCCGACAAAGGTAGCGGAATTGAGTGCTACCGGGCCGGGCGTCATCTGTGATATGGTGATCAGATCGTTAAATTCCTGTAAGCTTAACCAATGATGGGCAGAAACGACTTGTTCTTCGATCAGGGCGATTGAAGCATAACCACCGCCAAAGGAAAACAGTCCTACCTGAAGAAAGCTGAGGATCAGTTGCAGATAGATCATGCTTTTTTCTCCTTTCTGCTAAGTATGAGGCCTAACAGGATACAGAAGAGGATGATATAGGCGACATTTATATCAAAAAAGTAATTAGCGATAAAAGCTAAGATCAGGATCACATAAGAAAGAGTTGTTTTCTCCATTCCTAGGATCATGTCGATCACGACACTGGCAATGAGAGCCCCGACACCGGCCTGCATACCAAAGAGCATCAATTGTATCAGCTGGTTTTCGATGAACATCTGATAGAAAAAAGAAATGATTGATAGAATGATCAGCGGTGGTAAGGCACAGCCTAAAACAGCAACGGCGGCTCCCTGAAAGCCGGCAATCTTATAGCCGACAGAAATAGCACCGTTGATAGCGATGGGTCCGGGAGCACTTTGGGCAATGGCCACCAGATCAAGCATTTCATTTTCTTCGATCCAATGCAGTTCATCCACAAATTTCTGCTTCATGAGGGTCACGATGACATAGCCCCCTCCAAAGGTAAAGGCGCTTAGATATAAGGTTGAATAAAACAACTTGAATAAAATATATTTTTTCTTCATATGTCCTCCATTTCAGTATCATACCACTCCTTATGATAATAATAAACAGTGAAGGTGTAAAAGATATGCAAATCATATGAAAAATAAAAATGATTGAATTGAAAAGTGCTGATATTGAGTATAAAATGTACAAATAGGAGGAATCGATATGCTTGCAGATTATCATATGCATACTTCATTTAGCCCGGATTCACAGTTTGATATGGAAGATGAGATCCGTTGTGCCATTAAAAAAGGAATCCGGGAAATTTGTTTTACAGATCATGTCGATCACAATATTCAGGCGCATCAGGATTGTCCTTTACGTGAATACCGTTTGAAATATGAGGAATGCCGCAGCAAGTATCAGGATCAAATCGTTTTAAAATGGGGAGCTGAGTGTGGTGTACAGACACATACCGTATCACTTTTCCAAAAGGATTTTGATGACTATGATTTTGATTTTATCCTTCTGTCCTGTCATCAGATACAGGATCTTGAATTTTGGAATCAGCAGTTTCAAAAGGGTAAGAGCCAGAAGGAGATCAATGAAGCTTATTATCAGGAAATTTACCAATGTATGCAGTTATATAAGGATTACAGCGTTTTGGGACATCTGGATGCGATCAAGCGGGATGATCCTTATGGGGAATATGACGATGATCAGGTCGAAGAGATTTTGATGGCGATATTAAAAAAAGCGATTGCGGATGGCAAAGGCATTGAAGTGAATACTTCATGTTTCAGATATCATCTTTCTGATTTGACACCTTCTAAAAAAATCTTGCAGATGTATCATGATTTAGGTGGCAGGATCCTGACTTTTGGCAGTGATACGCATAAAGAAGAGCATGTTGGTTTTAAAATTGAAGAGGTTAAAGAGATTGTCAGGGAAATAGGTTTTAAGGAGTTTGCGACATTCGAGAAGATGAAGCCGATCTTTCATCCGTTATGAGAATGGATGTTTTTGATTTGTTTATATTGCAGCTTAGAAATGTTAAGGAATCGTTGGTGAGGGTGATGGCTGATATGATTTTGATGAATATGTGATTTTTGCCGATATCATATCATAAACTGCATTAAAATGATATTTTATATAAATAAATATATTATTATATCGTAATTATGATATAATAATGATGTTTCTTGTGAGCTTTCAGTAAATTTGTTTCGGTATGAACGCTTTGATCGTGAATCAAATTTATTTCAATGCCGGATAAACTGGGGTATAATAAGAAGGAATTTGGAGGAAGCTATGTCAAATGATAAGATCGTTATAAAGGGTGCCAGAGAGAATAATCTGAAAAATATAGATGTTGAGATTCCGCGTAATAAGTTTGTGATCATGACAGGTGTCAGCGGCAGCGGCAAGACGTCGCTTGCTTTTGATACGATCTATGCTGAAGGACAGCGCAGATATATGGAAAGCTTAAGTGCTTATGCCCGTCAGTTTTTAGGTAATAGTGAAAAACCGGATGTTGATAGTATTGAAGGATTGTCGCCGGCTATTTCAATTGATCAGAAGACGACGCATAACAATCCGCGAAGTACGGTAGGAACGGTAACGGAGATCTATGATTATCTGCGTCTTTTGTATGCACGTATCGGTGTTCCATATTGTCCGGATCACAATGAGCCGATCGAGGGACAGACGATCAAGCAGATGGTGGACCGTATCATGGAAATCGAAGATAAGACAAGGATCATGATCTGTGCGCCGGTAGTTAGGAATAAGAAAGGAACGCATAAGGAACTTTTAGAGTCGCTGCGTTCTGAGGGATATGTGCGTGTTCGTGTTGATGGCGAAATCAAATATATTGAAGATGTCCAGCTTTTGGATAAGAATATCAAGCATACGATCGATGTCGTGGTAGATCGTATCGTGAAGTCTGATGATCGTTCACGTCTGAATGATTCTTTGGAAAATGCATTGAAGCTTGGAAAAGGGATGGCATTAGTGTGCTACAACAATGAAGAGATCCTTTTTTCTGAGAATTTCAGCTGTAAGATATGCGGATTCAGCGTGCCTACATTGGAGCCACGTCTTTTCTCGTTTAATGCCCCTTTGGGAGCTTGTGAAACTTGTAAGGGATTAGGTATTACTCAAAAGGTAAATCTGAATTATCTGATGCCTGATAAGACGAAGACGATTCGTCAGGGAGGTATTGCTTACTATAAAAACATCATTGTGAAAGAGAATATTGAATGGCTGAGATTTAAGGCCTTGCTGGATCATTATCATATTGATATCGATAAGCCGTTGAATCAGATGACCAAAAGGGAAATGAGGATCATTTGTGAAGGTGCTGATGAACCGATTTCTTATACGATCACTTCTAAAAATGGCAACAGCTACAATAAAACCGAGTATATTGAAGGTGTTTGTAAATTGATCGAAAGAAGATATGCGGAAACGACGTCTTCGTTTTCAAGAGAGTGGTATGGCAGTTTTTTAAGTGAATCTACATGTCCGACCTGTGGCGGCAAACGTCTGAACCGTCAGGCGCTGAGCGTCCGGGTCGGTGGCAAGAATATTTATGAATGGACCCAGATGTCGATCAAGCAGGCCTTGGAATTTATGGATCATTTGGAGCTGACTCCGAAGCAGCAGGAAATCAGCAAGCTGATCTTAAAGGAAATCCGGGAACGCTGCCAGTTTTTAAGCAATGTCGGCTTGAATTACCTGACGCTGGATCGTCTGGCCGGAACGCTTTCAGGTGGTGAAGCACAGCGTATTCGCCTGGCAACTCAGATCGGAAGTCATCTGTCGGGCGTCCTTTATGTTTTGGATGAACCGAGCATTGGTCTGCATCAAAGAGATAATGCACGCTTGATCGAGTCGCTGAAGGCCATGCGTGATTTAGGAAATTCATTGATCGTGGTAGAACATGATGAAGAAACGATGATGGAAAGTGACTATATCATTGATATCGGACCTTATGCCGGTGTTCATGGCGGTCAATTGGTTGCTTGTGGTACACCTCAGGAAATCATGCAGAATGAGAATTCGATCACCGGTAATTATCTTTCCAAGCGATGGTCAATCCCGATTCCTGAAAAACGTCGCAAAGGCAATGGAAAATATTTGGAGATCGTAGGTGCTACACAAAATAATCTGAAGAATATTGATGTGAAGATACCTTTGGGTACGCTTTGTGTCGTTACCGGGGTGAGTGGCAGCGGAAAGAGCTCACTGGTCAATGAAGTCTTAACAAAGGGTGTTCAGGCGGCATTGGGAAGAACACGTG
Source organism: uncultured Traorella sp. (assembly GCF_944327115.1). Lineage (GTDB taxonomy): Bacteria > Bacillota_I > Bacilli_A > Erysipelotrichales > Erysipelotrichaceae > Traorella. Next base: position 10,302 of record NZ_CALVGS010000039.1, read on the forward strand.
TTGAACCCGGTGCATGTAAGAAGATCAAAGGTTTGAAAAACATTGATAAGATCATTGATATTTCACAGGATCCGATCGGTCGTACGCCGCGTTCCAATCCGGCCACTTATACTGGTGTATTTGATGATATTCGTGAATTGTTTGCACAGACCAATGATGCGAAGATGCGTGGCTATGATAAAGGAAGATTTTCTTTTAATGTCAAGGGTGGCCGCTGTGAGGCCTGTCAGGGAGATGGTATCTTAAGGATTTCGATGCATTTTCTTCCTGATGTCTATGTTCCTTGTGATGTGTGTGAGGGAAAGCGTTACAACGAAGAAACACTGGCTGTTACATATAAGGGAAAAAACATTTATGATGTATTGGAGATGAGCGTTGAGGAAAGTGTCGAATTTTTCAAAAATGTTCCAAAGATCGCTCATCGTCTGCAAACGCTGCAGGATGTCGGGCTAGGTTATGTCAAGCTGGGACAGAGCGCAACGACGCTTTCGGGCGGTGAAGCACAGCGTGTCAAGCTGGCGAGCGAGCTTCAGCGGAAGGCGACCGGCAAGACGTTGTTTGTACTGGATGAGCCGACGACCGGTCTGCATACACATGATGTGAAAAAATTGATGGAAGTATTGATGCGTATCGTTGATAATGGCGATACGGTCGTTGTTATCGAACATAATCTGGATGTCATCAAATGTGCGGATTACATTATTGATCTCGGTCCGGAGGGCGGCGACGAAGGCGGCCAGCTGGTCGTCAGCGGAAGCGTTGATGAAGTCATGGCCTGCGAGAAAAGCTATACAGGCCAGTATCTGAAGAAAGTCATGGAGGGATAAGATGGGCGTTACTGTAAAAGATTTAAAAGAGCATTTGAATTACATTCAAGTAACCGGTGATGAGCTCTCTTTGCAAAGAGAGATCGTTGTTGCGGATACCAATCGTCCCGGGCTGGAGCTGACGGGCTATTATCTTCATTCCCAACGTGAGCGGATCGTTATTTTAGGTAATAAGGAAATGGGTTATATCCAGGGAATGAGCCATGAGGCCCAATATACGAGCTTTGAGTATCTGACCCAGGATGAAACGCCTTGTATCATCATTACTCATGGTGCACAGTGTCCGGATCTTTTGCGTGAAATAGCGCAGCGGAAAAAATTTCCGGTGCTGTGTACGAAGGAAGAAACATATCGTGTCGTCATTGATGCGGTTACCTTTCTGGATGAGAAGATGGCTCCTATGACATCACTTCACGGGGTTTTGGTACAAATATATGGAAAAGGCGTACTGCTTACAGGAGAGAGCGGTATGGGAAAAAGCGAAATAGCGCTTGAATTAATCAAAAGGGGTCATTTGCTGATTGCGGATGATCGGGTGGATTGTTTTTTGATCCATCAGGAAATTATCGGCCAGTCACCAGAGGTCTTAAAGGAAATGCTGGAAATACGTGGTGTAGGAATCATCAATGTATCCAAGATGTTTGGTATCAGCAGCGTATTAGATAAGACGAAGATAGATCTGAATATTCATTTAGAGCCTTGGCAGGTTGAAAAAGATTATGACCGGGTCGGTATAGAAAAAAAGAAATTTAAGGATATTTTGGGTGTTTCTATTCCAAAGCTGGAGCTTCCGGTCAAAGAGGGACGTTCGATGGCGGCGATCATCGAGTCAGCGGTGACGAACTATCTGCTCAGCAGTATGGGACAGGATAGCGCTAAAGAGTTTGAGGAAAGGATTCTTCGCTATATTGAGATGAATAAGAACGGAGGAAATGAATCATGAGCTTTTTTCCAACAAGACAGATCTTTCTTGAAATAGGTCCGCTGTCAATCACATGGTATGCACTGTTAAGCATTCTGGGATTTATCGTTGCATATTATCTGTCACGTCATACGTTATTGAAGATGAAGGTGGATAAAGATAAAATTGAGGATTTCCTTTTCTATCTTTTGCCGATTGCTTATATCGGGTCACGTCTTTGGTATTGTGCGTTTGAGTGGAAACGTTATATCAGTGATCCGATTTCAATATTATATATTTGGGAGGGCGGTCTTGCCTTTCATGGCGGTGTAGCCGCTGCTGTCATATTTTCGATTTATTATTGCCGGAAAAATAAGATTCATCTTCTGCGTTTTGGCGATGCGATATTTCCGAACGTCCTGATCGGGCAAATGATCGGCAGATGGGGCAATTTTGTGAATCAAGAAGCCTTTGGTCCGATCGTAAGTGCTGAAAGCTTGAACTGGCTTCCTGATTTTATCAAAGAAGGCATGTATATCAATGGAGCATATCGAATGCCTACCTTTCTTTATGAAGGGATTGGCAATCTGATCGGATATATCTTGATTCGTTTTGTTTTTAACCGCTATGGACGAAAAAAACGTGGTGATCTCATGTATGCTTATTTTATGTGGGAAGGAATGGTTCGTTTCTTTATTGAGGGATTCAGGACAGATTCACTGATGGTAGGGCCACTAAAGACGGCTCAGCTTGTTTCTGTTGCGTTGATGGTGATTGGTCTTTTAGGTCTTTTAGGTGTATATGATCGTGTCTTTAAGAACTTTTATCCGTTTAAGAAAGAAAAGCCGGTCATCTTATTTGATGCAGATGGTACCTTGATTGATACGATACCTTTGATAACAGCCAGCTATAAGCATGTGATAGAGCTTCATCCATTAGAAAGAGAATTAAGTCCCATGGAATATAAAAACTTACCGGGACCACCGTTGGAGGTTACTTTGAAGGAGCTTTATCCGCAAGCTGATCATGCGACGATCGAACAATATGCACAGGAATATCGTGAGTATAATAGTGCCCATCATGATGAGATGGTCAAGGTATTGCCGGGAGTTGTGGAAATGCTGGACTATTGTAAAGAAAACGGTTATCCGATCGGTGTTGTTTCGAATAAGGTAGAAGCAACGGTGAAGCATGGATTAAAATATTGCGGTATCGATGGTTATTTTGAAGTTGTGGTATGTAAGGAACAGATGGAAAAGGCGAAACCTGATCCGGATGGCTTATTGAAGGGATGCGCCCTTTTAAATAAAGGTCATGATGACCTCATATATTGTGGGGATGCTCCAAGTGATATCATGGCCGCTAAAAACATGTCAGCTTTCTCAGTAGGCGTTGTTTTTGACGAGGAAAGGAAAGAGGCAATCGAGAAGTTGCATCCTTGCGCAATTATTACAGAATGGAAACAGTTTTGTGAACTGTTAAAGGAGGAAAGAGAATGGAGCGACAATTCGACCTTGTTGTGGTAGGCGGAGGTCCGGCAGGACTAAGTGCTGCCATCTATGGTGCAAGAAGTGGTTTATCGGTAGCGGTGCTTGAATCTTATGCACCGGGAGGAAAGCTGGTAAAAACAGCACATATCGAAAATTATCCGGGCATTGAGTCAATGGAAGGAACGACATTGGCTATGAATCTATTGAATCATGCGACTCATTTAGGAGCTGAATATATTGCTTGTGAAGTGAGCAGGATAGAAGGAAAGAGCGTCATTTGTACAGATGGCAGCAAAATTACAGGCAAGGCATTGATTCTTGCGACTGGAACCTTGGAGCGAAAGCTGAATATTCCGGGTGAAGAAAGAAATGTTGGCCGTGGTGTTTCCTATTGTGCCATTTGTGATGGTGCATTCTTTAAAAATAAAGTGATTACTGTCATCGGTGGCGGTAATAGTGCATTGGAAGAGGCTTCTTATCTAACGCAATTTGCCAGCAAAGTAAATGTGTTGGTAAGAAATGAACTGCGGGCAGATCAGAATATTCAGGATGAAGCCTATGCCAATGATAAAATTGAGATCATGAAAAAGATCATTCCTTTGGAAATTTTGGATGACGGTAAAAAAGTGAATGGCATCAAGGTTAAAAATGTGTTGACAAATGAGGAATATGTCATGGAAACAAGTGCGGTATTCCCATATGTAGGTGCCGATCCGGTCACATCTTATGCAAAGGATCTCGGTATTTGTGATGAGCATGGCTATATCATCACAGATGAAGAAATGGCAACAGCTGCTGATGGTATCTTTGCGGCAGGTGATGTACGTAAGAAAACGATTCGTCAGGTCGTAACAGCAGCCGGTGATGGTGCAATTGCCGCACAAAGTGCCTTCCATTACATTAAAAAGCATGATGAAGGTAAATGATTATCAAAAAAAGGCCCTGCGTACTTTGAATCCATCGCTTTCTAAATCAGAAATCCTGATCAATGGCGTCATGGGTCTTTGTGGTGAGTCAGGAGAAGCAATCGATATCGTCAAAAAGCATCTAGCGCAGGGACATAAGCTTGATCGGGAAAATTTAGCGAAAGAGCTGGGAGATGTAGCCTGGTATCTTGCGGAAACAGCTTATGCGCTTGATTATGATTTGGAGAGCATCTTTCAGATGAATCTTGATAAGCTTGCAAAGCGATATCCTCATGGTTTTGAAAAAGAGAAGTCAATTGATAGAGATTAAGAAAATGACTATGTAAAGCATCTTGCGATACATGGTCTTTTTTTATGAAAAGTTAATGAAATAATCAAAAAATGATATAAACAATCATAAAAATGAACAAATTGAATAGAATAACTATAAAAGTTGACCGAAATCAGTCAACTATCTTTGGATGAATTATTTACTTCTTCTTTTATGAGCTGATATGATTGAAGTACCTTAAGGCGGTATCTATTATGACAAAAGATTTACAAAAGAAAATGCTCGAGTATATTCAAATTCAGAAAACAGTAACAACAGGTGAGCTATGTGATAAGTTCAATATTTCTGAGAGCAGCAGTCGCAGATTCCTTCAGAAAATGTCAGATCAAGGTAAAATTCAGCGATTTCATGGAGGAGCTATATTTTTAGAAGATGAAGATTCTTCTGAAATTCAAAAACGTTATCATGTTTGTGAGAAAGAAAAGGAAAGCATTGCGAAAAAAGCAGCGGAGCTGATCAAGCCTAATACAACGATTATCCTTTTAGGCGGAACGACCGTTTATCGGATATGTAAATATATTAAGCACATGAAACTTACTGTCATTACCAATTCGATGATCGTATTTAAAGAGCTTCAAAGCTCTAAAGGTATTCAGCTTGTCTTGCTTGGTGGCGAATATAATCGTGATGAAGAGGAGCTTTGTGGCGTTCTGACGAATAATAATTCTAAATTATTCGCGTGTGATCATTTATTTTTCGGGGCTGCGGGATATATTCGCAATACAGGCTTTACTACTTCCGATATGAACTCGTTGCAAATGTATTCAGAATGTATGGCTTTAGCTAAACAGGTCACATTAGTATTTGACAGCTCAAAATTTGAAGAAAGAGGTAAGGCAATTACTGTTAACAATAAGGAGCTGACCTATCTTATTACTGACAGTAAGATCAAGGATGTCTATGTGAATGAACTAAAAAAAGCACATGTTCAAGTAATTGTGGCTGATTGAAAAGGAGATTAGCATGGAATATTATTCATATTTCGAAATTCATAAATCTTATGAACAGATGAAGCAAAGTGTTGATGAAGTCATTAGAAGAAAGGATGCCATTGAGAAGGTATTTGAAGATATCAGCGAGATCATTTTCTTAGGATGTGGATCAAGTTACTGGTTATCTTTATCGGCATCGAGAACTTTCTCAAAACTTTCTAAGAAACATTCGCTGGCATTAAAAGCTACCGAGGTTTCAATGCATTTGGAAGAAATGAAAGATCGTTTTAAACGACCGCTGTTTATTACACCGACTCGTTCAGGAGCTTCAAAAGAACTGCTTATCAGCATGGAGTATCTAAAAAAAGTATATCCACAAGCTAAAATATTAACGCTCAGTGAATATCAGGATAATCAAATGGCAGCTATGAGCGATCTAAACATTGCTTTGCCATGGGCAGATGAAACTTCGATCTGTCAGACACGTTCGTTTAATTGTCTTTATATCTCGCTTCTTGCGATAGCGGGTCAGCTTTGGTCAAAAAAGCTTCTTGATGAAGTTATGGATTATCTGGCAATGTGTGAAACACTTTACCCGGATATTGAAACAAAGACAAAGAAGATCGTGAATCAGATGTGCGATCCGGAAATCGTCGTATTGGGAAGTGGGCCTGCATATGGCTGTGTCATAGAAGGAGCTTATATCGTTGAGGAAATGGCACAGCATATTGCGACATACTATCATACGCTGGAATATCGTCATGGACCTATCGTTTGTGCAAATAAAAACACATATTTGTTCTTGTGTCATACCTCATTGAATAATGAACAATTAGAAATTGATATGGCGGCAGAAACGAAGCACAAAGGAGCAACGATCATATGCTGTGGCTTTGATGATGAAAAACAGGTAGCAGACTGGAACTTTACATTAAAAGGAGATTTCGGTGAAGAAATCAGAGGTATCTATTTCACAGCTATCTTACAATCTATTGCCTACTATCTTGCAGTAGCATCTGGATATAATCCGGATCAACCACAAGAATTAGTAAAATATATAACTTATTGACAGGAGGATGAAGAAATGCCGAATATTTTGTTAACAAGAATTGATAATCGACTGGTTCATGGCCAGGTTGGCGTAACATGGGTTTCATCAGTAGGTGCGAATCTTTTGGTGGTTGCTGATGATGCTGTGAGCAAAGATACGCTTCAACAGCAATTGATGGGCATTACCGCAAAATCTTCCGGCATCGATATTCGTTTTTTCAGCATTCAGAAAACGATTGATATTATTCATAAGGCAAGCAGCAAGCAAAAGATCTTTCTGATCGTCCGTACACCGCAAGATGTCGTCAGGCTGCTTGAAGGAAATGTACCAATAACAAAGGTAAATGTCGGAAACATGCATTTTTCAGAAGGAAAACGGAAGATTTCATCAAAAGTTTATGTTGATGATCATGATCTTGAACAATTTAAAAAAATAAAAGAATTTGGAGTTGAACTTTATATACAGGATGTTCCGGATTCAGAAAAGAAGGTATTGTAAAAAGGAGGGAAAAGATATGCATGAGATTACATTATTTCAAGGGATTCTATTAGCAATCATGGCCTTTATCGTTGGAATGGATTTTTATCTGGAAGTGTTTTTCTGGTTCAGACCTATTATTTGTGGAACACTGACAGGATTGATCTTAGGTAATTTGCAGCTTGGACTTGTTTGTGGTGGAGCAGCAGAGCTTGCTTTTGCGGGATTGACGCCTGCTGGAGGTACACAGCCGCCAAATCCTATCTTAGCGGGAATCATGGCACCCGTATTGGCTTATTCAACAGGTGTTGAAGCAACCGAAGCTTTAGCTTTGGCTTTGCCATTTAGCTTTTTGATGCAGTATGTGGTTTTGATGTTCTGGTCTGGATATTCATTTTTGATGCCGCTTATGGATAAATCATTATCAGAGCTGAATTTTAAAAAATTTAATTTTTTAAGTATCGGTTCATTGATCTTAGTGGGTATCGTGTATGCGATCATTGTATTCCTATGTGCTTATTTAGCACAGGATGTAATGAGAAATCTCGTAGGAATGATGCCTGAATGGCTCTCTCACGGATTTGAAGTATTAGGAGGCGTTTTGCCTGCGATAGGTTTTGCAATGCTGCTCAAGATCATGTTGAAGAGCTGGCTGATTCCATATTTGATTTTTGGTTTTATTTTCGCAACCTTCCTTCCATTCAGCAATCTGTTGCCATTGGCACTGACAGCTGTAGGAATGGCGTTGATTGATTATTATCGACAGGACAATACCGTTGTGAAAGGAGAGATCGATGATGAAGAAGGAATCTAATAAAGTAATCACAAAGTCAGATCTTACAAAATTAGGATTAAGATCATCGCTTGTATGCCTGACCTTTAATTATGAGAGAATGATGGCTTCTGGTTTTACATATGTACAAGTACCTTTATTGAGAAAAATTTATAAAAATGATAAAGAAGGTTTAAAAGAAGCTTTAGCCGATAATATGGAATTTATCAATACACATCCAAATTTCGTTGGCTTTCTGACAGGTCTGCTTCTATCTTTAGAAGAAGCTCATGAAGAAAGAGGCATCATTAAAGGAATCAAGACAGCTTTATATGCACCTTTAGCCGGTATCGGTGATGCCTTATTCTGGTTTACTCTTCTGCCGATAATGGCGGGTATCTGTTCATCATTTGCGCTAGAAGGCAACATTATCGGACCGATTTTATTTGCACTTGTCTATTTGGCATTGGTAGTTTTACGTATTCCTTTAACTCATTTTGGTTATAAGTTAGGAACAAAGTCAATCGAAACGATCAATGAGAATGCCGCCAAGATTTCAAAAGCTGCGGGAATTGTCGGAATCATGGTCATCGGCGGATTGATTGCTACTTATATCTCTTTACAGCTGACGGTTACCATACCATTAAATGAAGGTATTACATTAGATTTGCAAACAGAAATGCTTGATAAGATTTTCCCGAATTTATTGGCAATTACTTATGTAGGTATTCTTTATTATCTTCTTAAGAAAAAGAATATCAAGCCGGTATTATTGATTTTAGGAACGTTTATCATTGTTCTGGCATGCTCATACTTTGGTATATTATAGGTGAATTATGAAGTTTATACATGTAAAAGATTATGATGAATTAAGCTTTAAAGCCGCTCAAATCATGCTGGATGAATGTAAAGAAAATAATAAAACAAATATTTGTCTGGCTTCAGGTGATTCCCCTAAAAAAACTTATGAATTATTCACTAAGGAAGTACTTGCCCAACAGATAGATACACGTTTCATGACGATTACAAAGCTTGATGAATGGGTAGGAATAGAAAGAGATTCAGAATTATCCTGTGAGAAATATATACGTACTATGGTAGTAGATCCCCTGCATTTACAAGACCGTTTTATTTCATTCTTGCCTGATGGCAATCCTGAAGAGGAAGTAAATAAAGTAAATGCTGAATTGTCAAAAAAACCTATCGATTTATGTGTGCTGGGATTTGGCAGAAATGGTCATTTAGGCTTGAATGAACCGGCTTCCAATTTATTTGCGCATGCCCATCAGATACAAATTTCAGAAGTTACAAAGCATCATCCCATGATCAAAGCTAATCATAGTATTGAATATGGAATGACGATTGGTATGAAGGATATCTTAGATTCTAAAAAGGTATTGCTTCTTATGAGCGGAGAAGGTAAGAAAAAATTATATCAGGAATTTTTAACTGAAAAAATATCAACTCAGCTTCCTGCAAGCTTTTTATGGCTTCATTCAAATACGATTGTCATTGTAAGAGATGATCAGTTTTAAAAAGACCTCACAAAATCTATTGAAGTAAAAAAGCTGAACACTGTGAATAAAAATAAATAAAGGATTGACTGCTATTCTAACAGCCAATCCTTTATTTTAAGATATACAGATAATTGGATTTTTATGATGAGGGCAGGGAGTCTAAAAAAGATCTGGCATCATGACCAGACCAGTTAGAGGAAAAGTTTGAATCACATGATGAAATAGGATATTAATTGAACCATAATCCGATGTGATTATGATTCGATCCACTTAAAATGTTTACAAGCATTATATAATCCATCATCTTCAATCCTATCCGTTACATAATCAGCAATATCCAGGCACTGTTGACACGCATTACCCATTGCAATCCCAATTTGAGCCTTTTTTAACATTGTGATATCATTTTCACCATCGCCAAAAGCCACAGTGTTTTCACGATCATGACCATAATATTCTGCTACTTTTAGGATGGCGTTTCCCTTATCAATATTTCCCTGTGTAACTTCATGAGAAATTTTTAAATGAGTTATTAATGAATTTGTAAATATTTTATTCAAATCATCATTTTGGGATTCTTCAAAAGGATAATATTGAAGATGAATGACTTTTTCATTTTCATATTTTTTTTCTGGTGGGACCATGCCATACTGATATCTAAATAATTCACGTACAAACTCAGTAGAATTATAAAGGTAGCTTTTTTCATCAATAGTTACAAAGCGATAGGGAATATGGTTTTTATCCAAATATTTTACTGCCTGACAGACTTCATCATGATTTATTTCTTGATAAAAATCGTTGCCATCTATTGTTATATGTCCGCCGGCCAAACGGATAATCGCATCAAACATATTCAGATAATCTTCAGGCAAATGAATCATTTCATCACTGCTTCTGCTTGTACAGATGCAACATTTTTTTCCTTTTTTTCTCAACATATGAATGGTGGATATCGTGGATTCAGGTGATGCCTGAATATCATTTCTAAAAGTAGTGCCATCAATATCAAAAAAGAATATGGTTGAATCAATCGGATCGATTAAGTTATGATCTGCACAGAAAGTATAAATGCCGGCATTTTCAATTGGATCACAAACAAAATCGGCATATTTTTTTAATTCATCGTTGCCATTTCCTACGGCTACGCCCATTCCGGCAGTCTTAAGCATGCTAATATCATTTTGGCCATCTCCGAAGCAAAGAATTTCATTTAAATCTAAACCATAATATTTACTGAAATATTTAATACCATATGCTTTATCAATATTTTTAGGATTCATATGGCCATTATTACCCCAGGTTTCTAAACTGTTTTCACCAACCAGATCAATAATTTCTTGTGTCTGTTTTTCATTTGCGTCATAGTAGACAATATTACATAATGTTTCTCCGTTCCATTTTTGAACAGTTGGGCATTCACCGTCCCAGTCTAAATGATGTTTTTTTATTCTTTCACTCGGTTCACTGGAAAAATGGGGGTTACCTTCCACAGGTGTCCATAAATAATACAGGTTCTCTTGCTGATCAAGATAATCTATATACGTCTTTGCATCAGATTCATCAATTTTTTCAATGTGTAAGACTTTTCCATTTCTGATATAAATAGATCCTGTTCCTGCGATGATCATATCAAAGTCATCAAAAATATGTTCAGGTAAAGAAGAAAACTCCCTTGGAAAACGTGACGTGCACACGCCTAAAATATATCCATTTTCTTTTAATTTTTTTATTGTATATTTTGTAAGTTCAGGTACCCTGTTTAGCTTATGTGAATATAATGTATCATCTACATCAAATATTATTCCTCTAATGTCTTTCATAAAAACCTCCGATATAAACTTATAATAAATGTTTTAAACTTTGTAGTAAAGAGAATTATATCCGTTTTAACTAAAATATATCATTATCTAAAATAGTAAAAAAACATGTATAAGATCTTATTAGGATTTTACACATGTTTATAAATATCATTGACTTATATTAAACGCTTAGTACGTCACTGTCTTTAATGACCATTTTAGTGATAATAAAGCCGGCTGCATATGAGATGACAAGACCGATAAAGTAATTCATCATACCGTTTGTTCCCTGCATCAGAGGTATGGCTACCATGCCGCTAGGACCCCATGCATTGGCAAGCACCTGTGTAAACATGATATAAGCGCCTCCAAAACCTGCACCTAAGCCTGCTGTGATAAATGGTTTAAACATCGGTAATGTAACACCGTAGATCAATGGTTCTCCAACACCTAAGAAACCGGCTGGAAGAGCACCTGTGATGATTCCCTGCAAACGTTTGTTGCCAACTTTTTTGGCCACCATATAGATAGCAATAGCAGCTCCAACCTGACCGGCACCTGCCATGGCAAGCACTGGGAATAATGATACGCCACCCATTGCTTCAAGCTGTACGGCGTATATCGGGATCAGGCCATGATGCAAGCCAAGCAATACCATCGGCAGGAAGATCGCTGATAAGATAAAGCCGCTGATGATACGGATGAATGGATTCGTTGAGTTGATGATGATGCTTAAAACTGAAACGAGGCCATCACTGACAAAGCCTGCCAAAGGCATGATCACAAAGATGAAGATAACACCGGCAATCAACAGACTTGTAAATGGTGTAATGATAAGATCTAAGACATCCGGTACACGTTTGCGGATATTTTTCTCGATGATTGATAAGATCCATACACCGAAAATAACGCCAATGATACCACCTTTACCTGTTGTTAATACAGATTCCAAAGGGACTGCTTCATTATATAATCCTAACATCGTAGAGATATCGATCAAAGCGGCTCCGATGCTCATACCACCGATCATACCGCCAAGTGCCGGTGTTGCTCCAAAGACTTCAGCGGAACGAATACCTGTGAAGATGGCAAAATAACCCAAAAAGGCAGTTCCAAAGAGTGAGAAGATCAGTTGGATCATTCTGAAGATATCTCCGGAAAGCATACCATCACTCATCAGCTGACCAATCAGAGAAGCAAAACCGTTAAATAAGCCGGCAGCAATAACAGCCGGAATCAGCGGAATAAAGATTTCCGCAATCAGTTTTATGACATCTTTAAGCTTATTACTTTTTTGAGTGCTTTTAATGGCTGATTTATTTTCCTGCCAATCACCGCTCTCTTTTGGAAGACCCAGTTCCTGAATACAGATATCCGTGATCTTTTTTGCTTTTCCCGGGCCTAATACGATCTGATAGCTGTCATGATCGATCACAAGTCCTAAAACACCTTCGGTATTTTTGATTCCCTCGGCATCTATTTTTGATACATCTTTGCATACAACTCTCAAACGAGTCATGCAATTTGCTGCTTTGACGACATTTTCCTTGCCGCCAAGTAATTCCACAAGTCTTTTCGCAAGATCCAAGTTTGACATATTTATTCCTCCTCGTCAATTAAATCCTGAATACGTCCGTTCACTTTCATTAAGGCTTCCTTAGCCTGCGAAGAGTCACAGTCAAGCAAAATCATAGCGATTGCAAGGCGGACATTTCCTTTAGATTCCTTTAGCGCATGTAACGCTGTTTCTTTTGAGCAGCAAGTAACGCTGCAAACAATGTTTGTGCCGCGTGAGAACAGCTTTTCATTGCTCATCTTTACATCTACCATATAATTCTGATAGATTTTACCGATACGGATCATACTGATCGTTGAAATCATGTTCAATACCATTTTAGTAGCAGTTGCTGCTTTTAAACGGGTGGAACCCGTCAATACTTCCGGTCCTGTTACGATTTCAACTGTTAATGGGGTAATCTTTGAAATTTCACTATGTGGATTACATACGATCGCACATGTTGCCGCATGTACGCTTTGCGCGTATTTTAATCCTCCAATGACATAAGGTGTACGACCACTGGCAGCAATGCCGATTACGACATCTTTCTCAGACAGCTGTATGTTACGTAATTCTTCTTCACCCAGCTCTTCAGAATCCTCAGCGCCTTCAACGGCCTTTACAAAAGCTGCATCCCCACCGGCAATCAAACCGATCACGGTATTCGTGTCAACATTAAATGTCGGCGGACATTCCACAGCATCCAAGACCCCTAAGCGGCCACTGGTGCCTGCACCCATATAAATGATGCGGCCATTGCTTTCAAGTGCTTCACTGGTCAGTGCAATGACCTGCGCAATCATGTCATATTGGCTTTCAATACATCTTACGGCATTGTAGTCCTCTTGATTCATGATTTTGATAGCTTCCTGAATACTCATAGAACTGAAATTCTTCGTATTAGGATTTGTCTGTTCAGTTACCATCTTTGATAAATCAATCATCCGCTTTACCTCCTGACCTCACTATAAACATAAACGCTTACATTTACAATAAACGACAAGGATTATGAAACAAAGTACCATATATTGACATCAAATTAATACTAAGTTCCAGATTTTTCCAATAATTGATTTGTAGAAATGATTTTATCCATTGAGCTATCATGCATTTTTGTCAGATAGGCATGATAAAGAATATCAACGATACACAGCTGTGAAATCCTGCTGGAGCTCGCACTGATACGCAATGAAGCCTCACTGTCAGGCACATATAAATTATAATCACTCAAAGAGAGCAGCTTGCTGGTTCCATATTTGGTAACAGCAATTAAAATACCGCCTCTTTCTTTTATATTATGAGCAATTTCAATCATTTCCTTGGTCAGCCCCGAATAAGAAAAGATGATTCCCAGATCTTTCTTTTCAAAATTCGTAGAATGAACCAGCTGTAAATGAATATCTTCATAGAGAAAGGTTCTCTTGCTGATCCGCTCAAATTTCTGCTGGAAATCTTTTGCGACCAAAAAGCTTGCGCCAATGCCGAATAAACTGATGAAAGAAGAATTTACTAAGAGATGAATGATGATTTCTAATTCATCCATATCTAAAAGAGCATATGTATTTTGAATGGAACGTATGTTCTCATTAAGCACAAGAGGTATGACCCTTAATGTGCTTGTCAGATCTTCGATTTTGCTTTGCATCAGCTCTTCATTAAACTGAAGGTCGTTCATCAATGCCAGCTTTAATTCCCGAAAGCCTTTAAAGCCATTTTTCTTGCACACACGTACGATCGTTGAAGCACTGCAATAATTTTGTTTTGCTAATGTGTGTATATCCATTTCGATTGCTTCACGGGTATGATTGAGGACGAAAAGCAGAAATTCACGCTCACTTTCAGTAGCATGCTGCTTATAATAGATTTCAAGACGATATAATGTTTTTTTCATATAAGCCTCATCTTTCATCTCCATTATAACTTGAATCAAGATAAAATACCTGAAAGCTGACTGTAAAGCATCATAAAAGACAGGATATACCTGTCTAAAGACGTTCAAAGAAAGTTTTACGTAAATCTGTGATACGGATGTGAATGTCGGATAAGTCAATTTGATCATGAATGAGCTTCCCTTTTTCATACCATTCAAGAGGAAATAGTTCATATCCTATATACAGGCCGTCTTTAACTAAATGTTTGGAGTTCTGTGTTAACGGATAATACTGGTTATCAAGCACTTGTACCTGACCGATTGTTTTATAATGAATTTGAGCTTGCTCATTGACGACCCTTTGATCAAGAAGCAAGATCATTGCTTCATCTGTATCACATTTTCCTTCAGAATAAAAATTGAGGAGATAGAAATTATCTTTTTCTGTGATTTCACTGATGGTCAGTTTGCAATCATCATCCTGATAAACAAGAAAGTCTTGATATGTACGTAAGTCTTTCGTTAAATCCAAAGTAAATTCAATATCATGGATATTTTCATGTTTGACCAGATAGTGAGAATCATACATGATATAGGTTAAACCGTTTTGTTTTATTTGATAATTACTACTTAGTACATAGTGAATCACATACTGATAACCGGCCAATAAACAACCACCGATTATTAAAACAGATAAAAAGGCATATTTTAAACGTTTGTTTCTTTGTGTTTTCTGATCATTCATGGAAGATAACAAATTATTGTAGAATTCATGAAAATCGTGATGAATAAAATCATCCGCTGGCTTGCCTTCCTTTTGAGCATCTAAGAAAACCTCATGAAGATCATCAAGAACCTGATCTGTCTTTTTATAATCAGCTAAATCAAAATATAATTTTCTTCTGATCTTCTTTAATAGTTTTTTATAATCGTGATTGAGTTCATACATATTATTCCTCCTTCATGATATGATTGACAGTTTTATATAAATGATTCCAGCTTTCTTCAAAGTTTTTAAGTTCCTGCTTGCCTTTTTCATTTAATCGATAATATTTTCGATGAGGACCATATTCAGTTTTGATTTTTTTGATTTCAAATAAATTTTCTTTTTCTAGGCGAATCAATAAGGGAAAGATCGTACCTTCAGTGATATTATTAAATCCATGGCTGTTTAATATTTCAAGAATCTCTTTTGAAAAATGATAGTCATTTTCAACAACTTTTAAAACACAGCCTTCCAGGATTCCTTTTAACATTTGTGTCTGCATATAGCTACCTTGTAATACAAGTTACCTTTCAATCATATTATATCGCTTTCTTAACTTTTGTCAATGTATCATGATATTTTCCAGCTGTTAGCTGTTTTCCTATTCTTCTTTTCTCATTTCTTAAAATGTGCTAAACTATATGAAAAGAGGGTGAGCCTATGGAAGATGTGAATATCGTACTGATAACGGGAATGTCAGGTGCAGGTAAAACAACAGCGATGTCTGTTTTGGAGGATATGGGCTATCATTGCATCGACCAGTTTCCTGTTGAGCTGATTCATGAGCTTGGAAAATTGTTGAAAGGCAAAAGTGATGTTCGTTATCACAACGTGGCACTTGCCACGACAGCCTTGGATTATACAAAGTTTTTAGTCTATTTTGAAAATATCGGCATGAATGTAAGGGTCTTGTTCTTAGATGCCAGTAATGATAAGCTTTTAAAGCGTTATAAGTTTACTCGTCGTCAGCATCCTTTTTTGGTCAATCATATGGCCAATACTTTAGAGGAAGCCATTGAATCAGAAAGAGAATACTTTAATGCCATCAAAGAAAGAGCCAGCATTTATCGAATTGATACGACTTATCTGCCGGTTTCACAGTTAAAGAATCAGATCGAAGATTATTTGAAGCTGGGTGAAAAGCCGTCTTTCAGCATTTCATTTGTTTCTTTTGGATATAAGAATGGGATTCCTATGGATAGTGATCTTTTGTTTGATGTCCGTTTTTTACCGAATCCGTTTTATGTGGATGAATTAAAGGATCTGACAGGAAATGATCCGCCGGTGTATAACTATGTTATGAAGTTTGATGCTACTCAGGAATGTATTCGACATATTACTGAATTTCTGGATTATGTTCTTCCTGAATATGAAAAAGAAGGCAAGAATCATCTGACAGTGGGAATTGGCTGTACGGGCGGCCAGCATCGTTCGGTGACGATTACGAATTATTTGTTTGATCATTATTCTAAAAAATGGAACTGTTACAAGTCGCATCGGGAAATCAGGGAATAATCTATGAAAAATGTAGTAGTAATTGGCGGCGGAAGCGGACAGTCGGTCATATTAAAGGGCTTGAAACAAGTAGCGGATATCAATATAACGACCATCGTGACGGTAGCTGATGATGGGGGAAGTACCGGGAGGCTAAGACGGCAGTTTCATATTCCTGCCATGGGAGATATTCGGAATGTCATGTGTGCCTTGGCAAAGGAGGAAACTCTTTTTACCCATCTGATGGAATATCGTTTTGAAGGAGAGGATGATGTCGGCGGCCATAACTTAGGTAATCTGATATTGACGGCATTGACAGAAAAAGAAGGCAGCTTTATGGATGCCATCAGTGAAATCAGCAAGATCTTGAATGTGAAGGGAACGATCCTTCCTGCCACGACGCAGGTGATCACGCTGTTTGCGAGGATGAGCGATGGTACGGTAGTACGTGGTGAAAGCAATATTCCAAATTTTGATAACCGTATCCTTGATGTCTTTTATGATGAAAAGGTTGAGGCCAATCCTGAAGCGATGGAGGCCATCATTCAGGCAGATGTGATTTTTATCGGTATCGGATCGCTTTATACGAGCGTTATCCCATGTCTGATCATTGATGGTATTTGTGATGCGATCAAAAAGTCAAAGGCAAAGCGGTATTATATGTGCAATGCCATGAGCCAGCCGGGGGAAACGGATTATTATTCGGTAGAGGATCATGTCGATGCGTTGGAGAAGCATACGTTTAAGGGAATCGTTCCGAATGTGATCGTTGCACCCAATCATGCAAGTGAAGAGCTTTTGAAAAAATATGAGAATAAAGGGTCTTATCCGGTGAAACTCAAGCAGGATAAGCATGATTATCATATTATCATGGAGGATCTTTTGGATGTGAAGGGTAATTTTATCCGCCATGATCCGATCAAGATCCGTGATTTTGCGATTAAATTGTTGAAAGAGAGTTGATTCGATGTCTTTTACGGCTTCGGTAAAAAGTGAGGTTGCTGCCAATGAGCTGAAGGAGTGCTGTGCCAAGGCTCAATGCAGTGCTTTGATCAAAATGTGTTCGACGCTGAACATCAATGCACAAGGAATGTATCTGACGATTCAAAGCGAAAGTGCTCCTACGGCTAAGAAAATATTAAAGCTGTTGAAGGATCGCTATCAGATTCATAGTGAGCTTTCGGTCATGAAGAAGATGAATCTGAAGAAAAATAATATTTATGTCTTGCGTATCTTTGATAATACGCAGATGATCCTGAATGATCTTGAGATCATGGATAAAAACGGGCTCAGAAGCCATCCTAGTGCCAAGATGGTCAGTAAAGACTGTTGTGCAAGGGCTTTTCTGGCCGGGGCTTTTCTGGCAGGAGGAAGCGTTAATTCGCCTAATAAGACTAACTATCATTTAGAGATTGCTACCGGTGATGAAAAGCTGGCAAAGTTTATCCAAAGACTGATGGAGCGTTTTTATCTTCCGGCCAAGATCATCACTCGAAGAAATCAACAAGTCGTTTATTTAAAATCGAGTGAAAAAATTGCGGACTTTTTGAAATGTATCGAAGCGACCAATTCGGTCTTTGAGTTTGAAGATGTTCGTATCCAGCGTGATTTCATGAATTCATTGACACGATTGGATAATTGTGATTTTGCCAATGAAATGAAATCGCTGGCAGCCGGAAAAAAACAGTGTGAGGATATCGAATACTTAGAAAATTATGGAGCATTGGAATTTTTACCGACAAAGATCAAACAGGCGGCCCTGCTTCGAAAAAAACATCCTGAAGCCAGTCTGAATGAGCTTTGTGAATACTATGAACAGGAATATTTGGAAACGATATCGAAGTCGGGAATGCGTCATCGTTTGAATAAGATGGCTGAGATTGCCGCAACATATCGAAAACAAGAGAATTAAAATGATAAAAAGGCTCAAGATAACTAAGGTGATCTTATGTGGATGAGTCTTTTATTATGGGTAAATGTAAGTCTTGCCAGATGTGATGAAACACAGCTGGTATTCATGAATGAAGAAGCACAGATTCAGACTGATTTTTTTAATGTGCTTTTTTATGATGAAAGCGGACGTCAACAAGCCTGTGAATATCTAAAAAAAGCAGAAATCATTCAATTGGAAGAAGAGGTGACGATGGATAATGCCTATTATATCTATATTGATGAAGTTCTTCTCCAGTCAAAGCTGATTAATGAAGGAGTGGCAAGAGTGAATGTGGAATTTGAAGGTTATTTGCATAAGCTTCAAAAAGATGAAGTCATTGTGATCGCACAAAATGAAAAGCCTGAAAGAGAAAATTCTTCGTTATGGGTCCTTTCGGGATTGTTTCTCTTATGTATTTTATGTGCTTTTCTGGCGATAAAGCTGTAAGCTTTGTGTCAAAAATGTAATATACAATTTTCAAAGTTTCATGTATAATTGATGCAGGTGATGAGAATGAGAGATTTTATTACGATTATTATATATGGAGCCATTATTTTAGCAGTCATCGCATTTTTTATAAATCTGCTTCCAATCATTCTTCCGATTGTTGTAGTTCTGATGGTCATCAGCTATTTCAAAAGAAAAAGACGTCTGGATCATACGACAAGCTATTATTCTTCGAGAAGTTATGAAGATGATTATGAACCTCGAAATTATCAGACAAGAGGAAAGATCAAAAGTGATGTCATTGATGTCGAATATACGGAAACAGTAGAAAAATAGGTGAGAAAGATGATCAAAGAGGCTAGTGAAAAAGATAAGAGCGCCATTTATAATCTCTGGCAAAGCAGTTTTTCTATAAAAAACAGTGAAACGATCAACTGCTTTTTTAATTATGGCATGAATGATGGGAAAACGATCTTATGTGAAAAGGATGAAAAGCTTGTTGCCAGTGTTTTTATGCGCGATATGAATATCATGTTTCATAACCGCCTTTTAAAGAGTACATTTTTATCTCATGTTGCCGTTCATCCCGATTATCGGAAAACTTCATCATTGGATGAATGTTTAAAAAGTGTGATCGATGAATGTGAAAAGAAGGCTTTGTTTACCTTTGTGGAAGCTACCTCTTATAAGTTTTGGGAAAATTATGGTTTTCAGGAAGGAACGCAGCATCGCTATTATGAGTTAAATGAACGTCATTTTGAAAATGTCAGTCAGAATGATGTGTTTGAAGATGCACAGGCTTTTGAGCTCAAGGAAGCCTATGATGAATTCATGAAACATTTTGACGGTTATAAAGTGCGTTCGCTGCATGATTTCGAAGTGATGATAAAGGAAGCCAACAGCATGAATGAGAGGATACTGATCGTTCGGCATCGTGCCAAGCCAATGGGATATATCCGCTTTTCCACAGAGAAAAAACAAGTGAAGGTAAAAGAGATCATCTATCTTGGAAGCAATGCTTTTTTGCGTTTGTGCAGGGCTGCTTTGGGGCTGAATGATCTGATCATATTGGAGCTGAGCGAGGCCGAGCATATTGAAAAGCTCTTTCCATTGGCGATTCCGAGAAAAAGGTGTGCCGTCATGGTCCGCTGCAACAATTTTCCTCTTTTTAATAAGCTTTATAACGCTCGTGTAAAGACAAGCAAGGAGGCTTATTTACTGACAAAAAAACCACGGTTCATGAATGAAAAATATTAAGATAAATATATGGAAATCATTGGTTTGTTTGTCTTTTGATGAATGTATGCGCTTATATTCGCTCTTTGTTCATATAGGTGCATGAAAAAGTGGATAAGTGAAAGATTTCTCAATTGACTTTTCTATTAAAAATTGTATAATATGTTTGTTTAGAAGGAGGACTTTAAAAAAATGACAGTTAAAGTTGCAATTAATGGTTTTGGACGTATTGGACGTCTTGCATTCAGACAGATGTTTGGTGCAGAAGGTTATGAAGTTGTTGCGATCAACGACTTAACAAGCCCTAAAATGCTTGCTCACTTATTAAAATACGATTCAGCTCAGGGAAGATATGCATTAGCTGACAAGGTTAGTGCTGGTGAATCTTCAATCACTGTAGATGGCAAGGAAATCGAAATCTACAAGGAAGCTGATGCATCTAACCTGCCTTGGGGCAAATTAGGAGTAGATGTTGTATTGGAATGTACAGGATTCTATACTTCTAAGGAAAAAGCTTCTGCTCATATCAAAGCAGGTGCTCGTAAGGTTGTTATTTCTGCTCCTGCAGGAAACGATCTTCCTACAGTTGTTTACAACGTTAACCACACAGTATTGAAGCCGGAAGATACAGTTATCTCAGCTGCTTCTTGTACAACTAACTGCCTGGCTCCTATGGCTAAAGCATTGAATGATTTAGCTCCTATCCAGTCAGGTATCATGACTACTGTTCATGCTTACACAGGTGATCAGATGACTCTTGATGGACCTCAGAGAAAAGGTGATTTAAGACGTTCAAGAGCTGCTGCTGTGAACATCGTTCCTAACTCTACTGGTGCTGCTAAGGCTATCGGTTTGGTTATTCCTGAATTGAACGGTAAGTTGATCGGTTCTGCTCAGCGTGTTCCAGTTCCTACAGGTTCAACTACGATCTTAGTTGCTGTTGTTGAAGGAAATGTAACTGTTGATCAGGTAAATGCTGCTATGAAGGCTGCAAGCAACGAATCTTTCGGTTATACTGAAGAACAGTTGGTATCTAGCGATATCATCGGTATCACTTATGGTTCATTGTTCGATGCTACTCAGACAATGGTTAAGCCTATGGATAACGGAACGACTCAGGTTCAGGTTGTTTCTTGGTATGATAACGAAAATTCATACACTAGCCAGATGGTTAGAACAATCAAATACTTCTCTGAATTAGCTTAATTAAAGATAAAAGACAAAAACCGGGGCAACACAACCCGGTTTTTTTATATATTAGGAAATTTCAATTTTGATGGACAGGAAGATAATGAAAGAGAATAAAAAAAGTTAAGTGTGATTTATGTTATGATAGTCATTAATATCTGTGTGAATACTCTTTTTTCTATCAGGGAGACATCTTGAAAGTCTTTTCTCTTTCCAACCGTTTCTATTACCATGAATTCCCTGATCTGAAGCCTGCCCATGTTCTTCATAAGGTGTTCGAGAACAGCGGGCTTCATCAGCTTCTTAAAAAGCAGTTTCATCTCAGTGACCATATCCCTCTGTCTGCCACCCATGAAGCCAAGGTCTTGTTAAAAGCGAATGCTTCCTTGAATAACAATCTTATTTTGGTGGAGATGAAAATAAGGAAAGATCAAAGTATGCCTGTCAATAAATATGAAAAAAGAAATTTCATGGGGTAGAATCGTGTGTAATTCTGTTTACATTTTATAGGAGTTGTGGTATAAAGATTAAGTAAAACCGGTGATGAAGGAAAGAGCATCCATAGAATAACTTCAGAGAGGCTTGAAGGGTGGAAAAAGCTGTTAGGAGTGGATGAAATGCACCTTCTAGGGACTTTAATCAAGTACGTGGATGGCGTTAACATAAATGAGTGGATATATTCAATTAAAGTGGAACCGCGTGATCAAGCGTCTTTAAGAGATGCTTTTTTTATTATCAGGAGGGAAAAAGATGAAATTATTTAACAGCTATACCAATAAGATGGAAGAATTTATTCCTATTGAAGAAGGAAAGGTCAGTATGTATGTGTGCGGACCTACGGTGTATAACCGTCCGCATATCGGTAATGGGCGGCCGATCATTGTTTATGATACGCTGAAGAAGACCTTTGAAGCATTAGGTTATGATGTTACCTATGTATCGAATTTCACGGATGTGGATGATAAGATCATAAAAAGGGCAAAAGAAGAAGGTATTAGTGAAGCGGAGCTGACGGAGAAATACATTGAGGGATATAATGAGGACCGCCGCAGCTTAAATGCGGATATCCCGGATATCACACCGAGGGTAACGGAAACGATGGATGAGATCATTGCTTTTATTGCGGATCTGGTAGATAAAAAAGCAGCTTATGTCGTTGATGGAGATGTTTATTTCAGAGTTAATGCTGTTGAACATTATGGTGCTTTAAGCAAGCAGCGGATCGATGATCTGATGGTAGGTGCCAGAATTGATGAAAATTCCTTAAAGGAGAATCCGTTGGATTTTACATTGTGGAAAAAGACAGATGAGGGTATCAACTGGGATTCACCTTGGTCAAAAGGACGTCCGGGATGGCATACAGAATGTGTGGTCATGATCAATAAGGAATTTAAGAGTCATCGTATTGATATTCATGGTGGCGGTATGGATCTGAAGTTTCCGCATCATGAAAATGAGATTGCACAGAGTGAAGCTTGTTTTCATACACACATTGCGAATTATTGGCTGCATAATGGTATGCTGAATCTGGATGGTGTAAAAATGTCCAAGTCTTTAGGCAATACGCTTCTGATCAAGGATATGGTTAAAGAGATTGGCGGCAATGTCTTGAGATGGGCTTTCTTATCGGCACATTATCGTGCACCGTTGAATTTTAATGATGAAGTCATAGAAAGTGCTCGTAATGAATTGAATAAAGTGATGAATTCTTACAAGCAGGCTTGTGTAAAAATGCAATTGGCTCACAAAGATTTTAAAGCTGAAAAGGATGAAAAATTGTGGAATTCTTTCCTTGATGAAATGAGCGATGATTTAAATACTCCGAATGCCTTTAGTGTTGTTTTTGAAACGGTAAAGCAGTTGAATAGCGCCTTGCGTGTCCGTGAGATCGATTATGATGCCGTATCAAAGCTGGTGACAGCTCTTGAAGGAATGATGCATGTCCTTGGCATTCGTATCGAACGTACGGTGCTGGATGAAGAGAGTTACGAATTGTATCAGAAATGGAATGAAGCTAAGGCTGTCAAAGATTTTGAAAAGGCAGACGGCTATCGTCAGAAGCTGATGGAAAAAGGGGTCTTATAATGGAAATCGTTCCTTATAATGGTACTACATTGGCTTTTATCGGTGATGCGGTCATGACTCTTTGGGTCAGGGAAAGGCTCGTTCGGGCAGGCTATCAAAAGCCAAATGATCTTCAGAAGATGACCTCTCATTATGTCAGCGCCAAGGCACAGGCGCATTATCTGAATGTTTTGATCGAGAAGAATTTCTTTGATGAAGAAGAGCTGGAAATTATCAAGCGCGGCAGAAATGCTCAGACAAAAACGATTGCGAAAAATGCAGATATGATCACGTATCGCATGGCTACCGGATTTGAAGCGATCGTTGGTTATTATTATCTGAGCGGACAGTGTGGAAAACTGGAAAAACTGTGGAACGAAGTTGTTGAGCAGGGAGAGCAATAATATGGCACAATATATGTATGGAAAAAATGTCGTTCGTCAGCTATTGAAGGGCGATAGAAAAATCTATGAGATTCTTTTGGCAGAGGGCTTTAAGGATAAGGAACTGGAGAGTTTGGCCTTGAAAAAACAGGCGGTGATCAGAACCGTTCCTAAAAGAAAGCTGGATCAGCTTTTGAAAACGACCTATCATCAAGGAATTGCCGCAAGTGTCGAAGAGTATAAGACCTATACGCTGGAAGAGCTGCTCGCAGCCATCCCTGATTCAAAGCAGCCGCTTCTGGTCATGCTGGATGGGTTGGAAGATCCCCAAAATCTTGGAGCGATCCTGAGAACCTGTGATTGTGTAGGTGCTGATGGTGTCATCATTGGTAAAAATCGCAGCGTACAGCTAAATGCAACTGTAGCAAAGACCTCGACCGGGGCCATCGATACTGTCAAGGTGGCCAGTGTGACCAATCTTGCACGTTCGATCCAGGCTTTAAAAGAAAAAGGTTTCTGGGTCGTAGGGGCAGATATGGAAAAGGCCATCGATTATCGGGATATGCAGTGTGATGTGCCGCTTTTGCTGGTCATTGGAAGCGAAGGCTTTGGTATTTCATCTTTAGTTAAAAAGAACTGTGATTACATGGTTGCGTTGCCGATGACAGGTTCGGTTACATCGCTGAATGCTTCTGTTGCTTGTGGAATCCTTCTTTATGAAATTTATTCAAAACGCCATCCCCGTTAGCTGACGAACTCGGGAGGGACTATGAACGATTATGAATTACTTTATTATATCTATCAGAATGATGATGAGGCTTTGCAGCTGCTGATGGAGAAATATGAGAAAACGATCTATTTTACTGTGAAAAAGACAGTTGAAAAATATGCTTATGTCTGTGAAATCAGTGATGAGCTTGATGAAATGCGTCAGCTGTCGATGCTTGAGTTTTATCATGCCATTTATCGATATTGTGATGATGGGAGATGTTCGTTTTCTGTGTTTGCACAGAAATGTATGGAAATGTGCGTCAGAAAGTATATTCGTTCACGTCGTAGTCAGGCAAATTCCAGCATGTCGAAAGCACTTCGTCTTGACAGTAAGGTCAAGGAAGAGGAGGGCATTTATTACGTCGATACTTTTCCGAATATAAATCATGAGTTTGAAGGAGATGCATTGATGAAATGGTATCATGAGAAAAATCTGCTGGCTTATCTGAGAAGTGAGTTGCGCGATGATGAATTCATGATCGTCAGGATGAAGCTGGAAGGATATAATCAGCGGGAAATCGGCCAGATCATGGCTGTTAATAATAAAAGAGTGAGCTATGTGTGTAAGAAGATGCAAAAACTTTTGTTGAGTTACATTGACTAAAAAAAAGTATTGTGATAAAGTAAATAGGCAGTTAGCGAGGTGAGGGTATGCAAGAAAAAATCATTTTGACTTGTACACAGTGTTTATCCCGTAACTATACGACTTATAAAAATAAAAATACACATACGAAGCGTATGGAACTGAAAAAATTTTGTCCGAAATGTAATTGTCATACAATTCATAGGGAAACAAAATAGGAGGGCACTTATGAGATGGTTCAGTATAAAAGGAATTATTGAGGAAATGAAAAAGGTACACTGGCCGACTGCCGGTGAGTTAACGCGTTCTTCACTTACGGTTATTTTATTTACGGGAGCTTTTGCGGCGTTCTTTGTTTTATGTGATTTTGTTGCCGCATGGTTTTTCAGAACAATGGGAATTTAGGTGAGTACAATGGCAGAAGAGAAGAAACAGTGGTATGTTGTCAATACTTACGCCGGTCATGAAAATAAGGTAAAGGAAAATCTTGAAAGGCGTATTGAAACGATGGGATTGCAGGATGCGCTATTCCAGATCGTTGTTGCGGAAGAAACTGAAATTGAATACAAGAACGGAAAAGAAGTTGAAAAGACATATAATCTTTTCCCGGGATATTTGTTTGTGGAAATGATCATGACTGATGAAGCATGGTATGTCGTGCGTAATACGCCGGGCGTTACCGGATTTATCGGATCAAGCGGTGGCGGAGCAAAGCCTTTCCCGGTAGCGGAAGCTGAAATTGAAGCGATCCTGAGGCGTCTGGGCATCAAGGAAAAACGTGTTCAGATCGATTTTAAAGTGGGTTACCGTGTCAAGATCTTATCAGGATCATTTAATGGCAGCGAAGGAACGGTAGAATCGCTTGATGATGAAAATCAGACGGCCAAGGTATTGCTGATCCTGTTCGGACGTGAAATTCCGACGGATATCAGTTATTCAGACTTGGAAAAGCTGGAATTTTAAGGGTTAGCTGTATGGATATGGAAGATTCATATCCATGCAGTTTTTTTATATTCAGTAAAAATGGAGGTATGAAATATATAAAGCGTAAGAAATGCTTACTATTTCGTATATCTTCTTGTTTTCGATATCAGATGGACGTATAATGATAATATCAGTAAAGGAGAGATGTAAATGAGAAAAACGGGAATGATAATGCTTACTGTTTTGATGCTTGCAGGCTGTGGCGGAAAGAGGGGGGATGTTACTGCGAGCGTGGCTGTGAATAAGCTGGGTACCTCTTTAAAAGAGGCGGTGTCAGAGTATCAGGCAGAGCAGGCTTACTTGAAGGATGCAGAGATGTATGAAGCGCTTCTCTTTGAAATTAAAAAATATGATAATGGACTCAGTGATGATGATTATGCAGGACAGGAAATATGTCTTCATGACCGTGGTCTTTATGAAAATGGTGAAGTCACTGTACAGATTTACAGCGAGCCTCATATCTATTATCCATATATCGTAGATATTACGTTGAAGGGCGAATCAGCCAAGCGTGACAGAACCTATGTTGATTTTGACAGCTATGAGGATATACAAAATCTGTTAGAAAGTTATGGTTTTGTGCGCCAATAATTTAAAAAGTGAAAAAAACACTTGATTTAAAGGCTTTTATAGTGTAAAGTAATGGAGCACGTATGTGCTCTTTTGTAATGCGTGGAAGAATGCGCAACCATTCGTACCACTGCATAAGACAACAAATATAGGAGGTGTGTCTTGTGAGTAAAAAGAAAATTGTAAAAGTTGCGAAGTTGCAATTCCCAGCAGGAGGGGCTAAACCGGGACCGGCTTTAGCAAGTGCCGGAATCAATATGCCTCAGTTCTGTAGTGCATTTAATGATGCAACCAGAGATCGTGCGGGAGATATGGTGCCAGTAATCATTACTGCGTACGAAGACAAGAGTTTTGATTTTGTGTTGAAAACAACACCAGCTGCCATCTTGATCAAGAAGGCTGCAAAGATCAGCAAAGCTGCATCAAACCAGAAACAGACTGTGGGTACGATCACAGCTGATCAGGTAAGAGAAATTGCTGAATACAAGATGCCGGACTTGAACGCCAATTCAATCGAGGCTGCAATGAGAATCATTGCTGGTACTGCTCGTAATATGGGTGTTAAAGTAGAAGGTATGGAATAAGAAAGGCTCGGTAAAGTAAAATGGCAAAAGTAGGAAAGAAATATTCAGAAGCTGCTAAATTAGTTGACCGCAGCAAGACTTATACGATTGAAGAAGCAGTAGCTTTGGTAAAGAAAGCAAGCTTTGAAAAATTCGATGCTTCAGTAGAAGTATCTTATAACTTAAATGTAGATCCTCGTCATGCTGATCAGCAGATCCGTGGAGCAATGGTATTGCCAAACGGAACAGGTCGTACACAGCGTGTTTGTGTTATTGCTACCGGACCACAGGAACAGGAAGCAAAGGATGCCGGAGCTGATTATGTAGGCGGTAAAGAAATGATCGAACAGATCTCTAAGGGATGGTTCGAATTTGATGTGTTGGTAGCAATTCCATCAATGATGGGAGAGCTTGGTAAGTTAGGACGTCTTTTAGGTCCTAAAGGCTTGATGCCAAACCCTAAGACCGGAACGGTAACGATGGATGTCAAGAAAGCAGTTGAAGACATCAAAAAAGGTAAGGTAGAATATCGTGTTGACAAGGAAGGTAATATCAACCTGCTGATCGGAAAGGTTTCTTTCGATGAAGAAAAGCTGGTTGAAAACTTCAAAGCGATCAACGATACGATCCTGCGTGCTCGCCCGGCAGCTGTAAAGGGTGCATTTGTTAAGAACTGTACGATCTCATCAACGATGGGTCCGGGCGTTAAAGTAGGCGCTTAGTCTTGACAAACAGATAGAATTTGTTTAAAATTGGATTGTTCTCAATATATACCAAAGACAGCAACGGCTTACGCTTAATCAGGTTGCCGAGGTAGAAAGAGTATTTTTTCGTAATCTTTCAACTCACGCTGTCAATGCGTGAGTTTTTTATGGATATATATTGGATCAATATAGAAACAGGAGGTGTAATTATGAACCAAGCGGTCATCGAATCAAAGAAGGCTGTCGTTTCTGAAATTACTGAAAAGCTGAAAAATTCAGAATCAACAGTAGTTGTTGAATATCGTGGATTGTCCGTGAAGGAAATCACAGATCTGCGCCGCGCTTTAAGAGAAGAAGACGTTGAAATGAAGGTTTATAAGAATAAGCTTTCACAGCGTGCTGCTGCTGAAGCAGGTTATGAAGGATTATGTGAAAGTCTGACAGGGCCGAATGCCCTGGTATTTGGTAAGGATGCAACAGCACCGGCTCGTGTTTTAAGCAAGTTTGCGAAGGATCACGAATTCCTGGTAATGAAGGCTGGTACTGTCGAAGGAAAATTGGTTGATTTAGATACGTTGAAATCAATTTCTCAGCTTCCAAACCGCGAAGGTATGTACTCAATGCTGTTAAGTTGCCTGCAGGCACCTGTGCGTAACTTTGCTTGTGTTGTAAAAGCTGTAGCTGATGCGAAAAGTGAATAAGAAAAAATAGGAGGAAAAGAAAATGGCTAAGTTAACAAACGAAGAAGTAATCGCTTCTTTAAAAGAAATGACAATTTTAGAATTAAATGATTTGGTTAAAGCAATCGAAGAAGAATTTGGAGTTACTGCTGCTGCACCTGTGGCTGTTGCTGCTGTTGCTGATGCTGCTCCTGCCGGACCTAGCGAAGTAACTGTAACATTGACAGATGTTGGTGCTACTAAGGTTGCCGTTATCAAGGCTGTTCGTGAAATCACAGGTCTTGGATTGGTAGAAGCTAAGGGTCTTGTTGACAAGTGCCCAAGCGCTATCAAGGAAAACATCAAACCGGAAGAAGCTGAAGAAATCAAGAAGAAACTGGTTGATGCCGGCGCAACTGTTGAAATTAAATAGTTTTTAAACGGAAAAAGTGACATAAAAAAGGCGTAAGCCTTTTTATGTCTGAAAAGGCAGGCGATATTATGAGTCATTACTTCACAGATAATCGTCAATTAGCACAAAACCGAAAGGAGATATCTTTTCGGTTTTCGTGCTTTAATTTTATGTTCATATCTGACAATGGTGTTTTCTGTAAGGATAAAATTGATGAGGGCTCGATCATCTTATTGAAAACATTAAATAAATACTCGCTTGGAAAACGGATCTTAGATGTCGGATGCGGATATGGCGTCTTAGGTATTACCCTGAAGAAATGTTTTCCTCAAAGCAGTGTCGATATGATTGAAATTAATCCGCGGGCTATTGAATTAGCACAAATCAATGCGAAAAAAAATGAATGTGATGTGCATATCTTTGAAAGTGATATCTATTCTAATGTGAAATGCTTTAATTATACCGATATCGTAACGAATCCGCCCATTCGTGCCGGAAAGAAAGTGATTTATAAAATTTTTGAAGAAGCTTATGATCATTTGGATAAAAATGGGGCATTATGGGTAGTGATCCGTAAAAATCATGGTGCTCTGAGTGCCTGTCGCTTTATTGAAGGTATATTCGGAAACTGCACGATTCTGAATAAAGAAAAGGGCTATTACATTTTAAAATCTGAAAAGAAATAATTGACAACTTGACATAAATAAGATAATATAATAAATTGCATAATAGTATAAAAAAATATAATGGCGAAAGTGTCCTTTTTGGGCACTTGTCATGATGAAAGGACGTGTGTGTATGGAAGAAGAAAAAAAGACTTATAAGATCGTACCTTCAGGGAAGAAAGCAGAACGTCGTAACTATTCAAAAGTAAGCGGGAGTCTGGAACTGCCAAATCTGGTAGAAATTCAGACAGATTCTTTTGAGTGGTTCATAAAAACAGGAATCCGGGAAGTTTTTGAAGAAATTTATCCGATTTCTAACTTTGGTGGCAATATTAAACTGTATTTTAAAGACTATGAATTTGAAAAGCCTAAATATACTGCTGAAGAGTCACAATATCGTGAATGTAATTTTGCTGCGCCTTTGAAAGCGACCATGGAGCTTGAGATCGTTGACAGCAATACCGGTGAAGTGCTGACGAAGCAGGAAGAGGTGTTCCTCGGCGATTTTCCTTTGATGACAGAAACAGGTACTT
Organism: uncultured Traorella sp.; assembly: GCF_944327115.1. Lineage (GTDB taxonomy): Bacteria > Bacillota_I > Bacilli_A > Erysipelotrichales > Erysipelotrichaceae > Traorella. The sequence continues at coordinate 40,711 of NZ_CALVGS010000039.1, forward strand.
TCATCATTAACGGGGCGGAACGTGTTATCGTATCGCAGATCGTGCGTTCGCCGGGAGCTTATTTTGACAGTGGTTTTGAAGAAAAAACAGGTAAAGAAACATATAGCTGTGAGCTGATTCCTAGCCGTGGAACATGGTTGGAGTTTTTTACTGAAACGAAGAAATCCTCAAACGGAAGAGCTCTTACTGTTAGTGTTGACCGTAAACGTAAAATCATGTCGACAGTTTTATTTAAAGCCATCGGTATGGCTTTAGATATGGATCGCAGTGATGATCCGATGGACACCAAGCAGATTACGACTTTCTTAAATGCTTTGGGAAGAAATACGAATTTTGAAAAGCCTGAGATAGATGAAAGCAGAGAGTATTTAGATATTTATCTGACTTTATACGGTGCTTATTTTGGAAAATATGAAGATATCGAAAATACGCTGATCAATGATAAGGTAAAGACGACGCAGGAAGCATTGTTGTCGATTTATGAAAACCAGCGTCCTGATGAGAATCCGATCCTTGATGGTTCTATCAACCTGATGAATGCGAAATTCTTTGATCGCCGCCGATATGATCTGACAAAGGCCGGACGTTATAAGCTGGAGAAAAAACTGAATGCTATCAATCGTATTGAGCATCATGTATTAGCTCATGATATCATCGGTGCAGATGGCAAAGTATTTATGAAAAAAGGTACTCTGATCAACCGTGATGAAAGAGAGATTCTGAAACCGGAATTGAAAAAGGGTATCTATGTGAAGGCCTTCCCATTTAATCCGCTGTTTGTTCACGAAGATATAGTAGCTGTTGAAACGAGCTGCAAGCGTGGACTTTTAGGACGTATCTTGGCGAAGGATGTAGAGTGTGCTGATGAAACCTTCTATGAGGGTGATGTCATCACCGAACATGTTTTAAGCGTTCTTGAAAAAGAATGTGAAAAGGTAAGTATTTATGCCGGTGTCATTGCCCAGCCGGTAAAACTGACACCTGAAAATGTCAAGGCTGTCTTAAATTATGGACATCGTCTTTATGAGCTGGGCTGTATCAGTGATGAGAAGGGCAATGTTGTCCTGACAAATGAAGGCGGCAGATATACAGAAGGATTTATGCCTCGTGTTAAGTCAAATGCCTTAAGCAGTGATCTTTATGAGGAATTGGTCAATCGGGTACATAACGATGAAAAACTTGTGGCATGGCTGGTTGGAGCTGCCGTACAGGAAGTTATGATCCTCGATTCTGACGGTCATGAAATCAAGGTAACAGGAAATGATCCGTTTGCGAATAAGCATACGATCACCATTTCAGATATGTATGCTTTCTATGCTTATATGTTGAATGTCATGGAAGGTGTCGGTGAAACAGACGATATCGATATGTTAGGAAATCGTCGTATCCGTTCGGTTGGCGAGCTGATTCAGAATCAGTTCAGGATCGGTCTTTCAAGAATGGAAAGAGTTGTTAAGGAAAGAATGTCGATTGCTGAGATCGAATCGCTGACACCGAAGAAGCTGACCAATATTCGTCCGCTGACAGCGGCAATTAAAGAGTTCTTCTCTTCAAGTCAGCTTTCCCAATTCATGGATCAGCAGAATCCATTGGCTGAATTGACGAATAAGCGTCGTATTTCAGCCTTAGGTCCGGGTGGTTTGAATCGTGACCGCGCAGGCTTTGAAGTGCGTGACGTTCACTCTTCACACTATGGAAGAATTTGTCCGATCGAAACACCGGAAGGTCCGAATATCGGTTTGATCAACTATCTGACCTCTTATGGTAAGATCAATGAATATGGCTTTATCCAGACACCTTATCGTAAGGTGCTCAAAGATGGTACGGTTCTTGAAGATGCAGTTTATCTGTCTGCCGATGAAGAACAGGATTACATTATTGCACAGGCCAATGAGGTCATTGATAACAAGCTTGTCAATGAAAAGGTCGTTGCCAGATATCGTGGTGAAACGATCTTAGCGAATCGTGAACGCGTGGAATTGGCGGACGTTTCGCCAAAGCAGATCATTTCGATTGCTGCGGCTTGTATTCCTTTCCTTGAAAACGATGATGCTTCTCGTGCCCTGATGGGTGCGAACATGCAGCGTCAGGCAGTACCTCTGCTTCGTCCGCATGCTCCGTTTGTCGGAACAGGAATGGAATATCGTGTAGCGAAGGATTCCGGAAGCTGTGTCGTATGTAAGGAAGATGGAATCGTTGAATATGCAGATGCTTCTCGTTTGGTCGTTGCTCAGGATAATGGCGAAAAACGTGAATATCGTCTGCGTAAGTTCCAGCAGTCCAATGCCGGAACAACGATCAACCAGATTCCGATCGTCGATAAAGGCGAGCGTGTTGAAAAGGGTGATATTCTGGCCGATGGTCCATCCATGGAAAATGGTGAATTGGCATTGGGTCAGAATGTGACGATTGCCTACATGACATGGAATGGTTATAACTATGAAGATGCGATCATCATGTCTGAAAGATTGGTACGTGATGATGTTTATACATCGATTCATATTGAAGAATATGAAATTGATTGTCGTGAAACAAAGCTGGGTCCTGAAGAGATCACACGTGATATTCCAAATGTCGGTGAAAATGCCTGCCGTAATCTGGATTCACGAGGTATCATCATGGTGGGTGCCGAAGTACGCGAGGGTGATATCCTTGTTGGAAAGGTAACGCCAAAGGGACAGAGCGAGATCTCACCGGAAGAAAAGCTTTTATTGGCAATCTTCGGTGAAAAATCACGTGAAGTACGTGATAATTCATTAAAGGTACCTCATGGTGGTGCGGGTATCGTTCATTCGGTGCGTGTATTTAAACGTAAGGATGGACATGAGCTGCCACCGGGAGTCAGTGAAACCGTAAAGGTGTACATCGTTCAGAAGCGTAAGATTTCTGAGGGTGATAAAATGGCCGGACGTCATGGAAACAAGGGTGTTATTTCTAAGATCCTGCCTGTGGAAGATATGCCGTTTATGCCGGATGGAACGCCGGTTGATATCATGTTGAACCCATTCGGTGTGCCAAGCCGTATGAATATCGGACAAGTGCTTGAAATTCATTTGGGTTTTGCCGCTAAGAAACTTGGCGTCAAGTTTGCGACACCAGTATTTGATGGTATCAGCAACGAAGAGCTTGAGGACATCATGAAAGAAGCTGATATGACCAAGGATGGTAAGATGGTCTTGTATGATGGACGTACAGGTGACGCTTTTGATGAACGTATTTCTGTAGGTGTCATGTATATGATCAAGCTGGCTCACATGGTTGATGATAAGTTGCATGCTCGTGCAACAGGACCTTATTCTTTGGTAACTCAGCAGCCTTTAGGTGGTAAGGCTCAAAACGGTGGTCAGAGATTTGGTGAAATGGAAGTTTGGGCTCTTGAAGGATGGGGCGCTGCTCATACCCTTCAGGAAATCATTACGATCAAATCGGATGATATCGTGGGCCGTACCAAGACATATGAAGCCATCATCAAGGGCAAGGATATTCCTGAACCGGGAATTCCGGAAGCATTCAGAGTTATGAAGCATGAATTGCAGGCTTTGGCCCTGGATGTGATCTTGCGTGATGATGAAGGCAATGAGATTGATTTATCGAAGATCGATGGTGATGATTCACAGCCATCAGTAAAGCCTCAGCCACAGCCTCCTGTTGATGTGAAGGATGAGAGCGAGGAAGAGGAAGACGATCATTCAGAATCGATTGATGATCTGGAAACGCCGTTATTTACAGATGGTGATGAAGAATAAGGAGGAAGAAAGATGAGCGTAAACAATATTAGTTCTATACAAGTTCAATTAGCTTCTCCTGAACGTATTCTTGAATGGTCACATGGCGAAGTAAAAAAGCCGGAGACGATCAACTATCGTTCGCAAAAACCAGAAAGAGACGGATTATTCTGTGAAAGAATATTCGGTCCAAGCAAGGACTGGGAATGCTACTGTGGAAAGTACAAGAAGGTTAGATATAAGGGAGTTGTATGTGATCGCTGTGGTGTTGAGATAACCAAGTCAAGTGTTCGTCGTGAAAGAATGGGACATATTGAATTGGCAGCACCGGTGGCTCATATCTGGTATCTGAGAGGAATTCCTTCAAGAATGGCACTTCTTTTGGATATCACTCCAAAACAGCTGGAGGAAGTTGTTTACTTTGTAAGCTGGATCGTAACGGATCCGCGTGATACAAAACTGATGTATAAGCAGATCCTTTCAGAAAGAGAATATCGTGAAAATGTTGCGATTTATGGTCCGGGATCATTTAGCGCACAAACAGGAGCTGAAGCTGTTCAGACGCTATTGAAAGAAGTAGATGTCGAAAAAGAATTTAAAGCTATCACAGCTGAGCTTGAAAATGCTCAGGGTGAAAAGCGTAAGAAGCTTTTGAAAAGATTGGATACAGTGGATGCCTTCCGTAATTCAAATAACAAACCTGAATGGATGGTATTAACGGTATTGCCGGTCATACCTCCTGATTTAAGACCGATGCTGCAGCTGGATGGCGGTCGTTTTGCGACAAGTGATCTTAACGATCTATATCGTCGTGTCATCACACGTAACAATCGTTTAAAGAAGCTTTTGGATCTGGGAACGCCGGCCATCATCGTGCAGAACGAAAAGCGTATGCTTCAGGAAGCTGTCGATGCTTTGATTGATAACGGACGTCGTTCCAAACCGATCACAGGTGCCGGTGGAAGGGCCTTAAAGTCACTTTCACATGCCCTGAAAGGAAAGCAGGGACGTTTCCGTCAGAACCTTTTAGGAAAACGTGTCGATTTCTCCGGACGTTCTGTTATCGCGGTAGGACCGGATCTGAAAATGTATCAGTGCGGTATTCCTCGTGAAATGGCATTGCAGTTATTTAAACCATTTGTTATTAATGAAATTGTAAATAAAGAAATTGCCAGCAATCCAAAGACAGCTGAAAAGCTGATCGATCGTCTGGATCCACGTGTATGGGACATCGTTGAAGAGGTTATCGATGGTTATCCGGTACTCTTGAACCGTGCTCCGACATTGCACCGTTTAGGTATCCAGGCATTTAAACCGAAGCTGGTCGAAGGACGTGCCATTCGTCTTCATCCGTTGGTATGTACAGCGTTCAACGCTGACTTCGATGGTGACCAGATGGCAGTGCATCTTCCTTTGAGTGAAGAGGCACGTGCAGAAGCTTTAGTGCTGATGTTGGGTTCTAACAATATTCTTTCACCAAAAGATGGAAAACCGATCGTTACACCTTCTCAGGATATGGTTCTTGGAAACTATTATCTGACGATGGAAGAAACGGCAGATTCCATGCGTGAAGAAGCACAGCGTTACCGTGATGTTGATTGTGAAGAACAGGCACTTGAATGGGAACGCTATGCGGATAACGAAGGACATGTCTTTAAAGATGTCAATGAAGTGTTGATGGCCTATGATCAAAAGGTCGTTCACTTACATTCAAGAATTGCCATTCTGGCAGGTTCTTTGAAGAAAACAACGTTCACTCCTGAACAGAATCAGATGTATCTGATGACGACTGTCGGTAAGATCATCTTTAATGAGATGTTCCCTGAGGATTTCCCTTATCTGAATGAGGTTTCTGATGAAAACTTTAAGGCTACGCCTGATAAATTCTTCATCAAACCGGGAGAAAATATCAAAGAGATCATTGCTGTTCAGCCGATCGTTCCTGAGGTAAAGAAGAAACAACTGGGATTGATCATCGCAGAGATCTTTGCAAGATACTCAACGAAGAAGACTTCAGAGATATTGGATGCCATTAAAGACATGGGATTCAAATATTCTACGGTAGCTGGTATCACGGTTGCGTTAAGCGATATTCAGGTCGTAGAAAATAAAGGTGAAAAAATCGAAGAAGGAAAGCGCAAGGCTGAAGAATTGATGCAATTGCGTCGTAAAGGTAAGTTAACGATGCAGGAGTGGGAATCACACCTGAATCGTTTGTGGGATAACATTAAAAATCAGATCGGTGATGAGCTGATGGCTAATCTGCCTCATAAGAATTCCATCAACATGATGGCGGATTCAGGAGCCCGTGGTAATAAGTCAAACTTTACACAGCTGGCTGGTATGCGTGGTTTGATGAGTAAGCCGAGCCAGTCAAAGTCGACTAGAAGTTATCAGCCTTCGATCATCGAGGTGCCGATCTATTCTTGTTTCCGTGAAGGTTTGAATGTGTCTGAATTCTTTATTTCTACTCATGGTGTGCGTAAAGGATTAACAGATACAGCCTTAAAGACTGCGGAATCCGGATATCTGACACGTCGTCTTGTCGATGTTGCACAGGATATCGTCGTTCGTGAAGATGACTGTGGTACAGATAATGGTTTCATGGTCGAAACGGTTATCGATCGTAAAACAAATACTGAGATCATTCGTTTATATGATCGTCTGGTAGGACGTTATACGAAGCAGACTGTCACAGATCCGAAAACCGGTGAAGTGATCATTGAATCAGATGAGTATATCGATGAAGCAATTGCCAAGAGGATCGTTGATGCCGGAATCAAGCAGGTATTGATCCGTACGGCATTTACATGTAAATCTATCTATGGTGTATGTAAGAAATGTTACGGCCGCAATATGGCAACAGGAAAAGTTGTTGAGGTTGGTGAATCCATTGGTATCATGGCTGCCCAGTCAATCGGTGAGCCGGGTACTCAGCTGACGATGCGTACCTTCCATACAGGTGGTGTCGCAAGTGCCGGCGGAGGAGATATCACGCAAGGTTTACCTCGTGTTGAAGAGCTTTTTGAAGCACGTAATCCAAAAGGTGCGGCTGTTCTTGCTAAGATTTCAGGTGAAATTACTTCTATCACTCAGACCAATACAGGTTATGAGGTCGTGGTTACGAATGAGCATGAAAGTCAGGTGCATAAGCTTGGACCGACACAGGTCATCCGTTCATGGCTGAAAGAAGGCAGTATGATCGAGGCCGGTGATAAGATTACTGAAGGTCCGATCTATCCAAAAGAACTGTTGGAAGTTGCTGGTGTCTTAGAGGTTGAAAAATATATCCTGAAGGAAGTTAAGAAGGTTTATAATTCTCAGGGTATTGATATTTCTGATAAACATATTGAAGTCATGATCCGTCAGATGCTGCGTAAGGTAGTCGTTATTGATGGCGGTGATACGACATTGTATCCTGGTGTTCAGATCTCCCTTGTAGAGATTACCAAGATCAATCGTCGGGCATTGCTGTCCGGCTTGCGCCCGGCACAGTTCAAGCCGGTGCTGTTAGGTATTTCAAAGGCTTCTGTCGAAACAGATTCCTTCCTGTCAGCCGCTTCATTCCAGGAAACGACAAAGGTTCTGACAGAAGCAGCTGTTAAAGGTAAGGTCGATCATCTGATCGGATTGAAGGAAAATGTTATCATCGGAAAACTGATTCCGGCAGGAACCGGTTATAGTGATGAAAGAGAAACTTCAATCGAGATCAATAAGCTTGCAGCTGAGCTGAAAGCGAAACGTAATGCTCGAAATCATGTCGAAGAAGAAAGCGAAATGATGAATTACGTAACAAATGATACGGTAAATGATGACGTCATTCAGGATATGATTGACGATGATCAGCTAAGTGTTAAAGAAAGTGCGGAATAAAGTGAGAGAAATCTCACTTTTTTTCGTTCAGTTGTGGTAAAATATATAAGGTGACTTAGGGGGAATAAGATGAATAAGACATTATTTATAGGATCCGTGGTATTAGACATGATCGTTCATGTTGACCATTTACCAAAGCTGAAAGAAGATATCAATACGACAAATATTAAATTTTCCATTGGGGGCTGCGGTTATAATGCCAGCAGTATCGTCAGACATTTCCATCTTCCTGCGGTATGTACCTCACCTATCGGTACGGGAAGATTTGCGGATATTTTAAATGATTTATTGACAGATAGAAATTATCAGCCGCTGATAAAGATCGATGATGAAGATAACGGCTGCTGCATATGTCTGGTAAACGCCAGTGGTGAAAGGACGTTTTTATGTCAGCATGGTGCAGAATATCAATTTAAAAAATCATGGCTGAAGGATGTCTGCCGAGATGATCTGGATTATATCTATGTAAGCGGGCTGGAATTAGAAGAAAAAGATGGTGATGAGATTTTGGATTATCTTGAAGAAATGCATGTACCTGTTTTCTTTGCTCCGGGTGCCAGAATCATGCATATTTCTGAAGAAAGAATGAAGAGGATGCTGGCGCTTCATCCGATCATACATCTGAATGAAGATGAGATAACAGCATATACAGGATGTGAAACGATCAGTCATGCGGCTCAGCGCCTTCATGATAAATCAAAAGAATTAGTCATTGTAACCTGTGGTGAAAGAGGTGCCTATTATACTGACGGCAACATAGGAAAATTAATAGCCGGCTATAAAAACAAGGTCGCAGATACGATTGGTGCCGGGGATTCTCATGCCGGTGCCTGCATTGCCGGATTAAAGATGAAAATGGGTATCGAGGACATCATAAAAATGGCTAATAAAATTTCGTCAAAAGTCGTAGGAATTGAGGGCAGTGAGCTGAGTGAAGAAGAATTTAATGAAATTTCTTTATAAAAAATAAGTAAAATTATGTAATAAGTTGCGATAAAAGATCAGATTTTTATTGACATTTAAAGGCTTAAAATTATAGAATGAATACGTTATTAAGTATAACAAGGAGGAAAAGAAAAGTTTATGAAAAAACTTGCAAAGCTGTTAGTTGCCTTTGCGATGACTGCCGGTTTGGCTGCATGTTCAGGTAATGGCACAACGACAGGAGATGAGGCCACGACGATTACGATCTGGCATACCTTTACTGAAGATCAAGAGGATTTGCTGGAAAAGATCGCCGATGATTTTGAAAGCGAACACGAAAATATCACGGTTGAGGTTCATGGCGGTTATGATGCCAGTACGTATGAATCCGTAGTTACGGATGCCATAACAAATGAAGTAGGACCTAATCTGGTATTCAATTTTGCTACATTTGCTAAAAACTTTGATGGTACAGGTAAACTTCTTTCATTTGATGATTATTGGGACTTTGATTATGCTGATATTACATCTGCAGGTATCGTAGACGAAGCTACGAATTTCTCTGATGGAAAGATTCATGCTGTTCCTATTTATACTGCAGGTCCTGTTTTGTTTGTTAACAAGGCTATTTACGATGAAGTGGGTGTTGATATTCCAACCACTTGGGATGAAGTAAAAGAAACTTCTAAGAAGATCTATGAAGAAACAGGTGTTGTAGGTTTGTCAATCGACTCATTGACTGATTTTGCCCAGTTATTGATCTATCAGTCACATCAGGGACAGATCGTTGATCTTGAAAAGAATGAAGTTGTTTTCAATGATGATAAGACTCTTGAATGGGTTAAATGGTGGGCAGAAGGCGTTCAGGAAGGTTATTTCCAAGTAGCTGCTCAGGGTGCTGACGGATATAACTCAGGTGATCTGAACAGTGGTCTGATTGCTTCTTATATCGGTTCATCCGCTGGTATGCCTTATCTTGATCTTTCAGATATCAACGGTGATTTGCAGGTTGTAAGAGTTCCGAAGATGTCTGATAAAGAATACGAAAATGCTGGTTTGATCTGGAACCGTGCTGCTATCGGATTCAATGGTACAGAAGCACAGAATCAGGCTGTTGCTGATTTTGTCGAGTATTTCATTAGCCGTAATGCTGAATGGGTAGAGGTCGTAAATGCTAACTCACCATACACAGAAGTTCTGGAAGATGAAAGCTATCAGGAATTCGTAAATTCTGATAAGGCTTTGAAAGCTCTTGGTGAACAAGTACCAGTTTCATTCGTTGCTCCTGTATTTACAGGTTCTACTGAAATGCGTAACCAGTTAGAAGAGTTATTTAAAGGTCCGGCTGATCCATCCTTCGATGCCGCAACGGCTTTACAGAATGCTGCTGACAGAACAAATGCAGCAATGCAAGCTGAATAAAACTTTTAAAAAGGTTGAAGGAAATTGATTTCCTTCAACCTTTTATTCAATGAATAGATATCATAGATTCCGTTATGCTTTGAAAGGAAGGGAAGTTATGCGTAAATTACTGGTTTTTTGTTTAGATGCGCTATGTACGCTGGATTTGGAATATATGAAGACACTGCCTCATTTTAAGGAGGTTTTTGAAAAAGGAAGTGTGGTCAAGCATGTTGAGCCTGTTTATCCGACCTTGACCTATCCGTGTCATTGTTCCATATTGACGGGAAAAACAACTAAAAATCATGGAATCATACATAATGAAATTGTCGATGTTGAAAATCCAAACGCTCCTTGGTATTCACTTCGTTCACAGATCAAGGGAAAGACGCTGATGGATGTCGCAAAGGCCAACGGACTTACGACATGTTCGCTTACATGGCCTGTGTCAGGTGGAGCAGATATTGATTACAATATGCCGATGATTGTTCCGATTGATTATCAGGGCGATGATCCATATCAATTTTATGAAAATTATTCTACCCAGGAATTGCTGGATCGCTATTATTGGAAATATGAGCACTATCTAAAGGGAGAAGATAAAAATTTAGATGAGTTTACGATGCATCTTGCACTTGATATCATAGAAGATTATCATCAGCCGGATGTCATGCTCGTTAAGATGTGTGATCTGGATACGGTCAAGCATTGTGAAGGTATCGACAATGATGAAGTAAAAAAACAACTTAGAAAACATGATCGTCAATTTGGACAGATTTTAGAAGCTGTCAGACGTTTTGGTGATTATGAAAACACAAATTTTGTAATTCTTGGTGACCACGGTCAACAGAATATCAAGCGTCATATCAATTTTAATTTATTGCTGAAGGAAAATGGATTTATCCAGACAGATGAACAGAATCGTTTGATTGACTGGCAGGCATATTGTCATTCCGCTTCTATGTCAGGCTGGATCCAGCTGAAGGATCCTAATGATGAAAAGCTTCGTAAAAAGGTATATGATTTTCTGATGGAAATTAAAAAGGATCCGCAATATAACATAGGATATGTATTTACTAAAGAAGAAGCAGATAGGGAATTTGGTTTAGCTTCTGAAAAGATTGACTTTGTAATCGAGGGTGATGAGCCGATGTCCTTTGACAGTACGCTTTCAGGAAAAGATCTGTTTGAAGAATATTTGAAGCCTGGATGGCATCACTCACTGGCTTCTCATGGATATCTGCCATTTAAAGATGAAACGACTGCTTTTCTGGCATTTGGAAAAAATGTACAGCAAGGGGTCGTGATCGAAAGAGGAACGATGTTGAATGAAGCTGTCACGATGGCTGCCATGTTGGGACTGACAATGGAAGACACCGAGGGAGCAGAGTGGCAAGAACTAATAAAATAGGAGATAGAAGATGAAAGTTACAATACAAAACTTAACAAAATGCTTTGGTGCAACAACTGCTGTAAATGATTTTTCGGCGGTTATTGAATCCGGAGAATTGATTGCACTGCTGGGCCCTAGCGGTTGCGGTAAAAGTACGATGTTAAATATGATTTCAGGTATTTTGCCGGTAACAAAGGGAAAGATCTTTTTCGATGATGAAGATGTTACCGATTTAAGCCCCGAAAAACGTGGTGTAGGTTTAGTATTTCAAAACTATGCTTTATATCCGCACATGACTGTTTTGGAAAATATCTGTTTTCCGCTAGAAATTAAAAAAGTTAAAAAAGAAGAGCGCATTGCCAGAGCCAAGGAAATGGCTAAGCTGGTTCATGTTGAAGCCTTGCTGGATCGAAAGCCAAGTCAGCTTTCAGGAGGACAGCAGCAGCGAGTAGCTATTGCCAGAGCTTTAGTTAAACATCCGCGCATCTTGTTGCTAGATGAACCACTTTCAAATCTTGATGCTCGTTTAAGAATTGAGATGCGTGAGGAAATCCGTCGTATCCAACAGGAAACAGGCATTACAACAATTTTTGTTACACATGATCAGGAAGAGGCGATGAGCATTTCAGATCACATCGTTTTGATGCGGGATGGCTTCCTCCAGCAGATTGCCCGTCCACAGGAATTATATGATGAACCGGCGAACTGCTTCGTTGCCGATTTTCTTGGTACACCACCGATCAATAAGACTTATGGTGTTGTAAAAAATGGCACGATCGTTCTTGAAGGAGATTGCACAGTAGCCTTAGAAGCTGCGAAAAATCTTGATGAAGGACGTGAAGTGATCCTTTCCATGCGTGCCGAAGCTATTATTGTGAATGACAGTGTTCCGTTAGCTGAGGGTACGATCGATGAAGTCTATGTCATGGGTAAGGAAGTATTGGCTTATGTGCAGCTGGGCAGCAAAAGAGTGAGAGCCTATGTCGAAGCTGATGAAGAATATGGCAAAGGTGAAAAAGTTAAAATCGGATTAAAGAAACGTGGTGTTTTTGTTTTTGATAAAGAAACGGGAGAACGTTTAGTATGAAACAAGTGCCATCCAAAAGCGTCAGCAGATTTTCTTTAGAAAAGTTGAAGAACAAATCAGAATGGCTGATTTACCTTGTTCCATTTGCTGTGGGAGTGATCATATTTACGCTTTATCCGATCATCAATGTATTTTTGACCTCATTTAAGGAAAATTTTAATTACATGACCAAAGAATTCAGTGGCTGGGGATTGGGTAATTATACCTATGTGCTGCAAGACCCATATTTCCATCAGGCACTGAAAAACACCTTCTTTTATGTATTTATCGTAATTCCGATCTCTACTTGCTTAGCGGTTTTGATTGCAACCTTATTGAATCAAAAGATCAAATTCAGCGGGTTATTTCAAACGGCCTATTTCTTGCCTATGGTCACATCAACGATTGCCGTTGGTTTGGCATGGCGATTCATGTTTAATTATAAATCAGGTGTTTTCAATTATTTCTTAGGGCTTTTTGGCATAGATGCCATAAACTGGCTGCAGGTAACAACGGGTAATTTTCCGGCATTGTGTATCTATGGTATTTGGGCTATCTTACCGTTTACGATCATTTTGCTTCTTTCAGGATTGCAAAATATCGATCCGATGTATTATACTGCCGCAAAAGTTGACGGAGCCGGTCCTATTCGTATCTTTTTCAAAATTACGGTTCCATTATTGATGCCGACGATATTCCTTGTCATGATCGTTAATACGATTAGCTGTTTCAAGGTATTTAATGAATTATTCCCGTTATTCAGCGGACCGGGTGTTGCCAATAATTTATATACAGCTGTATATTATATTTATTATCAATTCAGAATACAGATTCCTAGCCGTTATGGCTATGCGACAGCAGCGGCAGTCATTTTGTTTGGTATCATCTTTGTATTTACGATGCTTCAACGCATTATTGAAAAGAAGTTAAAAAACTAGGAGGATAAGATGAAAAATATTTTTAAACATCTGACAATTGGAAGAGTTTTAACTTATTTCTTTCTGATCATCGGTGCACTGATCATGGTGTTTCCGTTTTATTGGATGATAACAGGTGCTTTTAAGACCTCGTTGGAAATTCAAATGTTTCCTCCTCAATGGATACCGTCTTCATTCAGCTTTGATAATTTCAAAGAGGCTTTGGAGAAAGCTCCTTTTGCTACTTATTTTATTAATTCCGTTATTGCGATGGTATCGAGCGTTACCTTATGTACGATTACGACGATTTTGGGAGCCTTTGCTTTTTCAAAGCTGAATTTCCCGGGAAGACATATTATCTTTGGGCTTCTTTTAGGACTTATGATGGTTCCATTTGAAATGATCGTTATTACCAACTATCGTACAATAATCGACTGGGGAATTTATAATACACTTTTGGCACTGATCATTCCATTCACATCGAGCATTTTCTATATGTATATATTGAAAGGGTTCTTTGACAGCATACCTGACAGCTTGTATCAGGCTGCCAGGGTCGACGGTTGCAGCAATTGGAAATATTTATGGCGAGTAATGGTTCCGATCGCAAAGCCATCATTGGTAACAATAATTCTTTTGAATGCAATTGCTTCGTGGAATAGTTTCTTATGGCCGATGTTGGCGGTTGTTGACAGGGAATTAAGAACCTTGCCTTTCGGATTATATGCATTTGTATCTGAAGGTGGTGCGAAAACAGAGCTGATGATGGCCGCTTCAACGATCATCGTCATACCAATGATCATTCTGTTTATATTTGCAAGAAAACAAATCGTTAATGGTGTGGCCCGTGGCGGTATCAAAGGATAACAATTTATCTTATAGATTGAAATGGCGGATATGATGAATTTCATGTCCGCTTTTTTTATATAACATTTTTCAATTGGCGAAGATTTAAAAAAAAGAAGATACATTGATAAATTGATCCCGGAAAAAAAGGAAGGATCATGCATGAAACGGCTAACAAAAAAGGGGAGAGGGAGGAGGGGAGAAAAAGAGAAAAAAAAGTAAAAAAAAGCGTTGACAGGAGAGAGAGTAAGTGGTATTATATACAAGCACTCGCAAGAGGGCGCACGGTCTTTGAAAACTGAACAAGAAACGTCAATTTCAAAAGGATAAAAAAAGAAAGAAAACGAACGCGAGTTCGTTCATAAAGAGTC
>NZ_CALVGS010000040.1 GCF_944327115.1 uncultured Traorella sp.
AATGAAATATGGTTCATCAGATTCAAACGCAAATTATCATCATTGAAAAAATCAATATCGCTATGCAGATAAATTGTCCTTAAAAATAGATTATAAAAGGTGATGACTTCTGGATCTTCAAGATTTACTACAAGATTTCTGTCTAAAGCAGAATCATTTCTTTTTATATGCAAAGAAAAATAATAGACTTCATCTTTTGATAAGGATAAACCGAATATTTTTTCAATGTCCTCATTGATCTTTTCCGCAGTCAGATATTCTTTTGTCTTACGGTCATTTACTGAAAGATTACCTACTTTGATGGCATTATTCGTTTCAATACGATTAATGGCAATAAGAATGTGAATGGCTAATGACTTTACTGAATTTGAGGAAATTGAGATATTATTTAATGTAAGATTTTTTTCAATAGAAGCTGTCAGCATATCTAATATCTTTGTATGATGTTCCCTGTTTTCTTCATCGTTCATATATTCAAGATAATCCGAACATTCTTTAGCTATTGCACTGCGGATATCTTTTTCATCACCGATAATGATATATCCACGGGAATGAGAATGCTTCAAGGTTAAATGATATTGATCGATCAAAGGCTGCAAATGCTTGATATCTTTTCTGGCGGATGACACAGAAATATACAATTCATTTGCAAGATCATAGATATTCACATAATTACTGCTAGAAATAAGTTTATTGAAAATGACCTTCCTTCTTTTTTGAACATCCGAAATATTTTCTTTCTCAAAAAGATCCGCATACCATTCACTGAAAATATCATGATCTTTGACAATCAGCTTGCAGCCATAGCCCTGCTTGGTAATAACTTCAAAGCCATGTCCATCCGCATCATCTTTAATCTTATTTAAATACGTTAATACGGTTCTTTTTGAAACACTTAATGTATATGCGATTTGTTCACTTGTCATATAATCATCGTTGTTTTCATGCATTAGTGAAACGATATCTGCGTATATTTTACTTTCCATAAATCACGAATCCTTTTTAAATGATAGCTTATTTCTATAACCGGCAAATAATAAAACAATATAAATACCAAAAACTAAAACCTTGTTTTGAATGCAATATTGCGAATAAAAGAAGATAAAAATCCCGACGATAAAGATCAGATAATCAGCTATTTGAACTTTATTTCTACATAACATACAGAAGAGTGACTTCATGATAAAAAAGCTGCAGATCATCTCAATGATCAGAAGTAAGATATCACTGCTGGAAATTTCTTGATAGTAATTTAATAACTCATTGACTGTTTCCATCGGATAATAGGCAGAAAGTTTCTCCGCACTGTTATGAATGGCAACAAACACTAAGAAGCTATAAGCATTCATGTTGTAAAGAAAAGTATTTACAAGTGAAAACCCGGAATATATCAAATTAGCTCTGTGTTCATCACCAAAGATTTTTTTACTTAAAGAAAATAGAACGATTACGATCGTGAGCGACAGCGTTACCATGACAACATAGGTTTCTCTGTCTTCCGCAAGATTCAAACTCTCAAGTCCAATAGCTTGGGCAGTGAAATTTGTAAGCGCAGTTGACAGAACATAGATCAATACACCCAATGCCATTGCCATGATCATACCACGCCTTTTATGTTCAAATGCTACCACTAGCGGCAGGACCAAAGAAAGAATCAAAAAGATAATTAATAGAATGAGTTTCATGGTTTACAGTTCTTCTCCATTTGTAGCTATGACTTTCTGATACCAGGCGAATGAATCCTTTTTATATCGATTCCCTGTTCCCGTTCCATCATCCTGAATGTCAACATATACAAAGCCATAGCGTTTGCTCATTTCGTTCGTTGTGCAGCTGACGATATCAAAAGGTCCCCAAGGACAATAAGCAAAAAGATCTACACCATCCTTGATTGCTTCTTTCATTGCTTTGATATGTTCACGAAGATAATCTATACGATAATCATCATGTACTTTATTATCAGCTGTTAATTCATCTAAAGCACCCAAGCCATTCTCTGCAATCATCATCGGTACACCGTAACGGTCATAATAAAGATTTAGTGAATTTCTTAAACCTAAAGGATCGATTGACCAGCCCCAGATCGATGCCTTCAATAATGGATTTTTTGATATGTCATTAAGACCTTTATTATTTTTTTCGTAGGAATTTAAACGAGTATAGTAATAACTAAAGGCCATAAAATCAGCTGTATATTTTTTAATAGCTTCTAAATCTTCTTCACGCATTTCAATCTGAAAATCATGATCTTCAAAGAAACGTAGCGCATAACCCGGATAAGCTCCGCGAATCCTTACATCTGCATAAAACATCTGTGACATTTGATTTTTTTGATAAGTATAAAATACATCTTCCGGTTTAGCTGTTTCCGCATAACAGTTGTGATCTGAAATCATGACACCCATCTTCATCGAAGGATCAATTTCTCTTGCTGCTTTTGTGGCCAAAGAGCAGGCGACAAACTGATGATGGATAGCCTGATATTTTGCTTCTTCTAAATTATCTACGGAATCACTGAGGATACCTAATGAATTAAAAGATTCTACATAGATCAGATTTATTTGATTGATTAAGATCCAATATTTTACCTTGTTGTGATATCTTTCAAAGCAAACTTTACAATACTTCACAAAGAAATCGATCAATTTACGATTTTTCCACCCACCATACTTGGTAACAAGATTCAATGGCAGTTCATAATGAAACAATGTGATGATCGGTTCCATGCCATATCCCACAATTGTATCAATCAGATCATCATAAAACTTTAAACCTTCCTCATTTGGTTTTTCATCATCGCCATTTGGAAAAATTCTTGCCCAGTTGATAGATGTTCTAAAGCATTTAAGTCCTAATTCATGCATCAGCTTCAGATCTTCTTTATAGGTATGATAAAAGTCGATCCCCTTTCTTTTTGGAAACTGACGATCATCATCAATCGCCAGCAATTCTTTTAAACGAGCTGAGGTCATCTCAGAATCCTCATCACGCTTTCCGGCACGATTTAAATGAGGATTATGCCAGTCAACATCCGGTACAGACAATCCTTTTCCTCCCTCATTCCATGCTCCTTCGCACTGATTGGCAGCGACAGCTCCGCCCCACATAAAATTTTCTTTGAAACCTTTCATGATATCTCCCTTCTTTTTATAACAGGCGAATGCCTTTTTATTTGGCACTCGCCTCATTAAAAACATTACTGTAAACCTTTTAAATGAATTTCTGCCAATTCTCTTATCAGTTCAATTGTAGATATGACACACATCAAATGATCTTGAGCATGAACGACCAGTATCGAGAACGTTACATCTTTTAGTTCACCATTTGCTTCTTCTTTCAATAACTCAAACTGACGCTTATGAGCTTCATTGATTGACTGGTCAGCTTTATTCATTTTTTCCTCATAAAGATCAGCATTTTTTTCTTTGGCAGCAGCTAAAGCTTCATATGCAAATGCCTTGGCTTCACCGGCATTCGCAATGATTTCAAACGAAATTTCCTGTAGTTTAGTCATTGTATCCATAGCTTATATCATTATTCTCCCTGTTCCTGTTGCAGACATGTTGCTTCATATCTCTTAAAGAATGGCCAGAAGATGACCCAGTCTAAGGCAAACATGACGATTACTAATACTGCTGCCCGCCAGTCCATCGTGGCAACAAAAGCACCTATCGGAGCAGGAGTTGTACTTGTTAAGAAAATATAAGATTTATTTACTAAATTCATTGATGTAGCTGCCCATCCAAGGATGATATTCACTGTCGGTGCCAGCATGAACGGAATGACAAGTGTTGGGTTCAAGAAAATAGGTAATCCGAATATTACCGGTTCATTGATATTGAAGAGTGATGGAATGATTGATACCTTGCCTACTGAGCTCAACTGTTTTGATTTGCTTCTTACGCACATGATTGCTAATGCAAGCGTAGATCCGGCACCACCAATACAAGAATAATAAGCCCAGAACGATTGTGTATAGACGTTTGGCAGATCGCTTAAAGCAACACCGGCTGCTACTGCTTCAGCATTTTCAGCTAAGGTTACTAACTGCAATGGATCCAGAAGCGGTCCGACAACCGTTGTCGGGTGAATACCAAAACCACCAAATAACAGATTTTCAAATGCTGTCAAGACTGTAACAGCCACTGAATTATTCACACCAAATGAAATCAATGTAAAGATGTATGACCAGATTTCCGGAATCAGCATTCCAAAGGCAACCTGACAAATCACTGAGAGTGCATAGAAAGCAATTAAAGCATATAAGAATGGGAATATCGTTGAGAACGTATTTTCAATAACCTGAGGCACTGAAGGCGGCATATGAATCGTCCAGCCCTTTTCAACAGATAAACGCATGATTTCAACTGCTCCCAAAGCAACTAGGATTGCTAGGAAAATATTGACAGAACCGAGATTGCTGTAAGTGATGTCACCACCCACCATGACTGGTGAACATATGAGCAAGAAGATAGATGCCGAACAAACTGCAAAGTTAATCGCATTCTTTTTGTAATGCTGGGCTAGTGAATAAGCTACCACAAAGCAGATCCATAAAGATAAAACACCGATGGTTGCTGCATATGGCGGATAAGTAAACTGTGGAAAATTAGTAGATAAATACCACCATGCATCCATAAATGCATCAAAGAAACCAATACCGGTTGATGCGGTATCGCTCCAAGGACATTTATAAATCAAAAACGCAAAACCCCCAATAAATGTAAATGGCAATGAACTAACAACACCATCACGAATTGCTAAAAAGTGTGGTTCTGTTCCGAAAAATGTTGCCATTGGCTGACACCATTCTTCAATTTTGTCAATGATCGACACTTTTTTTGTGTTTTCAGACATGTAATTCTTTCCTCCTATTTATTTGTTTTTTTCATTTTCCCGAATCATATTAAGAACTGCTTCACCATTGCATCTTCCAAAATCGATTGCGGGAATGTTTAAGATTGTGATCCCAGGAATATCTTTGCATAATTCCTTGATCATGTTGGTTTGAAATTTTACCTGAGGTGCAAGCAGAACATAATCATACTTTCCAAATTTTGTCTTAGCTTCAGAAACTGATAATGCTCCGATCTCCCAATCCTTTTCATCTTCTTTTAAATTATCACGCATATTCTGCATCAAAATAGAAGTAGATGAACCACAGGCACAAACTAACAAAATGTTCATATTACAATGACCTCCTTACTGTAAACATGATTGCTATAGCTGCTTGTTTGTTTACGCTTTCAGTATAACAAATGTAAAAAAAAGAAGTTGGAAATTGTCGTCATAACAATAATGCAACCTCTTTCATTTTTTAATACAATTTACCGTTTTGAATGACGCGAAATGAAATCGTCCTACCTATTTCAGAACCTTTGATCGTTTTCTTGATCAGATCACAACATTCCTGTTCATCCTCGCTATCTGTTTCAAATACCAGCGTCGTCCTAACAAAAGATGCGTTAGGAAGATAAGTAAACTTAGGATTTCCGATTCCCTCTACTACATCAATTACATTTTTTTGTAAACTTGGCATTACGCCTTCAACATTTATTTTCATCATGACCTCCATTCGTAATCATTGTATTTTCTTAAGGTCATAAATTCAATAAAAGTGAAAACGATTTCCTCTTTCATCATTGATCAGCAAATGCTCATTAATCAATCGCACAATTCAAAAGGTTCATAGTTTTTTTTACTGAAAGACTTTCGTTTTCATCTTTAATAAGATCATATAAATTAAAATATTTGTCAATCCATTCTCTTTATTTCATTTTGCATTTTCTCTTTTTTAATGATATAACGTCTAAAAATCTCATAAATGACAGAGAAAGTCGGCAGTCCGAAGAGCATTCCGGCAACACCGAAAAGTCCGCCGCCAAGCGTAACCGCAAATAAGACCCATAAAGGCGGCAGCCCGATCGAAGAACCAACGACATGCGGATAGATCAGATTTGATTCAAACTGCTGCAGGCAGACACCAAAAACAAGAAAGATAAGTCCCTGGACAGGATTCACAAAAGCAATCAGCAAGGCACTGAAGGCCGTTCCGATGATCGCTCCAAAGATGGGGATCATATTCGTAACACCGATGATGACAGAAACGATCGAAGCATATTCAAAGCCTAAGATCTTACATCCGATATAACATAATACCCCAATGATCACAGCTTCGATTCCCTGCCCGCTGATAAAGCTGGCAAAGGTATCACTGATCAAATGCATCAATTCCTTGAACAGATGATATCGTTTTTCATTCAATAAGGCTTTGCCGATACGATCTCCCTGCCTTATCAGCGTTTCTTTGGAAATAATCAGATACATGGCAATCAATATCGAAAAAACAACATTGGTAATCGAGCTGGCTATCATCGTAAGAATGCTGAACATGGCCGGTATGAGCGACTGCAAAGCACCCACGAACTGATTTCCCAATTCTCCCAAAGAATTGATAAAGCCGTCGATCAGATCATTGGACAGTCCCATATTTTCAAATAATATTTCAATAAATCTTTCAACTTCTGCGATATACGAATCAAAGTTATTGACCAATAACATGATATTATCAACGATTCTTGGCACGATGATCCAAATGATCAATGTGATGACGATAATGAAACACAGAAGGGTGATCAGCGCTGCTAATAATTTAGGCTTCCGGCCATCTTTTTTAGGCGGCAGCTTGCGCATGAAAAACTGCATCGGAATATTAAAGACAAAAGCGATACATACACCATAAATAAAAGGCTTTATCACATCTAAAAAAGTCATCAGGGTGGCCCAAAGCCAGCTGTAATTCATCAATATGAACAGCATCAATACAATAATTCCTACCAGTATGAGCACTTCTTTAAAAGTAGCTTCCTTAACTTTTTTCTTAAAATTCATATCACTTACCTCAATTTGAATCCATTATAACCTTTTTGGTACATTTAAAATAGATATAAATGCCCAAAAGAAGCGTAAAAACAGATATTAGCTGCGATGTTGAAAGAAAACCGACAAAGCCTCGTTCATCATTTCGTAAAAATTCAATCATGAAACGTCCGATACTATAAACGATCAGATAAACGCTCAGCAAGGTACCGGTTCTTTTATTTTTTGAAGCTAAATAAAACAAAAAGCCTGCCAGCAAGAAATCAAAAGCACTGCTGATGAGCTGCGTCGGTATGAGAGCGACATGGTTAGGTGCAATCTGTGAATGATGAAAAGCGATCCCATACCATGCATCTGTCGGCTTGCCATAACAACAGCCTGCAAGAAAACAGCCGATCCTGCCAAACCCTTGCGCCCAGGCAAGCGATGGTACGAAGATTTCAAAATATTTCAAAAAAGAAAGACCCTTGAAACGGCAATACTGATAACCGCCAAGCAAGGCGCCAAGCAGTCCGCCATAAATGACAAATCCATTTTCAAAGTCAAAAAGCAGGGCCGGATCTTTTGAAAAAGCATCATATTCAACGATGCAGTATAACAGCTTCCCACCGACGACACAGCCCAGCATACATACAAAAAACAGATTCAACAGCTCATCGGTATTCAAATTCGCTTTTTTCGCTCTTTTTTCCGCAATCAGATAACCGCTGAAAAGGCCTATGGCAATCAACAGGCCATAGCTGTGAATGGTCAATGAACCAAACGTAATGAGATCATTGTACATAAATATTCTCCTCAATGACGTCTTCAACCGTCATACAGATATGATATTGGCCTCTGAAATCATTTAAAGATACTTTTGCGATCACATTCATTCCCTCATGGATCAAGGGGATCAGGGAAGAATTGAAGAAAAGATATTCAATGCCGCTTGAAGAAATGATTTTATAATATTTTCCGTTTGATAAAGAAATCTTTTTTTGTATCTGTATATTTTCGATATAAAAGAGGATTTCTTCAAAGCCGTTACCAAAGGGTGCCAATTTCATATATTCCATCACTGTCTGAATCGAAAAAGCCTGTTCTGACGCCCATTCGCATTCGATCGTTTTATTTTCCTCATAGATCATTTCATGCGTTTCAATATAATGTTTTAATGCAGATAAATTCTCTTTCTTGATCGTGACACCGGCAGCCTGTGCATGTCCGCCAAATCGTTCAAAACCGTCAAAGGATGAAAAGTAACGTATCAGATCAAAACCTTCTACACTGCGCATGCTTCCTTTATATTCATTTTCCAGTTCGCTTAAGATAAGAAAAGGCCGATGATGGGCAGAAGCCATCTTGCTGGCAACCAAACCTACGATGCCTTCATGAAAATCACGATGGGCAATGATCTCAAAGGATGTATGTTGTAATTCACCATTGGCGATCTTTTCCATGTCACTGCTCATTTCCTTGCGCAATTCATTGATCTTATTGATCTGCCGGGCTACATTTAAGATCGCATTCTGATCTTTCAAAAGAAGATAGCGGACAGCATTATTGACATTCACATGATCGCTTAAACGACCCATGCTGTTGATCTTAGGGATGATCGTGTAAGACATCATCTTCATGTTAAAAATGTCCTGTGGCTTATTTTTGAGGGCGTGAAGGGCCGGCATGCACCCTTCATTCAGAAATTCGATGCCCTTTCGAATGATATTTCTGTTTTCCCGAATAACCGGCATGCTGTCTGCAATGGTTGCCAAAGCAGCAAGGGCAACGATATCCTTATCATCGGGAATCAGACAGCGAGCAATCTGTAACGCCATACCGGCTCCACAGCAGTTATAAAAAGCATCATCTGCAAGAAAAGGATGAATGAAACAATCACAAACGATATCTTCCTTTTCAAAGGTATGATGATCACTGAGAATCAAACGCATATGATTTTCTCTGATAAACTTCATTGCCTCAACAGCACGTACACCGTTATCCACGGTAATGATATTCCGATATCCCTTTGCCAACGCTTTCTCAAGCACATCGACATGAAGACCATAACCTTCCTCGATCCTTTTCGGGATATAAAAGCCATAATCGATCTGACAGGCTTCAAACGCCTTACATAAAATGGCTGTGGCACAGATACCGTCACAATCATAATCGCCACAGATAAGGATCTTTTCATGCTTTTCCCTGATATCTTTCAATATCGACAGGCACAGTTCCATATTGGTACATGTCAAAGGATCGCTTAATTCATTCTTTTTTAATCGTTCAAGATCATCTGCCTGAAGATGATAATGAGAAAGGACGATCTCTCTCAGATCATCTGCATGTTCACAACGATGGATTTTTACTTCCATGCACGCTCACCTACCATGAATGCTCACCAATCAATGCATCCAGCTCATTTTCATCCATCTGAGAGCCAAGAATGATGGCCTGACTTGACAAATATGCGACGATCTCACTCACGGTTATCTTAAATATATCATCTACCGCTTTTGAAAATGTTTTTGGCGGCTGATTTTTCCATACACTGCCATATAAGGTATCTCTTACATGCTGCTCGGTAATGCTTTTCAGATCACATCGCTGAAGCTGACTGGTTTTGATCGCAATCGCAAGCTCGATCTGATTATGCAGCTTTGAATCCATAAACTACTCACTCCAATCATAAGCATAATTATAAAACATATACTGCGAAAAGTGGAGTGAAAATTTGAAAAAAAAAATATTCTATGCAACGATCTCTCTTATTCTGCTTTCAACGATTGCGAAGATACTCTCATTTATCGTCCGTATCTATCTGGCCCGTACACTGTCACTCGAAGCCATGAATCTCTATTCCTTGGCCATGCCTACCCTTGTCTTTCTGATAGCCTTGGCCCAGATGGGGATCCCTACTGCCTTAAGCAAGGTGATCGCTCAAAGCGTTAATCCGCTCAATGGCATCTTATCCTCATTTATCCTGTCACTCATCAACAATTTGATCCTGATCACGCTTTTTCTGATCATGATTCCTTTTTTATCGACACATCTGTTTAAAGACATCCAGATATCCTCAATATTAAAAAGCATGGTCTTCATGATCCCGATGGTCACGCTCAGCGGTTTATGCAAGGCGATCCTTCAAGGAAAGCAGCATCATGCGATTGCCTGTGCTTCCCAGATCTTCGAAGAAGTCTTCCGGATCATCTTTCTTATCATTGGCTTTTCGCTTTTTCTCAAGGATGCCCGTTCATTGGCAACGACAGCCATGTTCAGCGTTTTTGTTGGTGAATGCGGTTCGACCCTTTTCATGTTAGCTTTTTTATTCATAAAAAAACATCCGCTCAAACGTCGTCAGCATGATTTGAAAAAAGAACATTTTTTAGAAATATTATCATTATCCGTTCCCATGACCAGTGCGCGTTTGATCGGCTCATTGACCTATTTCCTAGAACCGATCATCTTCCTTGCCTTTGCCGATCCTGTTTTATTAAAAAATGCCTATGGCATCTTCAATGGCTATGTTTTGCCGCTGCTGACCATGCCCTCTTTTATCAGTGTCACCTTAGCCAGCGCCCTGTTGCCGACATTTGTGTATGAGAAAAAACATAATCATTTGGAAAAGGCCAAAAAGATCTTTTACATGATGTCTTTGATCTGCCTTTTGATCTCGTTGACCTGTGCGCTTACGACCTATTTCTTTCCAAGTGAGATCTTACAGCTTTTCTATAAGACAAAAGAAGGCAGCGCTTTTCTAAAAAACAGCTCCCTTCCTTTTATCTTCTATTCCCTTCAGCCGGTTTTAAGCAGCATTCTTCATGCTCTTGACCAAAGCAAAAAAGCCTTGATCGACACATTGCTTGGCTGTCTGCTCCGCTTGGCCATCCTTGCTTTGCTTACCCCTTTGCTGCAAGAAAATACACTGATATTGGCGATCGTTGCTAGCATGCTGACAACGACCTTTCTTCATGCACTTAGAGTGTGCTGGTCCTTGAAAAAGCTAAGCTTGACTTCGAAATAAATGAAAAGCCTGATTTTGTCGCCATGCATAGAAACACATCCGCCACATCCGCAATTCCCTGCTGACGCATGGAGTGCATGATCTCATGGATATCAAAGCCGCTCATCTGCAGATGTTCGCGCTGAAGCTTGCCATCCTGTATCAGGGGAAAGGGATATTTGACCTTACAGTCATTCTTTTTTAACAGCGTTAATTTTCCATTTGTTTCCAAGATGCCAAAAGCAATTTCATGAATGCTTCCGATGCTGCATTCCCTTACTTGCATCATTAAATCATCGATATTATATCTTTCTTTCTTCATCGCCTGCTGGTCGATCAGACCATTTCGTATGAGAATGACCGGTTTCCCATCGATCAATGTCCGAAAGCCTTCAAATTTCATGATCAGAAAAGCAACGATGACCTGCAAGGCAGAAAGCGTAATTAAAGGAATCAATGTTTTTAAGATAGAATCGCTGTTTTCGGTCAGCGACAGTGCTAAAAGTTCAGACATGACAAGATAGATCACGATATCAAAGATGCTTAATTCACCAATCTCACGCTTGCCCATGCAGCGCAAGGCAAAGATGATCATAAAATAAAAAAAGAAGCATTTGAAAATCAGATTAAAATATTCATTCATCATTTTCATCTCCATGGCATATTAGTAAGTGAGGTAGATCATGAAAAAAAATATCCGCTCGCTCCTGTTTACGCTTTTATGCTGTATTTTGCTTACACTTATAGTATCGCTGATTCTTTCTTTTTTATACTTTCTGAATCTTTTTGTATCATCATTAGCTCTGATATCAAAAATATTTGGTTTTCTGGTTTTGATCATCTGCGGTTTCCTGTTAGGACGCAATATACGTGAAAAGACCTTCTTTTTTGCTTTAGGCTTTGCCTTGGCAGGCTTTCTTATCTGCTTTATCTTTGTTGAAAAAAGTGTCTTTGCCATTCTTTTATTAGCCGCTAAATGGCTCATCTTCATCATCGCCGCTCTATTTGCGAGAAGCATATGAAAAAAGAAGCTTAAAAAAGCTTCTGCTGATATTCTATACCTAAATGCTCATAAGCCTTTGCAGTAACGACACGACCGCGAGGCGTACGATTGATGAAACCGATCTGAAGCAGATAAGGCTCATAGACATCTTCAAGCGTCATCGCTTCTTCACCAATGCTGCTGGCAATGGCCTCCAGCCCCACAGGACCGCCTTTAAAGCGCTCTATGATACCTTTCAGATACTTATGGTCAACCAGATCAAGTCCCTTGGAATCGACATGCAGGCGGTCCAATGCCATCTTAGCGATCTCAACGGAAACGACACCGTCATTCATGACCTGGGCAAAATCACGCACTCTGCGGAATAAACGATTTGCGATACGCGGTGTACCACGGCTTCGCAAAGCAATCTCATGGATCGCTTCATCATCGATTTCATTGCCCATGACCCGGCTCGTTCTTAAAATGATGCTGGAAAGCTCTTCGATATCATAATATTGAAGCTGGCTCACGATACCGAAGCGGTCCCGTAACGGTGCAGAAAGATCACCGGCACGCGTCGTAGCCCCTACCAAGGTAAAAGGCGGCAGGCTCAATCGGACCGTACGTGTCGTCGCTTCTTTTCCTACGATGATATCAATACAGAAATCCTCCATCGCCGGATATAAGATTTCTTCGACCTGGCTTGGAAGACGATGGATCTCATCGATAAACAGCACATCACCCGGTTCCAGCGAAGAGAGGATGGCGGCCAGATCGCCTCCCTTTTCAATTGAAGGGCCGCTGGCAGTTTTTATATGCGTGCCCATCTCATTGGCCAGGATATAAGAAAGCGTTGTTTTCCCAAGACCCGGAGGGCCATATAAAAGCACATGGTCCAAAGCCTCATTACGTGCCTTGGCAGCCTTTACGAAGATACGCATGTTCTCTTTTAATTCCTTTTGTCCCACATAATCATCCAAACGCTGCGGACGCAAGGAAGCATCATCCTCATAATTCATCGTTTCAGCTTGTAGTATTCTCTCACTCATGTCTAATACCTCTTCAACAGATAAGAAAGCGCCATACGCATCGCTTCATCTGTATTTTTATAATTACTTTTAGCCACTTCACGAAGCACCGATTTGATTTCCTGTTCACGATAACCCAAAGCAATCAAAGCATCATGAGCATCCTGAAGGTTCTGATCGATCTTTTCCTTGGCATCATCCTTCACGGATACCAGCTTGCCTTTCAGATCTAAAACGATCTGCTGGGCCGTTTTAGCGCCTATGCCGGGACAGCTCTTTAAAAATGTCAGATCGCCCTGCTCGATCGCTTCCACGATTCTAGAAACCTGTCCCATCGAAAGCATGTTCATGGCACTTTTGCACCCCAAACCCTTGACCTCGATCAGACGCAAAAAAAGCTCATAGGTTTCATGCTCCTTAAAACCATATAAGGCAAGAGCATCCTCACGTACATATTGATACGTATATAAAAGTACCTCACTGCCAATTGCATACTGCTTAGGATCAGGGGTAAATATCTGATAGCCGATCCCATGATTTTCAAGGATCAACGCATCATTGGTACTGCCGTACACGCTTCCCTTTACAAAAGCGATCATATCAAACCCTCCTTTACATCAATCTGAATCAAGCAATTCCTGAAATGAATGGATCGTTTTCTCACAGATCCGTTTCATCTCATCCTGATCATGGCTCCACATATCATCTAAAATACCAACAACATGAAAATGCGCCTTATGTGCAGACAAAGCCGCTGAAGCTACATCCTCGAACACTACGCATTCTTCAGGCAAAAGTCCCAGTCTTTCAGCACATAATTCATATATTTTAGGATTTTCCTTATTGTAACCGACTTCATTGGTCGTTATAACATCTTCCATGAAGTCATAAAGTCCCGTACGCTTCAAAGCTGCCACCGCACTCTCCTTATGACAAGAAGTAGCGATGATACACTTACCGATCGAAGCACACCTTTGAACAAACTCATAGGCATACGGCTTCAGGGGAAGCTCATTCTGATATGCGGCATGCGACATATCTTTCCAATCCTGCTGGATCTGTTCAGCCTGTTTATTCACGCCCAATACATCCTTAAAATAATATGAGCATTCCACATAAGTCAATCGCTTGATCGCATCCGTATATTCTCTTTTATATTCAATACCATGCATCGCCATATATTTTTTATCAATATCAAGCCAAAGGCCCAACGAATCCAAAAGCGTACCATCTAAATCAAAAATAAAGCCCTTCATTCTTTTATCTCCAATCCGACAGGTGCATGATCACTGCCTAACACATCCGTATAAATTTTAGAATCGATGATCTTATCCTTCAAGATCTCACTGACGATAAAATAATCGATCCGCCATCCGGCATTTTTTTCTCTTGCCTTAAAGCGATAGCTCCACCATGAATATTCGACCTTATCCGGATACAAATAACGATATGTATCTATAAAGCCGCTATCCAATAATTCGCTCATCTTCGCACGCTCCTGATCGCTGAAACCAGCATTCATGCGATTTGTCTTTGGATTTTTTAAATCGATTTCCTCATGTGCCACATTCAAGTCACCACATAAAATAACCGGTTTATGCCCTTCTAATTTCTTTAAAAACGCACGGAAATCATCTTCCCACTGCATACGGTAATCAAGACGGACAAGTCCATCCTTGCTGTTAGGCGTGTAACAGTTGACAAGATAAAATTTATCATATTCACAACACAGCACTCGTCCCTCCTGATCATGCTCCTCGATACCTATTCCCTTTCTTACCGACAAAGGCTTGATCTTGGAAAAAGTAATGACCCCGGAATAACCCTTCTTTTGTGCACTATTCATATAGATATGATAATCCGGCAAATCAAAATCCAGCTGTCCTTCCTGCATCTTGCTTTCCTGAATACAAAAAACATCTGCATTTTCCTTTAAGAAAAAATCATAAAACCCTTTATTCACACAGGCACGTATGCCATTCACATTCCACGATATAAGCTTCATCCTATTCTCCTATTCTTATTTCTTCAAATATATCTGTTTCAGCTTCCTTCGTACATCCGAAAAAATCAACCTTTTGATCAAAACAGCTTTCAAAACGAAAAAGAAGATCTTTTCTGATCAGCTTAAAAGCCTGATCGATATCTGCCCAGCAATAATCATCATGCTCATCAGAAAGGACCACCTCTTTATGATCACACCCACACACAAAATCAAAGACAATTGAAGGTAAGATCCTTTGGACACCGTTATAGCCCTTCCGGGCATTTGTAATGGAGGTAACGCAGCTTAGATATCTGATATCTACACAAAGACCACATTCCTCTTGAACCTCTCTTTTCAGACCGGCTATGAGCGTTTCTCCGTTTTCGATGATACCTCCCGGTGTTTCCCAGCCTTTTTTGGGATTGTGT
The DNA here is from genome assembly GCF_944327115.1 of uncultured Traorella sp. Taxonomy (GTDB): domain Bacteria; phylum Bacillota_I; class Bacilli_A; order Erysipelotrichales; family Erysipelotrichaceae; genus Traorella. The sequence continues at coordinate 15,290 of NZ_CALVGS010000040.1, forward strand.
ATGAGCAAAAGCTGCTGTTTATTAAAAATAAAGGCTGCCGCACTGACGGTATGACTTGCTAATTCCATATGGATAATAGTATCATTTTATCGCTTTCTTTTCAATCAAAACAAATTTCAAAAAAAAAGACAGCCATGCTGTCTTACTCTACGAATGCAAATTCTACGTTGCACAAAATGATGATATCGCCATCCTTGCATCCGGCATCACGCAGTGCCTGATCAACGCCCATGATACGCATCTTACGGGCAAAGCGCTGATCGGCTTCCTCAGAATTAAAGCGAGTTGCATGGAAAGCCTTTTCTATCTCATCACCCACTAATTCCCAACGGCCATTGCCAAGGTTTTTGATCTCAAATGCAGGCTTTGGTTCCTCAAACTTATAGAGAACACCCTGCGTTACTTCCTGATGGTTTTCATCCAGGATCGGGAAAGGATCTGTCTGATCCAATAAATCAGCAGCCCGATACAATACAGGCTCCAGTCCTTCATCAATGATCGTTGTCGTTTCAAAGACCTCTATATCCGGATAAGCTTCTTTAAACCGTTTCAGATTTTCGCCGGCTCCTTCCAGATCCATCTTATTGGCAACGACAATCTGTGGTCTTTCTAAAAGACGATATTGGTAATTTGCCAGTTCCTGATTGATGATCCGGTAATCTTCTACCGGATCACGGCCATCATTCGCACCCATATCGATCACATGGATGATGACACGGCAACGCTCGATATGGCGCAAAAACTCATAACCAAGACCCTTGCCCTGTGAAGCTCCTTCGATCAATCCCGGAAGATCGGCCATCACAAAGCTGCGGCCATCCGGTACCTGTACCATGCCCAGATTTGGCTTCAAGGTCGTAAAATGATACTCGGCAATCTCCGGGCGAGCAGCACTGACAACAGATAAAAGCGTACTCTTGCCTACGCTAGGAAAGCCAACCAAGCCAACATCCGCTAATACCTTTAATTCAACGATGACATCTCTTTCATCGCCAAATTCGCCCATCTCACAATATTCAGGGGCAGAATTAACGCTGCTTTTGAAATGAAAGTTTCCACGGCCGCCTTTACCTCCCGCACAAATGACCGCTTTTTGATCCTTACGTGTCAGATCTGCCAGAATGGCACCGCTCTTTTCATCCTTGATGATCGTTCCTAAAGGAACCTTCACAATGACGTCTTTACCATTTGCCCCATGCATTTTCTTGGGTTTTCCTTTTTCACCATCTCCGGCAGCTACTTTTTTTGAATAACGCAGATCTAAAAGAGTAAACTTTCCAGTGTCCGTTTCAAAGATGACACTGCCGCCCTTACCGCCATCTCCGCCACTGGGACCACCCAGCGGGACATATTTTTCACGACGAAAAGCTACGATCCCATCGCCGCCTTTTCCTGCTTTACAGTGAATCTTAACTCGATCAACAAACATGCTACGCCTCCTTTAGAAAAAGAAAATCTCCATGACGGAGATTTTTAAGCCTGTGGATAAACAGATACCTGTGTCTTCTTCTTACCTAATCTTTCATAACGAACGATACCGCTTGCCTTCGCAAATAACGTATCGTCACCGCCACGTCCAACATTTAAGCCCGGATGAATCTTAGTTCCGCGCTGACGATAGATAATAGAACCACAGTTAGTAAATTGTCCATCAGCTTTCTTGGCACCTAAACGTTTAGAATGAGAATCACGTCCGTTCTTTGTTGATCCTACTCCCTTTTTAGAAGCAAAGAATTGAATATCTAATACGAATCTCATGATGACACCTCCTGTTTTATTTCAATATATGATGAATACTGCTCTTCGATCGTTGCCAGCTGGATCAGCATCGTCTGTAAGATCAGCTGACATTTCTCATCGAGAAGATTCAAGACTTCGATCACGATTTGTTGACTTACTTGAAAATCAACGCTCTTAGAAGCCAATTTATCCAATGCATTTAATGTTCCAAAGACAATTGAAGAAACCCCGGCACATACCAGATCTTCACCCTTCCGGGCACTTCCGGCATGACCGCTCACCGTTATTTTCTTGATTGCTTCATTCTTTGAAACAACACAGACCCGGACCATCTTAACCTTCGATAGCTTCTACAGTTAATTTTGTATATGGCTGTCTGTGACCCTGTTTACGGTGGCTGCTTCCGTTTTTACATTTGTACTTGAAGATGATGATCTTCTTTCCTTTACCTTGTTTTTCAACCTTTGCTACAACCTTAGCACCCTTAACATAAGGAGTACCTACCTTCGTTGTTCTGTTTGAATAACAAACCACCTTGTCAAATTCAACTGTATCTCCTTCGTTAACATCTAACTTTTCTACGAAGATTGTTGAACCAACTTCACATTTTACTTGCTTTCCGCCAGTTTCAATAATTGCGTACATCGTTGCACCTCCTTCTATCTTTGACTCGCCAAATGAGGGGACCATCGTCTTAACCCTTTTATGAGCGGTTGTACCCAAATAAGGGAAACAACATCCGTATATTACCATAAAGGCACTCAAGAGTCAACAAAATTCGAAAAAAAGCCTTTAAACAAGCATGTTTTTTAAACAATGACAGAAATGGCTAATAAATATCATCCTCTTTAAATAATTCACTATCCATATTCTGTTCAACTGCCGGCAGATCCGGAAGCTCTTTTAAGCTTTCAAGCTTAAAGGCATCCATGAACTCCTCTGTTACCTCATAAAGAAAAGGACGTCCCGGACCATCTGTACGGCCACATTCCCGAATCAGGTTTCTGGCCAGCAGCTTACGGATCATCATATCACAATTGACCCCTCGAATTTCTTCGATCTCAATACGTGTCAGCGGCTGTTTATAAGCAATGATCGCCAGTGTTTCCAAAGCTGCCTGGGAAAGCGTAGCCATCTTGCTGCTTGAAAAAAGTGCTTCAGCCGCTTCATGGATCTTCTCCTTCGAAATAAACTTATAGCGTCCGCCATAATTCACACATTCAAAACCATGATACTCCTTGCAATACTCATCCATGATATCCTTGATCAGCTCCAAGACATCTTTTTCCATCATATTACAAGAAGCAGCCAGCTGTTCAAGCGTACATCCTTCATCACCGCTCAAAAAAATCAATCCTTCGATCACGCTGCATCTCTCATCCATCATCTTCCACTCCTTTTACGATCCAGATCTCATCCTCTTCATCAATGATATAAGAAATGATCTGGAATTTGATCATATCTAAAATAGCCATAAACGTAACGATGACCATCTGTTTGCTGGTACAATCGCTGCAAAGCTCTGTAAAACTCATCGTACCTTTAAAACCATCCAACCGCTCTTCGATCTGTTCCCTGCGCTCATCAACACTTAATTCCTTCACCGTCATCTTGGTTTCAAGCGGGTGATTCAAAGCTAAACGGCGCAGCACCTTATTCATGGCCTTCATCAGATCATAAGGACTGCCGCTGAGCTTTTCTTCTTTTACCACGCTCATCCACTGCTGTGTTTCATTGCTTAAAGGTTTTGTATAAGAAAGCTGACGTTCTTCGTATAATGGTTTTAATGACTCGCTCGCTTCTTTATAACGCTGATATTCAAGAAGCCGTTTCACCAGTTTGTCACGATGATCTTCTTCATATTCTTCTTCGATCTCTACTTTTTCTTTCGGTAAAAGCTTTTTGCTTTTATATTCCAAAAGGCCTGCCAATTCAGTTAAGAATTCACTGGCAATATCAAGATGCATCTCTTCCATCTGATTCAGATATGCCAAATATTGCTCACTTAAAACATCCATATCCAGATTAAAAAGATCCAACTTATTTTCTTTGATCAAATGATACATCAGATCCAACGGACCTTCAAATTCTGAAATCGTAACTGAAAAATGCATAGAAATCCTCCAACTATAATATTATATCATAATATCTTTGATAAAAACATGCTTTATCTTTTTCAAATATACCTATATACTATATGTAGGTAAACTATGTCTTTCATTACTGTCTTATCACAAAAAGGAGGGAGAGATTAATCATCAATAAAATGAGCAAAAAAAATATGAAAAAAAACAGCTAAAACGTTAAGATGTGTATCTTCTACTGGAGAAGCTGCCTTTATTAGTTCATTTCAAATAACTGCAACCGCTTTAGCTGGAGGAAAAGTTTCTGTGTCTGCATTTGAAGGTATGTATTCTCATTGGAAACTTAGCTTCAGTGGTAATATCGGTTTTGGTATAACCGTGGGACCAAATTCCAGTGTTTCATCCAGTCTATCTGTATCAGGTTCACTAACTGCAAACTTTGAAGAAATGAATCACGTATATATACCTAGAAATTTATAAATACTAAATCGTTCTAAAATTCTATAAAAAGTTGGAAAGGGGTATGAGCATGTTTAAATTTATTAAAAAACGTCTGATATTAGATAAGAAATCTAGTAAATTGTTTGATTTATTATTGATCGGATTCACGATTGGTATCATAAACTTTATTTTATCAGCTTCCTTTTCTAATTATTTATTTAACAGTTTTAAAATTTCACTCATATCCTATACTGATATAAGTCTGCTAACTGCATTGGCATCTATGCTTTATTTGTATTATTTAGATGAATTACCTGCTTTATCTTCATTGATTGATGATGAAAATATAAAAATTATAATTAAAGGTATTTTATGGTCAATACTTATTGGTCTGATTGTAGCAGCTGTTTCTCTTCTCAGTAATCTTTTGCTTCAAGAAATATCTAAGAGCGAAGCACCGCCGATCTTTGTCTTTGAAGTATATCCACCATGTTTTCTTCTTGTTTCTCTTTGTTATATATCTAAACACATACAGTCAAGCAATCAGAAAAAAGATAGAAATTTAAAATATTCGCTGTTCTTTTTAATCATTGGATTTGCCGGTATGCTTTTACGTCTTTTCCTTTTAAATGATGTTTATTTTGGTGGAGAACTCGTGACGATATTTGGTGCCTTTCCTTTTATCATTCACTTGTTTACATATTTTATTTCACCATTGCTTGTCATAGTCGGACTTATCAGGCTTTTATTTTCAAAAAACCAAAATAGAGGAAACTGATTCTTAAAAATGCTTTACTATGATTTAATATAAAGAGATGATACATATGAAATTCATATATCATCTCTTTTTCTATCTGTTAATCTACGATCTTACCCGGATTTAAGATGAACCGGGGATCAAAGACCTGTTTGATTTTTCTCATCAATTGAATTTGAGTTTCACCTACAGATTCTTCTAAATATTTCTTTTTCGCATGACCGATTCCATGTTCACCGGAAACTTGTCCATTTAATTCTCTTGCCTTTGCATAAAAGCCATCCATGACTTCATGAACGACACGCGTCCAGGTTGCATCATCCATGTCATCTTTACAAATATATACGTGAAGGTTGCCATCACCTGCATGTCCAAAGCTGCGAATACGCACATGATATTTCTTTGAACATTCTCTTGTATATTCTACAAATTCAACGACCTTGTCAAGGTTCAAGACAACATCACATTCATCCATTTCAGTCGTTGAGTTTTTGATGGCTTCAAGAAAAGCACCTCTGGCATTCCAAATAGCTTCCTGTCTTTCTTCAGTATCGGATAAGAATACATCTAAGGCCTTGTTTTTCATGGCTGTTTCAGAGGCTCTATCCAACATAGATTCAATTTGTGCTTGTGAATTTCCGCTATATGAAACGATCAGATATGCCGGATAATTGCGATTTGGAAATTCCTTTCCTAAATATTCCTGGGCATCATCCAAGACTTCTTTTTCCATAAATTCGATCGTTGTCGCTACATCAGGCAATTTCATGATTTCAGGAACGGTTTTTAATGCAGCTGACAAAGAATCAAACGGGATCAACAAGCTAGTCATCTTCTTTGGAGAAGGCAGGATCTTCATCGTAATACGGGTTACGATCCCAAGTGTTCCTTCCGAACCGATCATAAGATGCAGCAAGCTGTATCCACTGCTGTTTTTTGCTACCTTACCGCCTAATTCCAGGATTTCTCCTTCCGGTGTTACAACCTGCATGCCACGTACATAATCACGGGTAACGCCATATTTCACGGCCCGCATGCCACCGGCATTGGTCATCACATTTCCGCCGACCGTAGCACTTTTTTCACCCGGATCAGGAGCATATAAAAATCCGGCATTCTTTACGGCTTCCTGCACTTCCATCAATAATACTCCCGGCTCCAAGGTCACGCTCATGGTATCCGGATCAATTTCCAGAATATGATTCATCAAGGAAGTATTGACAACGATACCGCCTTCTAAAGGCACACAGCCGCCGCACAAACCGGTTCCGGCTCCTCGAGGTGTTACCGCAATATTCTTTTCAGAAGCATATTTCATGATCTTGGCTGCTTCCTGGGCATTTTTTATCTGAATGACAACCTCGGGTTTCCTTTTCCCGTATATCATCATTTCATCATGAGAATAATCAGGATGAATGTCATCATTCACAAAGATCCGATCCTCAGAAACAAAGCTTCTTAAAACTTCAAGATCCTTTTCATCAACTTTCTTATAAGGCTTCATGATTTACCCTCCTTAATTTTCGCAATAAGCTTAGGTATCAACGTATAAATATCATCTACAACCGCATAATGTGCCAGATCAAAGATCGGTGCATGAGGATCCTTGTTGATGGCAATGATCATCTCACTGTCTTTCATCCCTGCCGTAAATTGAATAGCACCGCTGACACCACATGTAATGATTAATTTAGGCTTGACGGTACGTCCTGATAATCCGATTTGCTGATTGACATGTCCCAATCCCTTTTCAACCATTGGACGAGTCACTGCAACGGAAGCATTTAAAAGCGATGCAAATTCACGAATCATTTCCATTCCTTTTTCATCCTTGATCGCTGAGCCGGCAACAACTAAGCTTTCAGCTTCTTCTATGCTTGAAACCTTGGCCTTTTTTTCTACTTTAAGAATTTCAATATCTGATTTTTTTATTTCATCACTGACCTCACATTCAATGATCTTTCCTTGCGGCTTTCTTAACCTCTCAGAAGCATTCATGACCTTATATCGTACGGTCGCAAATTGCGGACGACATCTCGTGTTAATGATTTGGGCCATGATATTTCCACCAAAGGCCGGACGGATTTGGATCAAATCGGTATTTTCACGCATTTCAAGTGAAGTACAATCTGCTGTCAAACCTGTTTGGAAACGGACAGCCACCCGCGGAGCCAGTGAACGTCCTGTTGTCGTTGCACCTACAAGACATACAGAGGGTTTCATTCGATGAATACAGTCCTCAAAAACATTGGCATAGCTATCGACACGAAATATTTCCAAGCTGTCATCTTCATATAAATAAACCCTATCTACACCGCTATATAATAGTTCTTCCGCAAGCTTCTTGATATTTTTACCGGCCATCAAGGCAGCAACCTTCATATGAACAGGTCTGGCTAATTCAAGTGCTTTTCCGATCAATTCGTAACTGATAGGATGAATCATTTCATGATCATGCTCGATATATACCAAAATATCCTGCCATTGGCTTTTATCCACTTCAGCTTTCTGCTCTTCCTCTATATGAATCGCATTTACGGGACAATTTTTTACACAGATACGGCACATCTTACATGCCGCATTGATCTCTACTTTTCCATCGACCATCGACATGGCAGCAAAAGGACATTGTGCTACACATAACCCGCACTGAATACACGTATCATGATTAATTACCAATTGTGCCATGTTTCTTTCCTCCTTCGAACACTTTTAACTCTAAAAGCTTATCATATAATGCAGATGCATTTTCTTCACTCGTGCCTTCCAAGCGTACAGATTCTAAATCATAGGATGGCTCAAAGATCTTCTCTACTTGGGTAGGTGAACCGCTTAACCCATATCGCCGGATATCACGACATTCACAATCATCCATCGTTAATAAATGAATATCTTTCTTTTTTGCCTCCTTCATCTTAAGATATGAAGGCAGTCCCGGTTCAAAGATACCTTTTTCGACAGTCAGAAGACATGGATAATTCAAACGTACCTCAGCCACGCTGTCCATCATTTCCTGCAGAACCGTAATTCCCTTTTCATCAGCATCAATCAGCTTCCGCACCCAACTGACATGAGGAATTTTCAGCACTTCTCCAATCGCAGGACCTACCTGAGCCGTATCCCCGTCAGTCGTCTGCTTACCGCACAAAATCAGATCGACATGGCCCATCGTTTTAATTCCCTGTGCCAGAGTAAAGGATGTTGCCAGAACATCTGCCCCGGCAAAACGACGGTCACTCATCAGCCATGCATCATCAGCACCTAAGGCCATGGACTCATATAAAACAGCCTTTGCCGAATCGGGTCCCATCGTGATCACATAAATTTCAGCTTGTGTTTTTTCCTTGATACGAAAAGCAGTTTCTAGTGCATATAAGTCATATGGATTCATTTTCGTGTCAATGCCCTGACGGATAAGGACGCCTGTTTCAGGATCTACTTGTACCTTTTGAGTATCCGGTACCTGTTTGACACATACCACTATTTTCATAATTCTCCTCCTTACCAAATCAACGTCTTTATGAAACAATTATAACTATTATAGCACTAAATCCGATAAGGTGAAACCGTTTTCAAGCCAAAACATTGTGAAATAATTTATAAATGCCTGTCCATCCATCAATGGTCATATGATGCTCAGATATAAATAAATGACAGCACAATTGCTCATGCTGCCTAAGCTTTTTTTCTTTTTTTAATCTATTTTGTATAGATATTGGTATCTACGATCATACGCTTCAATTCTTTGATATCAAAAGGAAATAAAGGATAAAGATATGGAAGCTTAAACGTACGTGTTGTCAGAAGCAATAAAAAATGAATGAGCAGGCCGATACAAAAGCCGGTTATTTGAAAGGCCAATGACAGCATCGTCAGCATGATACGCATGATCTTATTCGCCAGTGCCACTTCATAGGATGGAGTTAAAAAATTACCCAGATTGCTTAATGCGACAAGCAATAGGATCTCTTTCGTATAAGCTCCCATTTCAATTCCAAAATCACCTAGGACAAAGACAACCAGAAAGCCCATCATACTGTTGATCAAATTAGGTGCATACAGAAAGGACTGACGGATCCATTCGATCAAAAGCTCACAGATCAAGACCTGAAAGGCGATAAATCCGATATTACGGCTTTCTGCCGGAAGCTGTAAGAAGGAATGGGGACTTAGCATGCATACGATGATGAAAGGCAAAAGATAGATGCTCATAAAGACACCTAAATAACGGATCAACCGTGTAAAAAATGAAACGATCGGCGTTTGGGTATATTCCTCGATCTGTGAAAGCTGTTCAAAGAAAGTAGTCGGCAGGATCATGGCACTTGGCATGTTGTCTACCAAAATGATGATATGTCCTTGAAGCAGATGTATCGCACAGATATCGGGACGTTCGGAATAACGTACATGGGGATAAGGATTTAGCGTTTTGCCATATAGCACTTCAACAAGATTACGTTCATTATTGATTTCAATGTTTTGATTAAGCATCATTCGTTTTTGTATATCCCCAAGAAGCCGGTGATCTGCCTTATCATCCATATAACAGACAGCAATATCATTTTGAGTCATCCTGCCTTCCTGTGTCAGCTCGATCTTTAGCTTTTCGCTTCTGATACGACGGCGAATGAGCCCTACATTAAAAAGGATATTTTCACTGAAGGAATCATGACTGCCGCGAATGCTTTTTTCAATATTCGGATTTTCGATTCCCCGATTTGGATAAGCACGTGTTTCTAAAGCATAGACTTCATCTTGAATACATACCAGACATTGTCCGCTCATCAATAAAAAAACAGCTTTAGAATAGTCGTCAATCTTTTCAGAAGAACCATTGAAAAAACATAACGGATCCTGATCTTCACTAAATAGAAAGCCTTCGATGATAGAAGTAATTGAACTTGTTGATGTCAGTGAGGAAAGAAACATCATGAAGACGCTTTGATGATTCAGGATGACCTCATGCTTGACGATATCAAAGGATTCAAGATTTCGTAATCGTTCAATCATGGGCTTTAAAGAAAATGGCTACCCAGAAAGCCATAAAGATCGCAAAGCTGATTCCGCTGGCAGTCTTATCAAATAAACCTGTTAGGATACCGATCCAGCCTTCATTCTGAGCGGCACTGAGTGAAGCATGCGTCAGTGAATGACCAAATGAGAGAATCGGCAATGTGGCTCCGATACCACAGATGCGGATCAGAAAATCATAAACGTTTAAGCATTCCAGCAATGAACCGATAACTACAAATAAGGAGGTGATGTGGCCGGGAGTCAGCTTTGTATTATCATAGATCATTTGACCGGCCAAGGCACATCCACCGCAAAATAAAAATCCGTATAAATAAGTCATACTAGCTCCTTTCAATGCAGATGGCATGGGCAACGCTTGGGATTGAAAGCTTTTGCTGAGTCAAAAAAACATTATGCAAAGAACCGGTCGCTACCAATAAGATTCTCTTCATCTTCTTGCTTCTTAGATCTTTGAATAGCTTTCCTAGTAAAACGGCCATGGAACATCCGCATCCGCTGCCGCCGCAAAAGACATCCTGATGATTGATATCATAGATCATGATGCCACAGTCATTCAGCTTATTTTCTAACTGGAACCGGGCTTTTTCGATCATTTCGGACAGCATTGCATAACCAATCTTTCCCAGATCCCCGCTAACGATCAGATCATAATCATCAAAGGTGCGCCCCAGATCTTCAAAATGAGTCATGATCGTCTGATAAGCTGCCGGTGCCATGGCCTTTCCCATATCATTGACATCGCTAAACTGCCAGTCGACGACACTGCCGATCGTAAAAGAGGTAACCTTAAGGTCAGAAAATTCATTACTTAACAAAACTGCACCGCTGGCAGTAACCGTCGATGTCGAACATTCTTTTTTCTGTACACCGTATTCATTCGGGTATCGAAACTGACGTTCCGCAGCCTGTGTATGAGAGCTTGTAAAAGCGAGGACATGCTTCATATGCAGATGTTCTACTGCCATCGCCGCATGACCAATCGTCAATGCCGAATTGGAACAGGCACCATAGAGTCCTACAAAAGGAGCTTTCAATTCACTTGCTAAATAATGGGTGCAAAGCTGGTTGATCAAATCTCCGGCATAGATCAGATCCACCGTTTCAGCCTTTCCTTTTTTCAGACATTTATCTACACATAGACGATTCATTTCTATTTCTGCTTGTTCAAAGGAAGGCTGATTCAAATAGGGATCGCAGGTATAATCATCAAAATAAGAACCTAAGGGTCCTTCTTTTTCTAATTTTCCGACAATGACATTTTCACTTTTCACATAGACATTCTTAAATTGCAGCGTCGTCATAACATTCTTACCCAATAGGTGATCAAAGAAAAGATGATCGCACTGACAATTCCATAAGTAATGACCGAGCCTGCCAGCTTGAACATATTGCTTCCGATACCATAAATCAATCCTTCCCGTTTACATTCCAGCGCTGAGCTGGAGAGTGCGTTTGAAAATCCTGTAATAGGAATGAAAAGTCCTGCTCCGGCATATTTCGCAAGCTTGTCATAAATTCCCATGCCGGTAAGTATCGCGGCGATGAATATAAAGAATAAGATCGTTAAGATACCGGCATTTTCTTTAGAAAAATATATCATCAGCCAGTCGTTCAAAAGCTGACCGGATACTGCCAGCATCCCTGCACTGATAAAGGCTATCAATGCTTTTCTTGCCTTGTGGTCATTCACCTGATGGCGTGAACTGATTTCATGCAATTCTTTTTGATTCATAAAAAAATCCTCCTTTTCATTAGTATGAACAGGAGGATTTGATTAAATCATTTTATCTTTCAGTTTTTGCAGAATACCTTTCTCAGCTCTGGAAATCTGTACCTGTGTGCAGTTAAGACGTTTGGCCACCTCACTCTGGCGGAATCCCAAGGTGTAACGGAAATAAAGGATGAGCTTTTCTTTTTTGCTAAGAAAGCTGATTTCATGATTTAAGCCTAATATAAGGACCTCATCTTTTACCACATCCGCAAGCTGATCATTAAGGGTAATCGTCTTTCCATCACTTTCAGTGATCTGTTCATCAATGCTGGAAATATGCTGATGGGCATCAAAGGCAATATAGACCTCTTCAATGCTGCATGCACAGGCAGCGGCGATCTGCTCATAAGTGGGCTCACTGTTCAGCTCATGTATCAGCCTTTCCCTTTGCGCAAGCATACGGCTATAATTCTCCTTGATCGAACGCGAAATGCGGATCGAACCATCGTCACGGAAAGAACGCTTGATCTCTCCTAAGATGATCGGAATCGCATAGGTAGAAAACTGGACATCCTTGGAAAGATCAAAGTGATTGAGTGCCTTCATCAGACCAACGATACCGATCTGGAAAAGATCCTCACGATTTCCTTTATATAAGAATCTCTGAATACATGAATAAACCAATCCCTGATTTTTTAATACGAAGTATTCCTTCGCTTCTTCATCATTTTCTTGAATGATGCGTATCAGCTCAAGATTACTTAGATTTTTGTAGCTGTTTCTGGACGACAACGCTCGTACCCTCTTTCAGACGTGAAATCACATCAAAGCTATCTGAGAAGGTTTGCATGATCGTCATCCCCATCCCGCTTCTTTCAAGCTCGGCCTTACTTGTATATAGAGGCTCCATCGCCTGCCTGATATCTTCAATGCCATTTCCCGAATCACTGATGATCATTGTCACACAGCCATTATCATCATAGCCGATTTCCAGCTTCACAAGCTTATTGGGATTTGAATCATATCCATGAAGGATGGCATTGGTCACCGCTTCGGAAACGATCGTCTTGATCTCCATCATCTCCTCGATCGTTGGATTGAGGGGAGAAAGAAAAGCACAGGCCGTGATCCTCGCAAATGATTCATTTTCCATACGGCTTTTAAATTTTAACGTTACTTTATTCATAAGCAAGCCTCTTCCTTGATCAGATGAAAAAGTCCCGACATGGCAAATATCACCCGATGATGCTGATTCAAGCCTCTTAATACTAACTCACACTGATTCGATGCACACTGCTTGTAGCGTGCAAGCACAAAACCGATACCTGTACTATCCACAAAGCTGACATCAGTAAAGTCCAGAATGACCTTTGCCGGATGCACTGAATCGATCAAACGAATACATTCTTCTTTGATCAGCGAAATCTGATAATCATCTACATCTTCATTTAAATAAAAAGTCAACACATCTTTTTTCTTTTCAACGCGCATAACTCATTCCTTTCGGATTCATTTTATCACGTTATGAAACAAATGTGGTGACTTGCGACAAACTAAGTCAAAACTCGCCAAAAAGACATCTGAAAATAATCCAAAAACTGCATCTTGGAAACGCTCTGTGCCACACCGATATCAACGATACTTTCACTTTGATTATCATAGATGATCCTTACTTCACCGATCTTCTCTTGAGCATCTAACGGCAGATCAAAGCGTGTCTGTGTAAATATCTGTGAAGTCACATCTACCTTTTCATCCTTATTCAAAACAACACCTACATCATTCAAATAAATCAGATCAACCTCATGCGGCAGCCCGACCTCAAAGGTATGACGCTGATATACCTCATTCTTCTTGAAAATAGGCTGATAGATGACCTTAGAAAAACCAACGTTGATCATTTCCATCACTTCCGCATTTCTCGTTTTAGAATCCGGTTCCTTCATCACCACACCGATCAAACGTAAATCATCCTTTTTGGCCGTAACTGTAATACAGCTTAATGCTTCCTGGGTAAAACCGGTTTTCAAGCCATCGACACCTTCTACATGCTTGACAAGCTTATTGGTATTGACCAGCCAGAACGGATTGGCACTATCCTCACGAATATAGGCATCATAAGTAGAAGTAATGGAAAGAAGCTCCTCCTTTCCCACTTCGATCAGCTTTTTGGCGATCAATGCCATATCCTTGGCACATGAATAATGATTTTCATCATGCAATCCCGTCGTATTTTCAAAATGTGTATTGACTAAATTCAATTCACTGCCTTTTTCATTCATCCTGGCAACAAATTCAGATACGCTGCCACTGATCCTTTCCGCAAGTGCCACCATCGCATCATTTGCACTTGAAATACAAACTGCTTTTAAAAGATCCCTGACGCTCATCTGTTCATTAGGCTGCAAGAAAACCTGGCTGCCTCCCATGCTGGCAGCATTTGTTGATATGCTCAAGATCTCCTCTGACTTTAAAGAACCATTATTGAGGGCTTCATAAACAAGGATCAAGCTCATCATCTTTGTCATGCTGGCAGGAAAAAGCTTTTCTTCACCATTCTTATCGTAAAGCACCTTTCCTGTTGTCGCCTCAATAAGATAAGCACTTTGGGCATGAGCCGCCAGCTCTTCTTCACCATGAACATTTTGTGTAAAACAAAAAAAGCATAAAAATAAGAGAACTACTTTTTTCATAAACCACCTCATCCTATTTTATGAGGTAATGAGAAAAGTTAGACATCGATCGAAGAACTCTTTCTTATCAGAAAAAGAAAGATGACACGCAAGACCCCCAAGCTTAATACACTGAAAAGAGTCAGGATATCTGCATATCGTGCACTTACCTGTTTAAATATTTTATGTGACAGAAAACAATCTAAGATAAAGCCGCATAGCAGCAATAAAAGAAATACTACGAACAAAACTGCATGAAAGCTTTGAAAATGATAAAAATAGAAACCTAGCAATATGATCAAACAATTATTCAATGCCAGTATCCCACCAAGCCTGTTTGAATGGGCTGCTTTTCCCAAAAGATATTTATTATAAAAGGGGATCCATGCCTGCCAATATCCGCTGTCATGGGCATTTTTATAAATCTGCATCAACGCAATGCTTTCAAATACATAGGTAAATAACAGATAAGCCATGAGAATAAGAAAGATTGCGACAAAAAAATAAAAAATTGCCGATAAGATGCTAATTAGAATAAGAACGCTTATACCACCCATAAGATCACCTCAATATGTAAATATTATAGCATATGATAAAAAGAAAAGCATTCTCATAAAGAAAATGCTTTTTCATGTTATTCAATAACCTTATAGATCAATGGTGCCTTTTCAACCTTTTCATTGCTCATTTCAAAGCAATCATAGAAATGATCGATCCACTCATCGCTCAATGGCTGATCTGTATGGATGGTCGCTAAAGAATCACCAATCTCAACATGATCACCATCTTTTTTATGAAGAACGATTCCCACAGCATGATTGATCGTATCTTCCTTTACCGCTCTTCCGGCACCGATCTGCATTGCCAATGTTCCCAGCTCCAATGCCTTCAAGCGTTTCACATAACCCTCTTTTTTAGATGCCAGTTCGATTTGCATCTTTGCCTTAGGAAGCAGCTCCGGATGGAGGACCTGCTCAGGATTTCCGCCCTGTGCCTTGACCATTTCAACAAGCTTGCCAAGAGCAGCACCGTTATCAATATTTTTCTGAAGCATGGCTCTTGCTTCCTGTTCATTTTCAGCCAGTTTTCCCTGCATCAGCATGATTGCACCGGCATTCATGCATAATTCTTTAAAATCTTCAGGACCTTCATTTTTTAAAGTGGCAATGGCTTCTTCAACCTCTAAGGCATTGCCGATCGCATTGCCTAACGGCTGGTCCATGCTGGAGATCATGGCACGGGTATCCTTATTTAATTTTTTGCCGATTGCTATCATGGTACGTGCCAGCTTTTCCGCATCCTCAGGAGTCTTCATAAAAGCTCCATCTCCGAATTTCACATCTAAAAGGATCGTATCAGATCCACTGGCAAGCTTTTTGGACATGATGCTTGAGGCAATCAGCGGAATGGAATCTACGGTTGCAGTCACATCACGTAAGCTATATAATTTCTTATCCGCAGGTACCAGCTGTTTGGTCTGACCGATGATGGCCAAACCGATTTCATTGACCTGTTTTTTAAACTGTTCTTCATCCAAAGCAACCTGAAAGCCATCAATTGATTCAACCTTATCTAAAGTTCCGCCGGTATGGCCAAGCCCTCTTCCGCTCATCTTTGCAACCTTCAGGCCACAGGCAGCGACCATCGGTGCCAATGACAGGGATGTCTTATCACCTACACCACCTGTTGAATGCTTATCTGCTTTGATGCCGGCAATATCACTCAGATCAATGATCTCACCGCTATGCATCATCTCATCACAAAGCCATGCGATCTCATCATCATTCATTCCCTGAAAATAGATGGCCATACATAAAGCGCTGACCTGATAATCCGGAATGCTTCCATCTACATATCCTTTGATCCAGAAGGAAATCTCCTCTTGTGTTAAGGCAAGTCCATCTCTTTTTTTCTCAATTATATCTACAAAACGCATATTATGCTTCCTTTCTTTGCAGTGTTACGACACTGAATCGTTCATATTTCTGAATGCTGACCGTTTCAAAATCATCCTCATCATAATCAGGAAAATACGTATCTCCTTCATATGCCTGATCGATGACGCTGATCACCATTTTATCTACATAAGGCAAGGCTTCTTTATAAACCTGTGCCCCACCGATGACAACTAATTCTTTGTCATTATTTTTATATTTGTCAATGACTTCTTTTATATCATGAATGACCTTTACGGCATCATCATGATATTCATAGTTTCCCCTTGTCAGCACGTAATGAAAGCGATGCGGCAAGGGCTTCTTGAAGCCTTCAAAGGTCTTACGGCCCACAAGCAGATCCTTGTTCATCGTATAATCACGAAAATGCTTCAGATCCTCTTTGATGTTCCATGGCATCCAGCCATCCTTGCCAATCAGATGATTGACATCATAAGCAACGATAAGGGAAATCATACGCTGACCTTTCCTTTGATTGCCGGCCATGGATCATAATCAACGATTTTAAAATCATCATATGTAAAATCATAGATGCTTGTCACATTCGGATTCATGACCAGCTTCGGAAGCTTTCTTGGTTCTCTTGAAAGCTGGGTTTCGATCTGTTCAAAATGATTGCTGTAAATGTGGACATCTCCAAAGGTATGAATGAACTCCTTTGCTTCATAACCACAGACCTGAGCTATCATATGTGTAAAAAGGGCATAAGAGGCAATATTAAACGGTACTCCTAAAAATACATCGGCACTTCGCTGATAGAGCTGACAGGATAAATATTTTTTATCTGAGGAAACATAGAATTGCATAAAGGCATGGCAAGGAGGAAGAGCCATATCTTTGATCTGGGCAGGATTCCATGCACTGATGATATGTCTTCTGGAAAAAGGATCATTTTTCAAATCATGGATCAGATTTTCCAGCTGGTCCACCCCAAAGAAATCACGCCACTGATGTCCGTAAACCGGACCCAGATCACCATACTTCTTCGCAAAATCATCATCATTTTTGATCTTTTCGATAAATTCTTCCATGCTCTCATTCTGATAAGCATCAGATTGCTTATATTTTTCATAAGGCCATTCATTCCAGATACGTACATGATCCTTAACGAGAGGCTGGATATTCGTAGAACCGCTGATAAACCATAAAAGCTCTAATGCAATTCCCTTGAAAAATACCTTTTTGGTCGTCAGTAAAGGAAATCCTTCCCGAAGATCCATCCGCATCTGATATCCAAAGCAGGATTTCGTACCCGTATGGGTACGATCCATTCTCATCTCACCATTTTCCATGACATGTCTGCATAAATCCAGATATTGTTTCATAATTGTCCTCCCAATTCTTTAATTTCATCCTCACTTAAGCTGCGCCATTCTCCTGCCTTTAGGCGAGCATCCAGCTTCAGCGGACCAAACGCCACTCTTTTTAAATAAACGACCTCATTTCCGACATGATGAAGCATACGCTTGACCTGATGATACTTTCCTTCCTGAATTGTCAGATAGATCTCCTTTGAACTGATCCGCTCGGCCCTGCCCGGCTGATAGATTTCATCTTTGAGCTCGATGACCTGTTCAAGCTTTGAAAGCATCTCTTCTGTCACCTCATTTGCACACTGCACGTAATACTTTTTGTCAACATGATATCTTAAAGAAAGCAGACGATGGGCCAGTGCTCCATCATTGCTGATCAAAAGCAGCCCTTCCGTATCCTTATCCAGTCTGCCAATCGGAAATACATCATCTCTTAAAGGAATATCAAAACAATCTAAAACTGTTTTATCCTTACGGTCTGTTGTCGCACTGACGACTCCCTGCGGCTTATTCAACATATAATAAACATATTTTTGATAAATGATCCTTTGATCATTAAATAAAATGATATCTTCTGCTTCATTGATCTTCAGATCCTCTTTTTTTACGACACAGCCATTGACCTTGATCCTTGACTGTCGTATCAGCGCTTTAACTTCCTTGCGCGTTCCCAGATTTGCATGGGCAAGATATTTATCCAATCTCATCTTCTTTTCAGCTTTCTGATGATCATCTTAAAATTGATATGGAAAAGCTGCTGCGGAAGCTGGAAGACAGCCGTCAAAGCTACATAGACGATCAGGACGATCACTCCTTCCAATACAAACAGCGGTATCATCTCAATTCTGCCAAAGCGGGTAATATCTCCAAAGATCGCATGAAGCCCCATATATACAAGACTTGTCAGCAAAAGACAGAAGCACATCACCAAGATCTTTCTTAACGTATAATTCCAATTGATCTTATATTGACGATTGAGATAATAAACATCCATCACGATGATCGTGATATAAGAAAGCAGATTGGACATCGTTGCCCCGGTCATTCCAAAGATCTGGACACAGAAAAATAATGAAATAAACTTCACGACAGCTCCAACAGCTAAAGAAATCAAAGGTTCCTTACGCAATCGGCAGGCAATCAACAGTGATGTAAATAATGGTGCGATCGTTCCGAAGATCGCATCTATCACACGATAGCGCATCAGATAATCCTCGTAATCAAGCTGCTGGATCGTTGCCACGACCTGACCCAGACCATCACTCATGGAAAGTGTAGGATTACCGAATAACAGATACATGACTTCTTTTGAAAAGAAAAACAAACAGAAGGACAACGGCAAAACGATATAAAGCACTGACTCTAACGTATCCTTCACATGCTTGCAGACCTGCTTGAAATTTTTGCTTTCCAAAGCAGTAGTAATATAAGGAATCAGCGAGGCACTGAAACCGACAGCGAGGATCTGCGGTATCGCAATGATCTTTTTCGTATGCATCGCTATGACCGTACCATAAATATAATTACTTAAATCAGCATTCATTCCGGTGGATTCCAGGGCTCTTGAGAAGAACATCAGATCGATCATATCCGAAGAATAGGCAACGATCGAAGAAACAAAGTAAGGGATCGCGATGATGATCAGCTCTCTTAGCAACAGCTTAGGATTATTGTTGGCAATTCTCTCTTGGGTTGCCGCCAATTCCCTCATTTCCTTTGTTTCCTGCTTATCATACTTATAAATATGCAGTAAAGCACAAATCGCTGAAACAGTTGCCGAGAAGACCGCAAAATATACGGCCCATATCTGATCTTTATCAAAAATATAGACAGCGATGGCCCCTGCACCTAACAGGAAAAATACTCTGACCAGCTGTTCAAAAACCTGTGAAAAAGCATAAAGCTCCATCCTCTTCAAGCCTTGATAAAAGCCGCGATAACCGCTCAGCACCGGTACAAAAAACAAAGCAAAAGAAATGATGATCAATACGTTCTTCGTAATTTCAATATCTTCCGCACTGCTTCCTTTGGCAAGTATCAATTCCGCAAGCTGGGTGCTGGTCAGCAGGACAAAGCACATTCCGGCAAAACCCAAAGCCATCATCAGTCCCAAAGAAAGTTTTTTGATCAGCAAAGCTGTCTTATAGTCTTTTACGTTATAATATTTAGCTACCATCGTCGCAATGGCAAACGGAATACCGGCTACCGATATATTCAAAAGATAAGAATAGATGTTATAAGCATAACCATAAAATCGAATATTCTGATCTCCGGCAATCATATTAAACGGTATGACATAGACCAATCCCAACACCTTGGAAAGCAATACCCCGGCACTGGAAATCAGTCCTCCAAATATGATCGATTGCTTACGATTTTCATTCATTGCCATCCACTACCTCTTCACCTACAAAATCATCATAATTCGCATTAATGATAAAATATATATAATTGTCTGTCTGATTCCTATCTCGATAAACAACAAGACAATTCAGCACGAACGCCTTCTCGCTGCTCGTACCGCTGATACCTATTCCTTCATAATACCCTCTGTCGACATTGACTTGATTCGGGATCATGTTATATACCGTATCTTCAAAGATACCGATACTTGGTGCAACCTGTTTTTCATTGATCTCCGCAATATTTGCCCCGATCATCTGAACATTGCTCATTGCAACTCTTGGATTAAAGATTCTGACCTCATATATGTAGCCATCCTCGCTTTTTTCCATCTGAAAATCCCAGTCAAACGGTATATTCGTGGTAATCTGCTTCGAATTGTCAATCAGCAGCTCCATAAAGTTTTCATATCTTTCATTCTGCTCCTGTTCATTGCTGCCATTCGATTGAAAGCAGCCTCCCAGCAAAAGTGTTAAACACAGCAGTATTCCTGTTTTTTTCATGACAACACCTCGTCAACATTGTATCACAATTAACAGCTAAATGGTACTATAAAAAGATCTCCTGCATTTTTCAGGAGATCCTTTCAAGAATTAACAGCAATTACTCTGTACGCATACGGAATGAAACACATTCAGTTTCATGGGTACAGTTAGGACTTGCACAGCGATCACATCCGACACTGATTTCATGAGCATCACAAATTTTCTGGTTATTAAAGATACATGACATGACCGAGCAATTGATCTTAGTTTTATTTTCCATCGTTTTTTCCTCCACGACTTAGTATGCCGGATAAAAAGAGTTTTATTCCTCATAGAGGATCAATGCGCTGAAACAATAGATCTGTTCATCATTGTTTTTGAAACAGGCATTAGAAAACTTAATATCAATGACCTTCTTATCCTTGATAAATTCGTTGATGACCATCGTCAGATCATTCTCATGCTGTTCATCGATACATTTTACTTTCATAAAAGAATGATATCTAAGATTCCATAAATAATTTGTCGTAATTTTGATCAAGAACCACTCTGGCTTCATAACCAATCGCTGTCATTGGCAGACGTAATACATTCTCACATTCATTCTTTTGACTCAGCAAGTATTTGATTACGATCGGATTAGATTCTAAAAAACATAGATGTGCAAGCTTCTTAAAAAAGATATCCAGCTCACTGACATCTCTTCCCTCTTCAAGGCCTTCAAAGAAAGCGTGCATCTGTAAAGCCGCAAAATGAGCAATGACGCTGACGACTCCGCTCATTCCGCTTGTGATTCCTTCTAAAAGATAATCATCATTGCCGCTGAGCACAATAAAATCTTGGGTGGCATTTAATATTTCCTTGACCATTTCCAGATCTCTTGAAGCCTGCTTCAACGCAACGATATTTTCAAAATCATTTGCCAGTTTGATAACAGTTGCCGCACTCAATGATACGCCACATCTTGCAGGCACATTATAAAGCATGATCTTCTTTTTAGTTTCAGTCGCAAGCGTTGAAAAGTGTTCATATAACCCAAACTGTGTAGGCTGATTGTAATAAGGGGTCACGATCAGATAGCCTTCAAAATCCAACGCTTCACTTAATTTCAACAGGCGCATGGAATCACAGGTATTGCTGCTGCCGATCCCAAAATAGATCTCGGCACGGTGATCACAAAGCTCAATCACATGTTCCAGCAAGGCAAGCTTTTCATTTTCACTGCATGTCGAGCTTTCACCCGTTGTACCACATACCACAAATCCTTCTACCTTTTCATCTAAAAGACGTAAGATGATCTTATCAAGGGCCGGATAATCAATGTCGTTTGTGATCGTAAAGGGTGTAATAAGGGCCGTATATAATTTTTTCATTGTTTTTTCTCCATTAATATTGGCTGTATCTGCCTAGATTTATAAGCTAAATCCAAAGCAGCTTTCAGTTGTGTAAAATCACTTGTACAGCTATTCGGTTTCAGCTCACAAGCATCCTGATAAAACGGCAGGATGTAGAAATGCTTCATATTGATCACTTTCATGACATTCACACCACTAATGCCTAAGATATCATTGCTTGCGATCCCTATTAACACGTTTTTCTGATTGCGTACCATTGCTTTTGCACATAATGCTACCGGACAATCATAAGCACCATGGACGATTCTGGAAAGCGTATTGGCACTGCATGGTACGATTGCCATCAGATCAAAATCATTGAGCGGTCCGATCTTTTCTGCTTCCACTATATTCGTAATGATCGGATGTGAGGTCAATGCCTGACATTTTTTCATTAAATCAGCAGCACTGGAAAAACGTGTATCAAGCATCGCAACGTTTTTAGTAAAGACAAAGCTGAGCTCATATTCATCATAAAGCTTTTTTAGTTCGCATAGAACGCGTTCATGATTGCAGAAGGATCCGCTGATCCCAACCAACAGCTTATTTTTCATATAAGATATCCATAAGCGTTTCCTGCATGACATGGGCAGCACTTTGCGGTGAAAAAATAGCGGGAAGCGGTCCGGCATGAACGATTCTGCAATGTCGCTGGCGAAGCAGCGCTTCATTAAAGGAGGCACTTCTTACCAGATTGACGATCAGATTTTCATCCATCTTGTGTATCATCAGATCATCAATGATATTCGTAATCGAAGTATTGATGATGATCGAAGAAGGTTTGAGTCCGAGATACTCATCAACACTTACAAAATCACTGCTTTCCTCCAATACGACTCGGCGAACCACCCGTATTTTTACGCCTATCCTTTTCAACAGCTCATAGATTGCCTTACCGCTATGCCCATAGCCGATCAGATCCACATCAAGATCCAGAAGACCCTGATTTGTGTTATCTAAAAGCAGAAACAAAACACCTTCCGCAGTAAGTTTGGAATTGGCCTGAATAAAGGCCTCATAAGAATTTAAATCAATTTTTCTATAAGGTAATTCTTTGATCTTAGGCGTCATATTTCCACATATGATGACTCCGTCCTCTTTGATCATATCAAAAAATTCTATTGGACATTTCATATCAATACCACGAACCACCATGGCTCCGTCATCCTTCCATCCGGACATCGGCAGTAGAATCGCATCAAACTTCATTTTTAAAACAGTAAAATCATCAAGCAGGATACACTCCATCTTATTTTTTAGATACTGATATACCATATTCATGCGTGTATCACTATTTAATATCGCAAGCATAGTCACACCCTTTCAATATAAAGTATGCCCAATGGCATATCTTGCGACAAGAAAATGATTTTGTAACCAAAATCATATGCAAATAAGTAACTCCCTATCTGCATACCCACTTACCTTTCTAGCAGCGTGGTTCCACTGACACCTTCCCATCTCCTTCTTTTGCTTCTCTCTGAAGCGCAAGGCATTGGCGAAATGTTCCATTGTCAGCTTATGATTTAATCTTTCACAGGATTCCATCCCTTCCCCATGCT
>NZ_CALVGS010000041.1 GCF_944327115.1 uncultured Traorella sp.
CCATGATCTCATTGATCGGAACATTCATATATTCTTCCAGATAATCTTTCATGATATGAGCCAATACGATCTTATATCTTAGGATATGTTTAAAGGATTGATCAAGCGAAGCTTTTTTCTGCATAAAATTTTACCTCCTACTCTTATATATGCGCTCAAGCTTCATTTTTCCCAATTTTTATTCAAACTTTTTTTTACTTTTAATAATAAAAAACCTCTATGCCTTCCGACATAGAGATCTTATCCGATTTTATGAATCCTTTGATTCAAGATCTTTAAATGTGCACCAATTATAGGAAGCTGATCCAATTGTCCGATATCGACCCATCTCACATATTCATCATCCGGTATTTTCCCATCTTGATATTCATATATTTTCATTTTCCATACCTTATGGGAATATACATGTTTCATTTCTTTTATGAATGTATAGCCCTCTGTATCATAGCTTTCATATTGAGGCAAACGATAAAAATCTTTCATCAGGCCATCCCGATCATCTTTACTTAAAAGAATCTGATGATCTTTGATGATCAAAAGTGTCTGATACGTCAATACAGGAGCTTTCTTAGGTTTTGTTTTCACCGGAAAATTCATCTGTGTCTGATGCGCATAGCCAAGACATTTTTGATTCAAGGGACATTCTTTACAAAGAATGACCTGTGGCATGCAGACCAAAGCACCCAGTTCCATTAGGCCTTGCGTAAAATCACTCGGATTGCTTCCAATCATCATTTCACTGACGATTGCCTTTACTTTCTTTACTGTTTTCTGTTTTGAAATATCATCATCTATTTCCAGCAGCCGTGTTACGACGCGCAATACGTTTCCATCAACAGCCGGAGCAGGCATACCAAAAGCAATCGAGGCAATCGCCCCTGCCGTATAAGGACCGATACCACTGATTTTTTCCAGTTCTTCCACATCAGACGGAAGCTGTCCCTGATATTGTTCAATGACCTGTTTAGCACCTTCATGAAGCTTTCGCGCACGATTATAATATCCCAGTCCTTCCCAGCTCTTTAACACCTTTTCCAAGGGGGCGGTTGCTAAAGCAGTAACGGTTGGATATTCTTGCATCCATCTTTCATAATAAGGCAGCATCGTTTCAATTCTTGTCTGTTGCGCCATGATTTCACTTACCCATATCGCATAAGGATCCTTACTTTCACGAAAGGGCAGTTTTCGATGGTTTGACACGAACCATTCACATAATTCCTTTTGTATTTCCATATGATTCTCCAAATAAAAAGCTCGCCATTGAGCTTTTTACATATGTTTGACACGATCTCTTTCTTCAGCCCGCTTTGCATCATTGAAGCGATCGACCGTACCTACCAGATAACCGGTGATACGACGAATCTTTTCAAATGACTCTGGTGCCAAATGAGTTTCAATATCAACATCATCGCCATTGAAGTTCAGCCTGACTTCATCAATTTTCTTGCCGGCATACTTTTTCTGTGCCCATTCAACATAAGCTTTACCTTCTTCTTCGCTTATTTCACAATTACTCGTTACCAGCACATCATTTAACTGAATTTTATAAATCATCCGCTTCACCTCCATATAGCATCATTATAAAACAGCACTATTCAGATGTCGATTCTTTTGACTGATTTATTTCCAATATTTTTTCTGACTGCAAAGCATCGATACTTGATACCTTATCCAGTTTTTTCTGAATCTGCCGAGTACGTACACCGACCAGATTATCCAATTCTTTTTGAGCCATATTCAATTTATTTTGTGTATTTTCTAACACTGTACCAAACTTCTCAAATTCACTCTTGACAGCTCCCAATACTTCCCAGACTTCACTGCTTCTCTTCTGAATCGCCAATGTTCGAAAGCCCATCTGCAGCGAATTGAGAAGAGCGGCCATGGTCGTTGGTCCCGCAATATTGATCTTATAATCACGCTGCAAGCTTTCTACAAAGCCTCGGCGTACCACTTCCGCATAAAGCCCTTCAAACGGTAAAAACATGATCGCAAATTCTGTCGTATTAGGAACATCAATGTATTTATCATGAATATCTTTGGCACTCTTTTTGATAACAGCATCCAATTCCTTCTGGGCAAGTGCGATCTTCGCCGGATCACCTTCATCATAAGCATCTACCAGCTGGGCGTATTTATCTCCCGGGAATTTTGAATCGATCGGCAGATAAACGATTGATCCCGAGCCATCACCGGGAAGCTTTATCGCAAATTCTACGACATTGCTGCTGCCTTTCTTAGTAGCGACATTTTCTTCATACTGCTCCGGAGATAAGATTTCCTCTAAGATGGCCTTCAGTTGAATTTCTCCCAAAATACCACGCGTTTTAACGTTGCTTAAAACCTTTTTCAGATCGCCTACACCGTTTGCCAGCGTCTGCATCTCTCCTAAGCCTTTATATACCTGTTCCAGACGATCATTCACCAACTGAAATGACTGACTGATACGCTTGTCTAAAGTTTCCTGCAGCTTCTCATCTACGGTAAGACGCATCGCTTCCAGCTTCTTGGCATTATCCTCCTGCAGAGAGGTGATCTTGCTTTCAACAGTTAAACGCATCGCCTCCAGCTTGCTTTCATTCTGCAAGGTAAGACCATTCACTTTTTCTTCTAGCTTACTTGTTGTTTCCGACAACTGTTTACGAATGGATTCATTGGTCTGAAATGACATTTCATTCATCCCCTTGATCGTTTCATTCATCTCACGCAAACGTTCGCTCATCAGTTCATTACTGACCTTCTGTGTTTCATTTAATGTTTGAATCTTAGAATGAAGATTTCTCATTTCATCCTTATTTTTATTAGGCTTAAGCAATAAAACAAATAAAAGCACAATGATAACTGCACATAATATATATAAAACTATAAATTCCATTTTCCCACATCCTTATCTTTGTATATTGTAACACAAAAATCATTTTCTTCATAAAAAAAGCTGCTAGCTGGTGGTAATAGCAGCAAAAAAAGCTTTTAGATAAATATCTGATATGTGAGAAACAGATAAACTGTATATCAAACACTTATCTTCATTCTTTGAATATATAATATAAAAATATATCAGTATAATTTTCTAAAAATTCGTTAAATGATCCCATTTAACGCATATCCATTCATTTTCTAAAGAATAGCGCCCCTAAAGGCGCTTTTTTAGACATTATTTGTATTTCTCTTCCAATTCACTTGTATC
Organism: uncultured Traorella sp.; assembly: GCF_944327115.1. GTDB lineage: Bacteria > Bacillota_I > Bacilli_A > Erysipelotrichales > Erysipelotrichaceae > Traorella. Next base: position 3,188 of record NZ_CALVGS010000041.1, read on the forward strand.
TGTTCCAAAAGTTTTTAACGGCTGAGCAAAGATCTTCGTATCTTCTTTCTTTTGATTCTTATTTTTAATTTTTTTATAGAAAAAGCGAATCATAAAATAAGCTATGCCGATTACGATCATGACTGTTATGATGTCTTTTCCCGTTATAGGCATATTCATAATAGACCTGCCTGTGGTTTCAAAAGTATCCGCTATCATTTCCTCAATGGATAATGAAGTATCATAATAGTTTTTCTCAAAATTTGCCCAGAAAATAGTGAATGCTTCCTCATCCATGATCTTATCAGCTTCTAAGCCGCTGAGATAACGGAATTCACCGTTCATTTCTTCTTTTGAATCATCTAAAGATGAAAAATAAGCAAAGACGAAATGTCCTTCATCACTGAATTTTTCTCTATATAATTCCTCTAAATATTGATCAGCCGCTGCTTCATCAAAAGAATCCTGCCAAAATTCATCAGTACCTTTGATCAAAATGATATATGGCTGTACGCCTGTTTCAGAATAAAAATAATTCAATCCTTTTGTTAAGAGATTACTGTCATGTATCCATCCCAGTTCATCCTCATACCACTCTGTTTCTATGACGATCCCCTGCAAAGGTTCCCTTTTTGTCGTATTATCAGGAATATTTTCATCTGTTGATGCAGGTGAATAACCAAGAAAGCTCATTATGGTAGAGATCAATACATAAAAGATAAAAAAATATCCGAAGCCTTTTAATAATATCTTGAACCTAAACTTTCTCGGCTTTCTTAGTTTTGAAGGCTTTGGCTTTCTCCTTACCTTTGCTTTTGGTTGTCTTGGAGGAGGTACATGATAAGTACCATGATTTTCTATCCCCTCATCAAATGAAGATTCATCATAATCATCATAAGGCGGTGTGTACACTACTTTATGTTCAAATGCTGAATCAGGTTTTCTTTCAGGTTCTGGACGCTTATTAGAAGATGTGCCGGTTGATGGCTTTGGTGAAGAGGATGCTGTACTTCTTCCTGAAGTACGTCCGCCGGCACTAAAACCACCGGAAGATCTTCCTCCGCCGCTAAATCCCCCGGAAGAGCGTTTATTCCCTAAACCGCCACTGCTATGTGATCCGCTGCTGCTTCGATTTGCTTTACTGCTGCGTGCACTGCTTTCAGAGCTTTTACTGCTGCGCCCGCCACTGCTTCTGCCCATATGACCGCCCCCATTCTTAATTACATATATTATATATTATTTTAAGTAAAACTGGATTCCATAATTGAAAAAAAGAGGCCTCTTAATGAATCTTCATGAATTGCTTTCGTCCTCCTGTATTGAGATAAATAAAGAAGACGATATCAAAAAGTAATAATAGTCCATTCAACAATAGGACGATGATCGTAGGTGAAAGATATTCCGTCAGTTGCAATCCCAAGAAAATAATACCAAAGGATGCAACCATGCCACCAATCGACGTAATATATACCGGCATCGACTGTTTCACGATAACCGCAGCATTATCCCAATCCAGACGATAGAAATGTAAGTTTAAGATCAACCCTAAAGCACTGATGAAGAAACTGCTGGTCAATGCCGTTACTACACATAACAGAAAATCACCCATTGATAAGTTCAAAAAGATAAGTGCCATCACGCTGCATATCAGTGCACAAGGTATGATGACTAATAAATTAACGCTCATCTTCGCCATAAAAATATCCATGACATCGACTGGATAGGATTTTAAAGAATCAAAGTTTTTCCCTTCCAGTGATATCGAAGAATTCGTCGTACAGCTCACCAGCGATAAGAATAAGATTGCCCCGCAGAACACCGGCATGATCATTTCAGGCATGACACTCTGTACAAGCTGAATTTCATCTCTCATAAAAATGCACAGATAGGCAAAACCGATCACCAATAATATCGGCATCACCGCCGTATTCATAAAATATACGGTATTTGAGAAATACGTTCTTAATTCTTTATTGAAAAGAGCTTTAAACGATGAATTTGCTTTCGTGGCTCTAAGTTTAAAGTTTTTTACTTTATAACCGGATTTGATCTGTGAATTTAATTTCATGAAATTCTTTGAGAATAATCCGACAAATAAACCAAAGACCACTACATTGATCAAAATACCTAACACATACTTGAGTATATTTCCAAAGACCATGCCATCAAAAAGAAAAGACATGAACGGAAGATATCTTTCCATATTCGCAACCAGCCCCAACAGCTGTCCCGCTTCCTGATCTAACAGACTCTGATAAGCGAAAATAAGTACGAACACGGCTCCCATCAGAATAATATAGAAAATATTATTCATCAGATTTTTATATTTAAACTTTCCTGCCATATACATAGACAAATAAGCAAGAAGCGCTGCCATTACCATTGGTACCAATGGTATGATCAGCCAGGCAATGAAGCCTAACACATAGTACATCAGACCATAATGGCATACAAGACCGACAATTACGATCGAAGGTGCCAATAAAAAGAAACCATAAAAATATTCAAGAAATAAAAAAGATAAAAATTTACTTACAAGTACTTCTGATTTCTTAATTGGCAGTGACATCAAAAGATCATAATCCTTAAAACCAAAAAGATGTCCTCCGGCACTTTGATAACCAAAGACCAGTAACATAAATATCGTTACCATGCCCATGACATATAAAGCAATATACTGATATCCCTCTGGAAATGCCACTACCATTCCCGAAACATAGACGACTGACATATACATGAATAATATTGCCAGCAGTATCAGCATACCAAATCCCGCAGCCTTCTTTTTCTTATTACGGTGTGTGGTCGTTCTAAACAAAAGGCCCTGGATCTGAATCTTCATTAAAAGCCATAAATTAGTCATGTTCAGCCAGCTCCAAGAAAACATCTTCCAGCGACTGATCACCTACGACCTCTTCAACCGTACCATCCTTGATGATCTCGCCGTTTTTAATGATACATACATGATCACATAGCTTTTCTACAACTTCAAGCACATGTGTGGAGAAGAAGATACATCCTCCTTCATCACAGATTTCACGCATGATCGTTTTTAAGATATGGCTTGCTTTTGGATCAAGACCGACAAAAGGCTCATCTAATAAAAGCAGTTTTGGTTCATGAATCAAAGCGGCAATAATTGCCAGTTTCTGTTTCATACCATGGGAATAAGATGAAATGGAATCACCGAGATTTGCTTCCAGTTCAAAGGCCTCACTGTATTTTTTAATCAATTCCATTCTTCTTTCACTGCTGATTCGATATATATCAGCAATAAAATTCAGATACTTGATTCCTGAAAGCCCATCGTATAATTCAGGATTGTCAGGAATATAAGCCATGATCGATTTACAGGCGATCGGATCTTTTTTAATGGATTTACCATTGATCAGGATATCACCTTCTTCAAAATCAAGAATACCGGCAATGCTTTTTATCGTAGTCGTTTTTCCGGCACCGTTATGACCGATAAAGCCATAGATCTCACCGGATTCAACTTCTAAGTTAATTTGTTTCACCGCAGGCTTTCCATCATAACTTTTAGAAAAATTTCGGATACTTAACATAAATGTCCTCCCCTTTAAACATGCACAGTATATTCTTTTTTCCGATCAGTTACAACCAGAATGACAAATTTGTCAGTCCTTTTTAGAAAAATGCTTTGTAATAAAAAAAACAATAAAAAATCCACATAGGATTCCGGCGCTATCGATCAGTACATCACTTATCTGACCGCTTCTCCCATCAATAAACAACTGCAGCGTTTCATCAAGACAAGCAACCAATATGCTGGTTCCTATGCCTTTTTTCCAACAGCTAAAGGAGAATGCGGCCAATCCTCCTAACACGGCATATTCACTAAAATGAGCACATTTACGAATAAATGTATGAAATAACTCAAAATCTACAGGTAAATGTAATAAGCTGTATAGCTGATACGATAAACTGCCTGATAAGTTACTTGACTGGGTCGCCGGAAGAAGTGAATTAGACCAGATAAAACATATCCAGATAACGTATAAAATAAATATTTTTTTACTTTTCATGATTTTATTATATCATTTCATTTAATTATAAACAAAATAAATTGAAAAAATAAGCAAAGTTGACTATAATAATACCGTTACGTTGCATCTTAAAGAGCGACAGTAAGGAGAAAACTATGTCACAATCTAAAAAAGTAAGACGTCTGGTCTTGCTCAGCATGTTTATCGGAATTGAGATCGTGCTTATGATTACCCCTTTAGGTTTTGTACCGATCGGGCCGATCAATGCAACCACTCTTCATATTCCTGTTATTATTATTTCTATTTTATTAGGTACCAAGGAAGGCGTTATTCTGGGAATCGTATTTGGACTGTCTTCGATTTTCACAGCGACTTTTCGACCCACAGCCTTTTCATTCTGTTTTTCACCTTTTTATTCTATTGGTGAGGTCCATGGTAATTTTTCTTCCATACTGATTGCAATGGTTCCGCGTATTTGCATTGGTCTTGGCAGTGGGTATCTTTATAAGCTTTTACGTAAAAAACTCAGTGAATCACCGGCTATTCTGATCAGTGCTGCGGCAGGTTCACTTATCAATACGATCTTAGTCATGTCCGGTATCTGGCTGTTCTTCGGAAGAGAATATGCCGCTACTGCCGGCTTTGCCTATGAAACATTTATGAATGTCATTAAAGCTACCATCTTTACGAATGGTATCATAGAAGCCATTTTAGCGGCCATAATTTCAGCAGCAGTTATCAAGGCCCTCAAGGCAAAAGGAGCACATATATGAAAAAAACTATCGTTGTCGGCATTACCGGTTGTGTAGGTGCCTTTAAAAGTGTTCAGCTCGTCAGTGATCTGGTGAAAAAAGATTTTGATGTCGAGGTCATCATGACACAGAATGCAACCCAGTTCATCGCTCCCTTGCAGTTTGAATCATTGACCCATCATCGGGTGATGAGTGATACATTTGATCGTCAGCACTCTTATTCCACCCAGCATATTTCAATTGCCCAGAAAGCGGATCTGTTTATCGTTGTCCCGGCAACAGCTAATTTTATCGCAAAAGCCGTGCATGGCATCTGTGATGATATGCTGACGACAACTTTTCTGGCTTGCGACTGTCCAAAGCTGATTGCCCCTGCCATGAATACAAAAATGTACACAAATCCTGTTACGCAGGATAATCTCCGCTTATGTGAGAAATATGGCTATGATATCATATCCCCTGTCAGTGGTCATTTGGCTTGCGGTGATACCGGTATCGGTAAGCTGGCAGCACTTGATCAGCTGATGGACGCCATTGAGGAAGGCCTTGTCAAAGAAAAACCGTTAAATGGAAAAAAGGTATTGATCAATGCAGGTCCTACCCGTGAGAAAATCGATCCAGTACGTTTCCTATCCAATCATTCCAGCGGAAAGATGGGCTATTCCCTCGCAAAAGCAGCTCGCAATCTGGGAGCAGAGGTCACGCTTGTCAGTGGCCCTACCCAGTTAAAAGCACCTCGCAACATAGATGTTATCCATATTGAAAGTGCTGAAGAGATGTTCCAAGAGATGACAAAACGATATAAAGAAGCTGACATGATCATTTGTGCTGCGGCAGTTGCCGATTACACACCTGAACATACCAGCAATCAAAAAATCAAAAAACAAGAAAATGACTTATCCTTAACTTTAAAAAAGACTCAGGATATCTTGAAATATTTAGGTGAACATAAAACACATCAGGTTTTATGCGGTTTCGCAATGGAAACTGAAAATGAAATCGAAAATGGCAGACAAAAGCTATTATCTAAAAATTGTGATCTATTAGTCGTCAACTCTTTAAATAAAGCAGGAGCCGGCTTTCAATATGATACCAATATCGCAACCCTGCTTACTAAAGATGAACAAATTAACTATGATATCATGAGCAAAGATGAATTAGCTTATCATATACTTTCTAAACTGGAGGTTTTATATGCTGCTCGTCATTGATATAGGAAACACAAATATAACGATCGGTATCTATAAAAACGATATGCTGATAGGTAACTATCGTTTAACCACATGGTTCAAAAGAACTTCAGATGAATATGGTTTCATGATCTTAAATTTTTTAATGGACTCTAAAGTAGATGCATCGCAAATCAAAGATGTCATCATCTCAAGCGTCGTTCCTAAGATCATGCATTCATTCACCAACTCTATTCGTAAATATATCAATAAAGAACCTATCCTTGTAGGTCCGGGAATTAAAACAGGCATTTCTATCAAAACGGAAAATCCAAAAAAAGTAGGTGCTGACCGTATCGTTGATTTAGCCGGATGCTTCTACAACTATCAAGGCAATGCCCTTGTCATCGATTTCGGTACTGCCACTACCTATGACTATATTTCTAAAGATGGTGTCTTTAAATACGGTGTAACAGCTCCCGGTATCGGGATCAGTGCAGAAGCACTTTCAACGTATTGCGCAAAACTTCCGGAAATTGAAATTGAAAAACCAAAGACGATCCTTGCGACAGAAACCATTACTTCTATGCAGGCAGGATTGTTTTACGGATATCTAGGAAGTGTTGAATATATTATTCAGAAATTCAAGGAAGAGCTCCATCAGCCGGATATGCTGGTCATTGCGACAGGAGGTCTTGGTAAGATCATTTCACAAAATACTACAATGATCGATATATATGATCGTGATCTAACTTTTAAAGGATTAAAGGTCATTTATGACAAAAACAGGAACTAAATGTTCCTTTTTTTGCCTTTGTACTTTTTGCCAGCATACTTGTATTTTTTATTTACATTCCAACGGCTTTTCGTTATAATGAGATGAGGTGATCACTATGTTTAATAAAACATCTAACTTTTTTTTTCAAAAATATGGAGATACTTATACAACGCTACCAGTCGAGGCCAGTGAATATCCAAAAGAAATACTCCAAATAGATAACAAGGAAGTTTCAACCGCTTTCTACAATGAGGATGATATTTATATCTATGTTGACGAAGGCATCGTCATGCTTTGCATTTCTAAAGAAAACCAATCCAATACCTATGAACAATTTGTGATTCATCATACGATACGCTTAAAAAAACATTCATATTTTAATTTCTTTGCGATAAGTGAAACAGCCACCGTATCCATCTATAAGCGCCATGAAAATGTTGTAACGATCAAACGCATCAATGGTGAACATATCTTCTGTAAAAGAATACTTCCAACGGTTTCTGTCAAAGAAATTCTTGTTTACTACTATCAAGTAAAAAATACAAACTATGTTTTCGCAGGTGAAACACATCCATATTGGGAATTAACCTTCATTGACAGCGGTCAATTGATCACTGAGGTTGAAGGAAAAGAATATTATTTAAATCAATATGATTGCATGTTGTATTCTCCCGGTCAATTCCATTCACAAAAAACAAGCGATAAAGATGCCTGTTCATATTTGACGGTCATTTTTGAAACAACGGATTTCCCTGCTGATTTACTAAATAATAAGGTCTTCCATGCATCACGCGGAATTATCAATACCTTACAGGAATTTATCAATGCTACTGAACGTAAGGATCCTTTCTATAAAGATCTGTGTATCTGTTATCTGAATGAAGTCATCATTCAGTTTCTACAGTTACAATCAACCAAAACAATTAAACCTGCTTACTCACCAATGCAGCAAAAAATTGAAGATGAGCTATTAAATGAAATTATTATCTATATCAATGATAATATCTATTCACCCATTACCGTTGAACAGCTTTGTCATGAATTTTCAACTTCACGCTCATCCCTCCAACAGCTTTTCAATAAAAATTTAAATACTGCTCCTAAACAATATATCAGTCATTTAAAGCTTAAAAAAGCGAAATATCTCATCAAAGAAAATAAATATACGATATCAGAAATATCTGAAAAGCTCGGTTTTACAAGCATTCATTATTTTTCCAGAAAATTTAAACAGGAGTTTAATCTGGCACCAAGTGATTATGCGAAAACCATCTACAAATAAATAGAATTGCCTAAATAAAACACTATTGCATTTGCAATAGCGTTTTTCATATTAAAGCTTTTCCTGATGAGTTGCATACAGATATTCGTCAATCGTATTTACAACCCGATCCTTTACTAAAGCTTCCGGATCATTTATAAGTCTGCCTTCCCTCACCTTCGTATATTGGATCGGCATAAACTGGCTCATAAGATTTAACGGCACTTCCGGCAGGCTCCTTAAATTACTCATCAGCTTAGCAATAGCCTGCTGTACTTTTTCATTTGGAAGATAATAACGGCAACGATCTGAGAATGAGAATTTACGCTTGATCCTCAATTCATTTTCATTACCAGTATAATACTTAGCCCATTTATCCGGTTTTTCAAGCATGGCTTCTTCTAAAACATCAATCAGATGACTTGTTTCAACATCAGTTCCCTTAAAAACTTCTTCTTCAATATAAGATAAAGCAAACAGACCTTCACGCATTGCAAAAGTAAGACCAGGACCAACTTTTAGAATGCCAACGCCATCTTCGATTAATTCTTTCAACTTGATTTTTGTCTGATAATCTGTAGAATGACCCTCAAATACCAAGTTTGGATATTCCTTGATTGCAGCCATTAAATCTTTTGCCTTTTCACGATCATATTCTGTACATCCGGCATCCTTTTCCTCAACTCCCGGCTGAACGACAACCGCAATAACTTCATTCCAGGCTTCTTCAAGTCCTTCTTTCTTGAAAGCTTCTTCAAAAGCACTCACCGTTGCCTTAAAATCTTCTACTTTCGTAACTTGAATACCTGAATCTTCCACAGCACCCTGTGCCCCACCCGGAATCGGCACCTCACTACCAACGACATAAACAGGATGAACAGCATCAGGATTTGTTTTTAGAAGTTCCTGATAAGCATCTTCAGCCACTCTTGCCAGGTGTGCTCCACGACGGGATATGATTTCATCACTTAAGCGGATATTCGGATCATCATCTGCTACCTTCATTGAAGTGTCAATATGAATCTTCGTAAATCCGGCTAATACATAACTGCGAATCAGATCTTCAGCATTTTTCATCGCTTCTTTCTCCGGAAGGTGTGTCCATGTCAGTGGTCCTAAATGATCCCCACCCAGAAATATACGAGAGAAATCATAATCACACTTATCACAAATATCTTTCACAAATTTCGTGAAATCAGCCGGTTTCATTCCTGTATAGCCACCAAACTGATCCACCTGATTTGCTGTTGATTCAATCAGGACTACTGCATGATCTTTTTTGGCACGCTCGATAGCGGCTTCTATAACATAATTATTTGCACTGCAGCAGGAATAAATACCTACATGTTCTCCTGCTTTCTGCTTAGTAACAATTTGTTTTAACGGATTTGTATTCATAATTACCTCCCTTATTAACAAGCTTATTTTAACACGATTCCCATTAATTTTATATATATTAGTTATATTTTACAAATTAAATCATAATTTATGCAAAAAAAGAGAAGTCAATCGACTTCTCTTCATGAAGGTTTAGAGTTAAATATTGTAATATCTTATGCGTGCCAAGGAACTGAAATAGGTGTTGTGTAATCGCCGGCAGCTCCACCAAAGATACCGAATACACATCCTACGATACCAATTACTAAAAGCAATAAGATACACTTAGTTGCAGACCAATTTTTCTTCTTGATCAGCCAGTAGCACAACAATGTGATAGCTAATGATAATGCTGCAGGTAATACACCATCTAACAGTCCCTGAACATCGATATAGTTAGCAACTGTTTCACCAGCATCATTAATTGTAGTACCGTTAGGAATCATCATTCCTAAACTTACGTTAGCATAGTTGCAAGTCAATGCACCAACTACGAATACACCCAGCATAGAAGCTGCACGAGTGAACTCTTTAGCATTCTTCGTTAATACAGCAATAGCGCTTGTACCTAAGCTGTAAGACCAGTACATCAATCCATAACGTAAAGCCATTTCTACACCGAAGCAGATAATGAAGTAAAGGATTGGTCCGATCCAGCTACCATCGATAGCCATATTACAAGTGATACCTGCTGTGATAGGAACTAATGCGAACCAGAACAATGCGTCACCAATTCCTCCCAGAGGTCCCATAGCTGCAACACGTACCGAACGAATCGTGTTAATATCAGCCTTCTGCTGTTCCAATGAAAGAACGATACCCATAACGAATGTTACTAAGAATGGGTGAGTATTGAAGAACTCAAGGTTGTGTTCCATTGAAGCAGATAAGTCTTCTTTATTTGTGTGGATTTTCTGTAATCCCGGTAAAATAGCCCATAGCCATCCTGCAGCCTGCATTCTTTCATAGTTGAAAGAAGCCTGTAACTGACAAGATCTCCAAACCATTCTGTTTAAAGTTTTCTTATCAAGAGGAGCAGCAGGAGTTAAATCTTTATAAGTCGTAGCATTAGATGCCATCACTTACACCTCCGTTTCCGGCATTTTCCTTAATTTTTAAGTTTAATGTGAAGTCATTGATAGCAATAGCAATACCAATGAATGCTATCAGGATCAAAGCAGCTCCTGAAGTAGCATCAACATTACCTAATACTGCAGCAGCAGCGAATCCGGCAAGGAAGATACCCCAAAGGTCGTTAGAAAGCATGATCTTCAATAATACGGCAAATCCGACATTACGCATCATACCACCAGCAGCACCTAAACCAGCCATCAGCCATGAGAAGTCTTCTGAGAACTGAGTCAATGTTTCACCTAATGCTTCTCCACCAAAATAAGCAGCAACAGCCATAGCAGCGAATAATGCACCTAAGATGCACATAGAGATGTTGTTAACCATCGTAATTCCGCTAGGATTTGCTTCAGCAGCAGCCTTATCAGCTCTAGCCATCATTGTTGACATGAAAGTAAATGTCAAAGTAACGGCATACTGTCCAAACAGTGAGAAGATTACGGCAGCACCTAAAGCCTGTTCAGTTGGTAAACCAACATTTACAGCTAAAACAACACCAACAACACCACCAAGAACGGCGTTAGGAGGCTGAGCACCACCAACAGGCATGTTACCAACCATCATTAATTCATAAGTACCACCTACTACAAGTCCTGTCTGAGGATCTCCTAAGATAAGACCAATGATCGGACAAGCAATAATTGGACGATACAAAATTTCAGTTAATGAGAATTGGTCAATAGCAAAAATAAATGTAGCGATTGCTAATAAAATAGCTTGCATATTGTCATTTCTCCTTTTTAATAATGTAATTTTATTTAAATAATTTGTTTACGTCTTCTGCAGCAATATCAGGTACACGTCTGATTTCCAGTTCAACTCCAAGTTCCTGCAGTTTTCTGAAAGCCGCAACATCTTTGTCGTCAACGGCAACAGTTGTTGCAACCTGACGTTTTCCATCAGCCATGTGCATATTACCGATGTTTACTTTCTTTATAGGTACGCCACCTTCTACTAAAGCCAGTACATCAGTAGGATTGTCACATACGATGAAAATCTTTTGAGCATCTGAGGCTTTATGGATAGTGTTAATTGTTTTTTCAATTGTCCAGTAACGCGTCTGAGCGTAACTAGGAGCAGCCATATCCATTAAACCTTGACGAAGTGTATTGCCAGCTACCTCATCATTAGCGACAAGAATCAGGTTTGCCCCGATCACACCACACCACTGTGTAGCAACCTGTCCGTGAATCAGGCGGTTGTCAATACGTGTTAATACGATATTTGTCATAAAGTTCTCCTCCCCTTCATATCAGTTTGTAATTATATTAAGACCTCACAATCTTTAACAATTACACTGATATTGTAAAGCGTTTTCAACTATATTTCTTTACTTTTTTTATTTTTTTATTTGCACTTTTTAATATTTACAATTTTTCTTTTTTTAACATTTATAAAAATTATCTTAAATTATGTGAAAATTATCGCAAATTAAAAGCCCTGAATCCAGGGCTTAAATTCCATCTTCGTCAGCAACATCCTCATGTTTTGTAAGCACAAAATGAACGACCTGATCTTTTCCTGTATTTACAGCCATTTCAACAAGTGCATCCATATCGCTCACAAAACCGCGAGCCATTGAAATCTCAATGATCATTCCTAAGTTGGTTCCACCGAGAACCTCAACTCTTTCTTTTCTGCCGACACCCACTTCGACAGCCGTCTTAAAAGGTGAACCGCCGGCAAGATCAGAAAATACCAAAATACCGTCACAATCGCTTAAGCGATCCATTGCCGCATTCAATTCTCTTGTCAGATCATCGACAGAATAATCTTCTAAAAAATCAACCATTTCATATTTTTCAGGCATGCCGGCAATCAGCTTGACGCTTGAACTGATTCCGGTAGCAAAATTGCCATGACCCGTCACTAAAATTCCAATCATATCTTTTCTCCTTCTATCTATTTTTTTGTATATGGGTATAAAATAACACCCTTCACGACACGGTTCACTTCACCGCTTGGACATGGATTATCCGGTGTGATACCATAAGAGAGCGATTTAAATAAAGCCACGCACTGAGCAACTGTAATATAATCCAATCCTAAAAGCACGTTGTTATGCTTTTCGCCATTAAAGGAATAGTAATAATCAACAAGCTCTTTTACCTCAGGGCGATCTGTATTCGTAACCGCAAAGATCTTATTGCCCTTTCGCTGACCGCTCATTTCCTTGATCAGATCAAGCTCATACTGATAAGAATAAGCATCATCGCTCAAATAAATAACGGTCAATGTATTATCATCAATAATTGACTTTGGTCCATGTCTGAATCCCAATGGTGTATCATACATCGTCGCCACCTTACCGGCTGTCAGCTCCAGCATCTTCAAGGCGCTTTCCTGTGCTACACCCTTTAATGCATTTGCTCCCAGATAAACGATGCGATTGAAATCATAATCCTTTACGATCTCATCAGCCAATGTAAAATCTTTATCTACAAACTGGCTGCCACATTTGATCACGCTTTCTAATTCACTGGCAACTTCATCCAAACGGTCTAATTCAAAGCATAAAAGACATGCTAAATACATATTTGTAAATGAACTTGTCATCGCAAATGACTGGTCATGTGTTTCATCTGTCAAATTGATGGCATAGCAGTGCTTTTCTTCTTTGGCACGTTTTGACAAAGCACCATTCTTATTGCAAGTAATAAATAAATGGTAAAGATTTTCACATACCACTTCGGCAGCCTCAACAGCTCCTATTGATTCCGGTGAATTGCCGCTGCGTCCGAAAGAAATCAGAAGCGTTGGCTTTGTCCTTGAAAGATAGTTTTCCGGTGTTGCGACAATATCTGTCGTACCATAAGACTTACACTTGAAATTAGTTTTCTTATTCAGATAAGAAAATAAGCTGTTGCCCACAAACTCACTGGTTCCTGCTCCGGCTAAAATAATATCATAATCAGCCTGCGAGGTCACCTGTGAAATAAACGCCTTCAGCTCATCCTTGTGATCTTTGATCTGCTGGATCGTTTTTACCCATGTAGCAGGCTGCTGATGAATTTCAGTTGCCGTAAAAACAGCACTTGATTCATCCAGTTGTTCTTTCGTAAAGTTGAATATCATGGTATCCCTCCTATTTTCATCTTAATTATAGTGTTTGAGTTGTAAGATTTCAACAAATTAGTTAAAATAGATAATAGGAATATCAAAATATACAAATGATTTTTCCTAAACATAGTTTAAAATAAGTATAGGTATAAAAAGGGAGGAAAATTTATGATTATTCAAAGCAAAAAAGTCTGGATTGCCAATCAGTTTATTCCTGCACAAATCGAAATCATGAACGGCAAGATCGAAAACATCTACCCTTATGAAAGTAAACAAGTGGATCAGGATTACGGTGAAAAAAGAATCGTTCCGGGATTCTTAGATATTCACACTCACGGTGCTTACAGCTGGGACACTAATGAAGCTACAAATGGCGGACTAGAGAATTGGTTAGCCAATGTCACTCATGAAGGAGTTACCGGCTTATGTCCAACAACAGTTACCCAAAGCGAAGAAGTGCTGACAAATGCTGTCCGCCACGTTGCTGAAGTTTATAAGACAAATCCTAAAGGCGCTGAAATTCTCGGTATTCATTTTGAAGGACCTTATCTTGATATGAAATACAAAGGAGCACAGCCACCTGAATATATCGCTTCAGCTTCTGTTGAACAGTTCAAACATTATCAGAAAGCTGCCGACGGATTGATCAAGATCATTACCTTGGCGCCTGAACATGATACAAATTTTGAATTGACAAAATATTGTTCACGAAACGGTGTCGTAGTCAGCATGGGACACTCAAACGCAACTTATGAAGAAGCTGCCATGGCAGTCGCAAATGGCGCAAGAAGCATGACGCATGTTTATAATGGTATGTCCCCATTCAATCACCGCAGCAATGGTCTGGTAGGTGCCGCTTTCAGATTCAGAGATGTTTTCGGTGAAGTGATCTGTGATGGAAACCACTCGACATTAGCAGCCTTGAATATCTATTTTGAAACAAAAGGACGTGATTATGCGATCATGGTCACTGATTCTTTGATGGCAAAAGGAAATCCTGTAGGAAGCCGCTTCATGTTTGGCGGACATGAAATTGAAATTTATCCGGACGGAAGTGCTCATCTGACAGAAAGTAAATCATTGGCAGGAAGCACGCTGAAGGTAAATGAAGGATTAAGGATCCTTGTGGAAGAAGCTAAGGTTCCATTTGATGCCGCTTTAAATTCATGCACGATCAACCCGGCAAGACTTTTGCGCATTGATGACCATAAAGGTAAATTATGCACAGGTTATGATGCCGATATCGTAGTACTGGAAGATGATTATTCAGTAGCACAAACCTACTGCAAGGGAGAAGCACAGCTATAATGGCCCAAAAGAATCAGCCTTCAGTATCCGGCTTTTCTGTTTATCAGGATAAGCATGGTCGAGATGTCTATTATGACTTTATTACCAAGAACGGTTATCTGATCTTAGAAAGCAATGCCGGCCAATTCAGTTTATATCAAAAACGTTTCATCATACCTTTGATCGTTTTTGCACTTCTTTTAAATTATCGGATCGGCAGCTTCTATTTTGATATCTATATTGCCGCATTAGCTGCCATCATCGTTCTGGTAGGATTAGAGTTTTTATTTCGTTTCCGGTTTTTAAGATCGCTGACGGTCATTCCAAACTTCAGGCCTGAAAGAAAAACCAGCTATCTTGAACAGATCAATGAAACTAATGAAAAAAATGTTCTTTTGATCAAGGCGCTTCTATATCTCTTATTTGGTGTTTTATTAGCTGTTTATGCATTTATGAAAGAAATCACTGAATTAGAGCTGATCATCATGCTGATCATTTCAGTTGTAATCTGTATTTATGGGATCATCTATTTTGTTGCACTGGCCAAAAGAAAAAAATAAAAGATAAGGAACTATATAAGTTAAGTAATTTTCTAAAATTACTGACTATACATAGTTCCTTTTTATTATATTTCTCTTAGATAAACAATTAATTTTGCGTATTGATGCCTTTTTATAAATCATTGATCTTCATTCTCTCAAGATCATCTTTTTTATGCTTTCTTTTCGCCCACGCCGATACACTAAAAATTACGATGCATGGGCAATAGTAAGGAATAAATAAAATCAGATAGTAGAGAAAGATCAAAAAGCTTAACGGCATTTCAAGAGCAACTAAAAACATACTAAATCTAATCAACATGACCACCAATAATACAAGACTGAGGATAGGCAGGACATATCGCCAGCGATATACTTTTGTGTAAATCAGATATTGAGCTAAGCCAAGAAGAATCATAGGAATCAGCATTCTTCCTATTGAAATAAGTACAAGCCATAACATTCCGCTTACCATCAAATTATCCAAACTATTTCTCCCCTTTCTTCTCTTTTCTGTATTCTTGAATCAAAATTTTTGCTTCCTCATATCCAATACGATCATCCAAGGCCATTTTCTTGATCAGTGTGATATAAGGTTCTTCCCTATTTTCACTGCTGATCTTTATTTTTTGGATCAGCCTGTCCAAACGAAGACGAACGGTTGGATATGTCACACCATAAATCTCTGCAATTTCTTTTAATGAACCACTGGCAAGAACAAAATTCTTAATAAAAGTCAGATCTTCATCTTCCAGTGCTTCGATCCACTCTGTTTCCTTCATACCACACTCTCCTTTTCTTCAATAATATTATATCACACTTTAATATTATTAAAAGTATTATTATATTTTTCTAAATAATATTAAAAAAATCATGCTCTTTGCATGACTATCTTTTTAAATATACCCATTCCTTATCATTTGAATAAGAAGCATCATATCCATATCCTAAATAATTAAAATGTCTGATTTCCTCTAAATCTTCAATTTGATGTGAGGCCATATAACGCACCATCTCACCACGTGCCATCTTGGCCTCCGTTCCCTTCACCTTTAGCTTACCTTTATCTAAAGAAGCAAATACACAGGTAATCATTTTTCTATTTTCATTCAGATAAGGTTCAATGCATTGTGAATACTCCTTAGAAGCCAAGTTTAAAACGAGATCATCATCATGAAACAATTCATTCGCCAAATCATCTTTCCAAAAATCATATAAGCTTTTATTTTCATTGATATCTAATCTTGTCTGCATCTCCAAACGATAACAGCGGATACCATCAAAAGGACGTAACAGCCCATAAAAACCGGACAGGATCACTAAATGCTTTTCAACATATTCCAACTCATCACTCGTAAAGACAGCCGGTGCCATATGCTGATACTGCAAGCCCTCATAAGCAAAAAGAGCAGGTATCAAGCCTTCATGAAGATCCATCTTTTGAAAGCGCTCATGATTTAACGTTGCAATTTTTTGATTACATTTCATACAATCTGCAAGTTCTTCAATGCTCATCTTCTGAAGTCTATCTTTCAACATTTCAGTCTTATCTAAAAATAATGGAAGCTGATGCCATCCAAAATCTTCATGATCATTCATTTTTTTAGCGGGTGATATTATTATTTTCATACTCTAATGATAACATAAAAATGGGCCCGATGAGCCCATAATCATTCAAAAATTAAAATTTTAGTAATCTTCTACTTCTAATGCAAAGTAAGACTGAGGATGATCACATACCGGGCAAACAGCAGGAGCTTCTTTACCAATATGTAAATGACCGCAATTCAAGCATTCCCAGACAACTACGTCATCTTTCGCAAAGACAACTTTTCCTTCAATATTTCCTAAAAGCTTGCGATATCTTTCTTCATGATGCTTTTCAATAGCAGCAACGCCTTCCATCATCTTGGCAATATCTTCAAAACCTTCTTCATGAGCAACTGCTGCAAATTCCTTATACATATCTGTCCACTCATAGTTTTCACCTGCAGCTGCATCCTTTAAATTTTCAACAGTACCAGGCATACCGCCATGAAGTTTCTTAAACCATAATTTCGCATGTTCTTTTTCATTTGCTGCTGTCTTTTCAAAATAGTTCGCAATCTGCACATAACCATCTTTTTTAGCTTTTGAAGCATAGTAAGTGTACTTGATAGAAGCCTGTGCTTCACCTGCGAAAGCAGTCATTAAATTCTTTTCTGTTTTTGATCCTTTAAGTTCCATTGTTTTCATCTCCTTTTTTATCATTATACACATAATTCAATTAAATGTTAAGCTTTATTCGAAAGAATATGTTTTCTTTTCAATTCAGCTATGCCTCCAATATGATGCTTGAAAAAAAGCCTATAAAAAACACCGCAACGATTACAACCAGATTCAACATTGACCCATCCTCCTTAATTTTATTTTTATCCGTAAATGAATAAATATTGATTATTATTTATTCTTCATATATTCATATTATATCATTTTTATTTATATATTGATATATTTTTTTGAATAAATAATAACAAGCACCTCTTAAATGAGAATGCTTCTAGGCTTCCAGAATAACGCTTGAGAAGAAGCCGATAAAAAATGCTGCAACGATGGCAATTAGATTAAACATGATCAGATCCTCCTTACATGTTCAGTATACCCACTAATGCAACATTATTTATGTTTATTTAAAAAAATGACCGAATCGGTCACGTTACTTTTATATAAAAATTATTTTTTCATTCTTTTTTTTGGGAAAAATGACCATTTCATGGATATAAAATAGTAGGTGCCATGAAAAGGAGGGAGAAACTATGACACCCGTATTTTTTGTATGGAGGGATTACAGATGGGTTTTGAACCCTTCATTCTTCTCCAACTATTCTATGAGAATATGATAGTTGTGAAAGAATGCTTGCGTTTGATCTTTCTGTTTTACAGAATAAACAAACGATAAGCTGTGATCCTCCCTCCTAAATGAAACCCCAGTGCCACGAACACTGGGGTTTCCTATTTGTATGGAGTTCATCCGTTATTATTCTAGCATATTTTTTTTCATTTGTCATTAACATTTCTTTTTTATGTACTCTGAATGATTCCCGGATAAAGGCCATAAAATCGTTCCTATTCCCCGCTTTTTCCATAATTGGAAAGCACACGTGCGCTTGGATCATCGACCTGACAGCCCTCCCAAGCCTGATTCGGCATCCAGAAACCAGTGATCCATCCGGCTTGCCCCGGATAATATTTTTCGAAGATTTCACGATACAAAAGACTTTCTTTGGTAAAAGGCTTCGCATGATAACTGTATTTCTGACAACGTGCTTCAAACATTTCATCACTGTATTTCTCTTCTGCATATTCTTTTAAATAATCAACCATGGAATGGCCTACCGCATCAGAAAAAGCAGCTTTCTCACGCATCAGGATATCATGAGGCAATAAATCATCTTTTTCAAATGCTTTTCGCAACAGATATTTGCCGATGCCGTAGTGATTCATCTTTAATTTAGGATCGATCGCCATCACGCCACTGATCAGCTTTGAATCACTGAAAGGAACCCTCGCTTCTAAAGAATTGGCTGAAATACAGCGATCCGCACGAAGTACATCATACATATATAGCTCATGGATACGTTTTTCGCTTTCCTTCTGAAACTCGATCTCATCAGGTGCAAAGTCGGTATATTTATAACCAAAAAGCTCATCGCTGACTTCCCCGCTCAAAAGCACTTTAATATTTGTATGTTGTTTGATCTGTTTGCATAACAGATACATTCCGATACTGGCTCGAATCGTCGTAATATCATAGGTTTCCAATGTATAGATGACCTCTTCCAGACAATCTAATACATCTTTTTTGCTCATTAGAAAGGCTGTATGATCACTGCCGATATAATCAGCTGTTTCCTCGGCATATTTTAGATCGATCGCATCTTCACGCATGCCGATGGCAAATGTTTGGATAGGTGTGGATAGCTGTTTCTGGGCGATGGCACAGACAAGTGATGAATCTAATCCGCCACTTAAAAGAAAACCTATAGGTACATCACTATCCAATCTTTTTTTCACAGCTTCATATAGTGTGTCATGAATCATCTGTGCTGCACTGTCAATATCCTGATAGTTTTCTTTGGAAGGAGTTATCGGGTCATGATACTGAATAAACTGACCGTCCACATAGGTCGTGCCGATCGGAAATGGATGGATATCCTCACAAAAATCAATCAATGCTTTGGCTTCTGAAGCAAAGGCAATCTTATGAGTATCTTTGGTATAGCCATAAAATAAAGGACGAATGCCCAAAGGATCACGGGAAGCAATCAATGATTTTTTCTGATGGTCATAGATGACACAGGCATATTCCGCATCCAGTCTTTCAAATAGACCAATGCCATACTTTTCATACAAAGGCAAGATGACCTCACAGTCACTCTTGCTTGAAAATGAAACTCCTTCCTCCTGCAACTCTTTTTTAATCTTTCTAAAGTTATAGATCTCACCATTGCATACCATCACATTTTTCTTATAATGCATCGGCTGCATGCCGCTCGCTTCAATTCCCATGATCGAAAGCCGGTGAAAACCTAAGACAGCCTGATCCTGAATTAAAATTCTTGAACAGTCCGGGCCACGATAAGCAATTTTTTGAAAACTGTTTTTGAATACGGACATATCGATCTGATCATCATTGACACATAATATTCCACACATATCTTTCCCTCCGTTTAATTCATACAATAATATCCCTGATACGGATTCTTGGTTTCCGGCAATAGCCGACGATATTTTGAATGAAGCAGTTTTTCTTTATCCATCTTAAAGATTTCACAAAACTCAGAAATCTCAGCTTCAATCTCACTGCCATCCACGACATCTTCATAATTTCGTTCATCAGAAGAAGCGATGCGTACATAAATGACACCGCCATGCTGACCTACGCCCACATTTTCAACCGGATCAAGTTCATCCCTGCGATTTAAGACAATGATCGTCCCACCGGCCAGATACTCTCCAAGGCAGGCTCCGGCTGTTTCACCGATCATCAATAAAGGCTTGCTGTCACCATATTCTTTCATATGAATTCCGCCGCGTACACCGATATAATCTCGGATGAAGATCTTGCCGCCGCGCATGCCATAGGCACAGATATCACCGCAATGGCCATGGACGATGATCTTTCCGGCATTCATCGTATCCCCTAAGCCTTCTTGGGCATTGCCTTTTAAGATCAGCGTTGAACCATCTAAAAGTCCGCCGCAGTCATTTCCGGAAATTCCTTCAATTTCAATTGTCTTGCCACTGCTGGCAGCTCCGATATAACGCTGTCCGCAACAATTCTCACATACGATTTTTTCACTGCTTTGCATGATCGCTTCATTGATCTTGCGGGCAGTTAAATTCTCACAATTGATTTTCATCTTACTCACCTGCATAACGTACCTTCAATATCTCACATTCTTTTTCATTCAGATCGACGGCTGCCAGCATCAGACGGTTGCCCTTCAAAGATTCGATTGAATTGATGCCCATGCCACCCATGATCTCTCTGATCTCATAGGTCCATGAGCGAATCAGATTCACTAAGGCCTGTTTTCCGATCTGAGGATTTAAGCGGGCACATAAATCTTCTCTTTGGGTCGCAATGCCCCAGTTACAGATACCGCTGTGGCAATTCTGGCAAAGATGGCAGCCAAGAGCAACAAGAGCCGCTGTACCGATCGAAACGGCATCAGCACCTAAAGCAATAGCTTTTACGACATCCGCTGAATTACGAATACCACCGCTTGCAATCAAGGATACCTGATCACGAAGTCCTTCTTCTCTTAATCGTTCATCAACACTGGCAATGGCTAACTCGATCGGAATCCCGACATGGTCACGGATCCTTGTCGGTGCTGCCCCACTGCCGCCGCGATAACCGTCAATACAGATGATATCGGCTCCGCTGCGGGCAATACCGCTTGTAATGGCAGAAATATTATGTACGGCCGCTACTTTCACGATAACCGGTTTTGTATAATGGGTCGCTTCTTTGATCAGCATGACCAGCTGATGAAGGTCTTCAATCGAATAAATATCATGATGCGGTGCCGGAGAAATCGCTTCGCTTCCCTGTTGGATCATCCTCGTCTTAGCGACGATTTCCGTATTCTTATTGCTCGGCAGATGACCGCCGATTCCCGGTTTAGCTCCCTGACCGATCTTGATCTCAACGGCCGCACAGGCATCAAGGACCTTTTTTTCGATACCAAAACGTCCACTGGCTACTTGTACGATCACGTGTTCTTTATCTTTGAAGAAATCCGGATGCAAACCTCCTTCTCCGGCATTATAATATGTATTACATTCCTTCGCCGCTTCTAATATAGACTTGTGAGCCGGATAGGATATGGCCCCTAACGACATGGCACTGAAAAGGATCGGTACATCTAATTTCAAATAAGCTTCATCTTTTAAGATCAGTTTCCCATTTTCGTCACGTGATACATCTCGCGTTTTTTTACCCAGAAAGACTTTTGTTTCCATCGGTTCACGAAGCGGATCGATGCTGGGATTGGTCACCTGTGAAGCATTCAGCATCAAATGATCAAAGTAACACTTCTGCTTTTGGGAAGAACCCATGCTTGAAAGCAGGATACCGCTTTGTGTCGCCTGTTTATAAATTTCCTTGCGTTCTCTTTCTGACCAATAGTCATTGTGGTGCATTTCATTACGGTTCCTGATGATCTTTAGGGCATGTGCATGACAGAACACCACGCATCGCTGGCAGTTGACACATTTCATCTCATCAACGCATAAACGATGATTCTCATCAAAATAATGCACGCCATAACCGCACTGTTTGACACAAACTCCACAGGTATCACAGCGATCGCTTCTTAATACCTCATATTCATTGAGCGCATAGATATTACGCATGCTTTTCACCTCGCTTATAGATTACCGCTTCACTTGCCCGAATACACGATATCTTATCCACATCTTCCTTCAAGGCACGTATCGCACTTTCCTCGGAAGCCAGATAAAGCGTCGATTCATTTTCAGCCATCACCAGACTTCGAAGCTTGCACCTGTCATTTAAAGCCATGATACCGTCTTTAAAGCCTACGATGATGGAAAAAGGGCCGCATATCAGATAATCCGCAAAATTCTTTCGCAAATAGGTATAATAGTTTTTTTGTCCATCTTCCATTTTCTCGATCTCGCTCCAAAAAGGTGCTGCCAGGATATGGGCACATTCTTCAAGAGTAAACCCGTGATGACGCGTCAGATCATCAATCATATAAGCAATCGCTTCTGTGTCTGTCTGCAATGAACATTTATATCCTACCATTTCCAACATCTTACGATTGGTATCATAACTGGAAATCTCTCCATTATGAACCAATGCCATATCCAATAAAGAAAACGGATGTGCACCGCCCCACCAGCCGGGTGTATTGGTCGGATAGCGGCCATGAGCGATCCAGCAGGTTGCCTGATATTTCTCAAGCATATAAAAATCACCAAGATCTTCCGGATAGCCCACACCTTTGAAGACGCCCATATTTTTTCCCATCGAAAAACAGTAAGCCCCTTCAATTCTTTCATTGATATCCAGCATCGTCGCAACCATGAAATTCTCTTCTTCTTTCATGGTTCTCTGTTCCAGCGGTAAGACGAAATAACGCCAGATCAGCGGTGAAGAGACCACACCCGGATTTTGTCTTGTTGGAATTTCCTCATACTTAAATACTTTGAATTTATCAAAAAGCTCACTTTCAAACGTTCTTTTTGCTGTTAGATCATCAAAAAACATATGAATGGCATAATCATCCTGATACTCCGGATAAATGTCATACCCGACAAATCCGCCGCCAAGACCATTGCTGCGCTCATGCATCGTCTGAATCATCGTAATGATCCTGCTGCCATCGACCAGATGTCCGTCTTTAGAAAAAATGGCTGCAATGGCACATCCGGCAGGAATCCTTACTTCTCCCTCTCTTTTCATACAACCTCCAGAAATAAAAAAAGACGCTCTAAAAAATAGAAACGTCTTTGTTTGTGTCTAGTTTACATTTTCTTTCATGAAATGTCAATCATTTTTTTCATCAGAAATTTTATTCAACAGTCACTGATTTCGCCAGATTTTTCGGCTGATCGATATCACATCCCATCTTTGCCGCCAGATGATGGGCAAGCAATTGGTAAGGTACGATCGAAACGATTCCCTGAAGGAATTCACTCACCTTCGGCAAGAAGATCACTTCATCTGCTTCTATGCTCTCATGATAGAGATCCTCACGAATCACAAGAAGTATGCGGGCACCTCGTGCCTTGACCTCTTTCATATTCGAGATGCTCTTATCCACCAGCTTCTCATCACTGATCAGAACCATGACCGGTGTATCCTCTTCAATCAAAGAAATTGTTCCATGCTTCAGCTCTCCTGCCGGATAAGCAACCGCCTGGATATAGGTGATTTCCTTCAGCTTTAAGGCACCCTCCATGGACAAAGCATAATCAATGCCGCGTCCGATAAAGAAAACATTTTTCTTATTCATGATCGAAGCAACGAAACCATCTAAATTTGTATCACTGATCAGCTTATCAATATACATATCTATCTTTTGCAGCTGTTTTTCTATCGTATGCAGCTGCAGCGAAGAAAGCCGGTCCATACATGAATTCAATGCCAATAAACAGCATACAGCCACTTGAGCACAATAGGCCTTGGTCGTCGCAACCGATATTTCTACACCTGCCAGTGTCGGCAAGACATACTTGGCTTCTTTTTCAAGCGAACTTCCCTTTACATTGACAATCGCACAGCTATCCACTCCCATCTTATTCACCATGCGAATGGCTGCCAGCGTATCCGCCGTTTCTCCTGACTGTGAGATACAGATGACCAATGTTTTCTCATCCAATATCGGTGAATTATAACGGAATTCACTGGCAACCTCACATTCACAGCGGATGCGGGCATATTTTTCAATCAGATTTTTCGCAAGGACCCCTGCATGATAAGCACTGCCGCAGGCAACAAAATAAATACAGTGATACTTTTTTAGATCGATCATCGTCTTTGAAAGCTCTTGTAAACTGTTTTTCATATAATGATGGATCGTATCCATGACCACTCTTCCTTCTTCATGGATTTCCTTCAATAAGAAAGAATCATAACCACCCTTTTCAATCGTTGAAATATCCATCTCACTCTTTTGTACCTGCACATCCACACGATTCAGATCTGAGTCATAACATTCAATTTCTTGATTCGTGATCCTGACGATCTGATCTTCATCAATCGTGGCATAGTTACGTGTAAAACGAATAAACGCACTGAGATCACTTGCCAGAAAATTACCCTCTTCACCGATTCCTAAGATCAGTGGTGAATCCTTACGCATACCGTAAATCACACCTTCTTCATCCTCAAACATGATTGCAAACGCATAGCTTCCTTTTAATATCTTGGCAGCTTCCCGAAGAACCTTTAACTTATTTTTTTCACTTCGATATAGGATTGCCAGACATGCACAGGCAACTTCACTGTCCGTTTCACTCTTAAAAACGATCCCTCTTTGTTCATACGCTTTTTTCAAAGCTGCCGCATTCTCGATGATACCATTATGGACAAGCGTGACACCTTCTACCCGGTGCGGATGAGCATTGATCTCATTCGGTTCACCATGCGTCGCCCATCTTGTATGAGCGATACCACAAAAACTTTCAGGCTTATCCTTGATCTTCTTCTCAAGCTCACTGATCTTGCCCTTTGCTTTTATTATCTCAATTTGACCGCACTGAAAAGAAGCGATACCACTGGAATCATATCCGCGGTATTCCAACGCCTTCAGCCCGCTCAACAAAACACCATGCGCACAAGGTCTGCTGCCGGCATAGCCAATTATTCCACACATTATTATTTTCCTCCTATTAAATGAAATCATTTTTGTTTCAATGTTGATTTTGATTTTTGTATGATTTCTAACGATATTTGCATACCGCAGCAGTACCCGCCGAATCTTTCGATAACCTGCTGTCCTCGTCAACTAAACTAGTCCTGGCGCTCAACTAATATAAATTACGACCCTCCTCATTTATACTAATCTAGTCGTTATTATATCATAATGAATTAAAAAATTGAAATAAAAATCATTGAGTTTTTCGTGATGGAATGCTACCATAATCCCATGGAACTAAAAACGATGATCGAACGATATCTTCCCTTGAATGAACAGGAAGAAAAAGATAAACATTTTATTTTAAAAGCTATGGAAATACATGATAACCTGTTGGAAAGAAAAAACAGATTCATGCATTTTTCTGCTTCCTGCTGGATCACCAATCAAACGCGTACAAAGGTATTGATGATCTATCATAACATCTATGATTCATGGTCATGGTGCGGTGGTCATGCTGATGGCGAAGCAGATCTATGTGCCGTAGCTCTTAAAGAAATGAAAGAGGAAACGGGAATTGATCAGTATCACTTGCTTTCTAATACACCTTTTTCTTTAGAAGTTTTAACCGTTGATGGTCATGTGAAAAACAATGAATATGTTTCTTCCCATTTACATCTCAACCTGACATATCTTATTGAGGCTGATGAAAAGACACCTCTTATCCTGAATAAAAAAGAAACAAAGGGCATCAAGTGGATACCTGTTTGTTTACTGAAACAGGAAGTAAGAGAAACATGGATGATGGAAAATATCTATCAGAAGCTGATTGATAAGATGAAAGGAGCAAAAGAATGAAAAATATCATGGTTGTCGCAACCGGAGGTACGATTGCCGGCATTGGGGAAAAAGGCAAGACAGTTGCTTATCATGCCGGTGAGATCAGTGTTGAGGACATCTTGCAATCGATTCCCAGCGTAGAAAAAATGGCACATATACAAGAAGTGCAGCTCTTCAATGTCGATTCCAATGAAATGGATGAAGACAAATGGCTGGTACTGGCAAAAAAGATCAATGAACTGATTCAAAGAGAGGATATCGATGGGATCGTGGTCACTCATGGAACAGATACGATCGAAGAAACCGCCTATTTTTTGAATCTGACGATTCACTCCGACAAACCTGTTGTCATAACGGGAGCCATGCGTCCCGCTACTGCCACAAGTGCCGATGGTCCGTATAATCTCTATCAGGCCATTGCATTGGCAAGCAGCGATCAGTCAAACGGACAGGGAGTCATGGTCCTTTTTTCAAATACGATCTATTCCGGCAGAGATATTCAAAAGGTCAATAACTATAAAATTGATGCCTTTGATCAGAAAGCCTTTGGTTGTCTTGGCTATATGCAAGATGAACATGTCTACTTTTATTCAAAGACCTTTAAATGTCATACCTGTCAGTCAATCTTTTCGAAACAGTTGCCTGACTCCCTTCCAAAAGTAGGCATTGCCTATTTCTATGCAGGAGCCGATCCTTACATTCTCGATCATCTTGCCCAGGACCATGAAGGAATCATCATTGCCGGAAGCGGAAATGGTAATTATTCTCAGAAATGGCTGCAAAGAATCAATGAGCTTTCAGAAAACAAACAAATGATCTTTGTAAGAGCCAGCCGTGTTCCTTTAGGAATCGTCTTTAACGATCATGTCTTCGATCCCCATGAACATTGCATCGCTTCCAATACCCTAAGTGCCCAAAAAGCAAGGATCCTTTTATCTTTGGCTTTATCGATCACACATGATCATAATAAAATAAAAGAAATTTTTGAAAATTATTAGCTGCCTCGCAGCTTTTTTTATATTTAAAAGGACGCCTAAGCGTCCTCTAAAAGTCTTTTCGCAGCTGTTTCATCCCTAAAATATTCATCAAAAACAATCTTTGCTTCATTTGGAAATAAAGCTTCAAACTTATCAAAATCAATCGCCTGTTTTTCATATAACTTTAGACATCTCGAAAGAACTTCATCCATCTTTTCCTCACCGATTTGTTTTTCTAAGGCAATCAGTGCCAATGCACCAAAAGAATAAGAGAGGGCTCCCAATTCTTCATCCGCAAAGCTGTCGATCGGCATCGGAGGTACTTCATAGGTTGTCATGATATTGCGGTAGTCATGTAAATATTCTTTTTCCGTTTCTTTTTTAGATTGGATATGCAGGGCATCACAAACCCGGTACGTAAAATATTGGGTCAGACCTTCATCAAAGAAACGGGCCCGCTGAATATGCTTCTCACAGAGCGGATTCCAATGAATATGAATGATTTCATGGATCAGCTGCCTGGCATCGTTACAGCCTTCTTCTGTAATGAACATCGTATTTGGAAGCACAAAGCTGCCATATCCCTCAGGAATAACGATGATCTTATGATCCTGTATCGCTGCTTTTTTATAATGATTCATGAAATCATTTGTATCATAGATGATCTTCTCAACTTTTTGAATGACTTCCTGTTTTAAATCTTCATAAAAGATCGAACCAAAAAATGTTTCCTGCTGATGATAATTTCCAATCACAAAGGTAGGATTAAAGCCTTTTAGACAGCCATCGATCTCTTTTAAATTGCTTACGACACAGCGGTCATCTTCCATCTCAACACAAGCTTCAAAGCGATCACTGTCATCGGGCTCAAGCAGATGATGCACGTAAGCTTCATCATCCGGTCGAATAAAACAAGGGTAATAGATCGTTTCATGACGTAAGATATAAAAATCATCACTTGTCTTTTCTTTGACATAAGGATAATTGCCACTCGTACCGTCTAAAATACCTTCATATTCTATCTTAAGATTTCCGCTTACCTTGTCAAAATGAATGAGTTTGAAATTAGAATCTGTAATTTCTTCCTGAAAGCATAATTCTTTATCATCACAGAAAAGATGAATGATCTGAAATGACTTATTTATCGCAAAATAATCAGTATCTTTGACATTCCTTATCAATGTTGCTTTGATCTTATTGCTTAAGCGCAGCCATAATTGATTCATGATATCACCTCTTATACAAAAAGGATGAGCAATCCCCATCCTATCCGCTTATTATTTGCAATCAAAGCCACTGCTTTCCAATGAATCCAATGTCTGTTCCAATGAAATATAAGATACGTTTTCACCATCAGCCGTAATCAATTCCGCATCCATCAATTCATTGAAATCTGCCTCGGTAAAATCGATCGTAATGTTTTCAATAAGCATATTTCCTGAAAATTCATAACTATATTCTACACCTTTTACATCATAGGCAGATCGATAACTCTCGGCAATCTGTGCCATTTCTTCTTCACTGTAGCCTGTCGTTGTATAATCCATTTCATTTTGAACCGTCTGGCGGGTGATCTCATCTCCGTTTGATTCAAAGGAATTGGTAACGCTGACACCATTCATATCTGCTGTGCAGACCGTTGTCTTCGTGTCGCCGCCGTTTGAACATCCTGCCAAACATAAAACACATAAAATCGCTGTTAACTTTTTCATTTTTTCTCCTCTTCTTATTATATCCTTCATCATCATTTCCCTTATCATTCTTTTTCCTCCTTTCTTTCTCTGATTCTATTATACACAAATTTGTAAATAATAAAAGGGGAATTGTCCCCTATATTTCTGTATATTTTCTTAACTCATGGACGAGCCGGCACATCGGCAGACCCACTACATTGGAATAATCTCCTTCAATCTTTTTCACAAACATCATGCCTTTTCCCTGAATGGCATAGCTGCCTGCCTTATCATAATGTTCACGGCTTTTAATGTAATCATCAATTTCCTGATCGCTCAATTCACAAAAGGTTACATTTGTCACCTCATAAAAAGCTTCATGAACCTGTTGATTGACAAGTGCGACACCGGTAATGACCTTATGTGTCTTACCTGATAAAAGCTTCAGCATCCTTCTTGCATCATCACTATCCTTCGGTTTTCCCAAGATTTCATCACCGATGACAACGATGGTATCCGCCCCGATGACCAGATTGCCTCCATGGCTTTCATAAACTGCTTCTGCCTTCTGTTTTGCCAGCTTCATGACTCCTTCTTCAATACCATTTGAAAGATCAAGATGCTCCTCTATCTTAGGGCTTGCACAGCTAAAAGGGATCCCGCTTATATTCATCAATTCTCTTCTTCTCGGCGATTCGCTTGCCAGTACCACACTTCTCATATTTTCACTTCTTTCTGATAAAAATTATAAACCCATTAGTCATCTTTTTCAATCAAATTTGATTTTTTCAGATGCTTTTGTATTCCATAATAAAAAAGTAAAGCAATGGCCGCATAACAAATCACAAATCCGGCAACGATCCGCATCACCATACCGAAAAAGAATTCTTCAGGAAAC
This sequence comes from uncultured Traorella sp., assembly GCF_944327115.1. Classification (GTDB taxonomy): domain Bacteria; phylum Bacillota_I; class Bacilli_A; order Erysipelotrichales; family Erysipelotrichaceae; genus Traorella. The sequence continues at coordinate 32,791 of NZ_CALVGS010000041.1, forward strand.
ATATTGATCATGATCGAAACCCTTGGATCCAACAGCCACAGATCATTAGAAAAGAAGATCTGATGAAAAACGGTCCAAAACCGATTAAAATCAATCAGTGCATAAACAACAAGAAAAGATACCACGATCACAAAAGCAAGCGTTACCTGACGAAAACCATCTTTTATTGAAACCAGAGCCGTATCCAGCGATATCTGTTTCTTTTTATATACCGCAAAGATAAACAAAAAAGCAGCGATGCCCATACCTGTCAATAAAAAACAAACCACTCTGGCATTCTGATAAAGCATTCTGACATCCACCATATGAGCCGTTTCCCGCTCATCAAACACTTCCCTCTCAACACCATGGACTTCCTGTACACAGCTGATATCTTCTCTGTTGCCTTTGATATAGCTCAATAAAGCATCCGTCGCCTCAAAAAGAGCTTCATTGCTCATACCGATATTTTCAGCTGTATGCAGCTTTGTATATTCACTTTCATAATAATTCAAATTAAACGCATGAAAATCAATATTGCCAAACAGACAGGCCACCAATATGCCCACTGCCACAATAACACCTGCGATCCTACTGCTTCTTTCCAACCTGACTCACCCAGCTTCCTACCTTATCCTTTACTTCATCAAAGCTGATCCTGACATTTTCCGGAATAGAAATGACCTTCTCTTTCATTTCTTTTTGAAACAACGACATCAGCGTCTGAATTTCCACCGATCTGAAATCCTCATCCTCGCTCAACAGATTCTGATGAATACCGATATTATAAAGCACCACATGATACATCTCTTCCAATGAACAGTCATTCTGACAATATTCCATGAACTTATGTACCAGCTTTTTCTTATTTTCTTCATCCAGTAAATTTACAAAATGATTGCTGACAAGATCCGCAAGCTTCGCAAGGATCGACTTCTTAGCAGCACTGACAAAGCAGCCATCCACCTTTTCATATGCCCATATCTGATGTGATTCATAGGCCTCCGTTACACTGAGCCCTTTGCATAAAGAAGCGACCAGTACCGGCTCTTTCACATGTGAAAACATCGAGCTGACAGGATCATTTTCATTCTCGATACATAAGAGCTTATTTTTAAAATGAATATCATCGATCCTTTTCTTATACTGCTGCATCATATCATCATTGATGCCCGGAGCATTGAATGTTACGATCTCATTGATCTGCGCCAACTTTTCATTACTGCAGACCACTCCTAAAAACAAAGCAAGATTGCCGCCCTTCGAATGACCGATCAGATGCAGTCTTTTATTCGTATGCAGGCTGTTGAAATATTTCATTGCCCGTAATTGCTGATGCGTCACACCCAGCCAGATCTCCAGATTATCCAGCCAGTCCTCCCAGCCATTTTCATGATCCACAGCATCATAAGATTCACTGCCCCGATAAATCAGATAACAGTCATCCTTATCCTCCAGCTGATAGAAGACAAGACCGCTATGATTATTTTCATTGACATAATTGACGATTTCCAGATCCATAAAATCATAGAAATTCTGCTTCATCACATAGTCATATAAACGCTGATAAAAATCATTTTCTTTATATCCTTTAAGAAAGCACTGTTCCAGATAAGTAGAAAACAACATCCCTTTTCGATACTCGGGAATATCAAAATATGTCAATGCACATAAAGAAGCATAGTCCTCCGCCCTATATCTTAACATCCACTTCACTTCTTTCCTGACGGATCATCTGCATATTTCCAAGCATCTGGACCGCCTGCTGATAATATGTCATGTCACTGCACTCGGCATTGACCATCAGCATTTCATTTTCCTTGACACACTGGGCCTGCATGTATAGGCCATGCGATCCGTCATGGAGCTGGTGAAGCACGCTTTTGATCTTCATCTGTCCATCATCAAAATTCAAGCTGTCCATGGAATCCACCGTATTCAGATAACGATAGGCAAAATCCATCTTATCCTGACTTTTATAACCGGTGATCTTCACGCTTAAAAGCGTTTCTTCTTCATTTACAAGATCTAAGATCATCGTATGTCCATCAAAGCTTTGAAGTGCATTTCCTTGGAAATAAATAAACCAGTTCCCATAGACATAAAATACCTCATGCTTACGATAGCCGACATCTCCTTTTGGATATTGATCAACATCAAAGATCTTATTTTCACGATTCAAAAGCCGGCATAACATCTGATACTCATCGATCGGCAACGGCAATTCCTTATCCATCTCATGTGCCTTCTCCAAAGCATCACAAATCGATCTTGCAAGATTCAGGGCCGTTTCATCATACAATGAGTTTTCAAATAAACAGTCACACCATAGACTGACCAAAGCAGAATTCCGATAAAAAAGCGCATCCTTTTCTACTTCATTCCAAATATAAAAGCAATGACATGCCTCTTGAAGCGAAAGCTTTTTACACTGATCGGCATACACATAGCCAAACGGTGTGATCACGCTTTTCGGCTTTGCGACAGGCAGATAGCTCTTATCATCCCATGCATATGTAGCCTCATCCTCTTCCTTCATCTTTGAAAAACTATCCATCAAACGATGCATGTAGGGATAAAAGGCCAGATCCTTGATCCGGTTCAGATCATGATCCTCCAGATAATCACATTCATCATCTAAAGATAGATAGATATGACTTTCTTTTTGAAGCTTATCAAACAGCTCACAGACAAAAGCATGATATCCCGGCCCCACAAGAGCCGTATTTGTTTTCAAAACTGCATAATAATTCGCAATATTGACTTCGATCGTACCGCATGGGCAGACATATATCGTACCAATGCCATGATCTATTTCAAAAGGCAGCTTATATTCATGACATATTTTTTCGATATGTTCGATCAGTATATCTTCATCTTCTTTTGTTTTTACGATTCCTTCCAGGCTTACATGTATCATAAATATTCCTCACATTCTTTTCTATTTTACTCGTTTCAGCCATAAAATACTAGAGGTGAGCCATGAAAACTTTATTTCTTTTGATCTTTATCTTCGCTTCTGTTTTTCATTATCAGTCAGTCATACTGGAAAATCAAAAAACATGGCTTTTTTTCATTGAACAGCTCTTGCCCAGCCTTTTTCTATTATGTGTCCTCATCCAAATGATCCCGCTTCCTAAAAAAAATATGCCAACCTTTTTTAATAAGATCTTTCATATGGACACAGCCTCCCTGCTGATCGTAATCAAAGCTATTTTGCTGGGTTCTCCTGCCCAAAGCTATATGATCAATGCCCTTCTGAAGGAGCACAAGCTGACAAAGGCCCAATCACGCCGCCTGATCGTCTGTACAGCCATTCCTTCCTTTAGCTTCATGATGATGAGCCTGGCATTTATGACCTCCCAAAAAACAGCCCTGATTGTCTTTACGATCCATGTATTGAATATTTTCATACTCCTTTTTATCACCCGTAAGACAGCCATCTCTTTGAACAGCCCTTCTACTGCCACCTCCCTTTATCAGGCTGTTTCATTCTCTCTTCATACGATGGCACTGATTCTGGCATATCTATTGATTGCCGCCTCATTAAAGAGTCTTCTTTTGATATACTTAAAACCGTTGTCTTCCCCTATTCAGCTTCTGATGGAATTTTCCAGCGGCTGTGCCTACTATGCCCCATATGACAATCATCTGCCTTATCTTCTGATATGCATCGGCTTTGGCGGCTTCACCTCACATCTTCAGATCATGGGTGGGTGTAAGGAAAGCGAGCTGCGGTATCGTGATTATTTGAAATTTCGTCTATGCCATATCTTCTTCAATCTTTCTCTATATTTTATATTTTCCTTGTTTTGAAAATACCGGTCATTTTATTTGATTTTTTTGAGTCATATTTCACAAAATTGCCTTAAGCGTGATATAATAAGGAGTACGAGGTGATGAAATGCTTCATAATCTTTTCCCATTGTGGATCGCATTATGTGCTAATATCCTGGCACAGGTTATAAAACCTTTTATTTATTATTACCGAAGCGGTAAATTTGATATTCACTATACGATTGCCTGCGGAGGATTTCCAAGCAGCCATACATCAACCGTAACAGCTCTAAGCATTGCGGTCGGCCTTGTAGAAGGGTTTGATTCTACATTGTTTGCGATAACATCCGTTTTCAGCGTGATCGTGATTTATGATGCTGTCAATGTGCGCTATTATGCGGGAAAAAACATTCAGTTGACACAGCAGCTAGTATCGGATCTTGCGGAAATGATCAAGCTGCCTTTAGATGATCCTATCTATCATGAGAAGATGAAGCAGGTATTGGGACATCGTATGATCGAAGCTGTCGGCGGTTTTGTATTAGGTGCCGTATTAACAGTGGTGGTTGCTTTTATATTAGGTCTTTTTTAGGAGGTTTATATGAGTGAGAAAGAAAAAGAAATTATTGCGGTATTAGAAAAGATCCGCCCTTATATTCAAAGAGATGGCGGTGATTTAGAATTTGTCAGCTTTAAGGATGGGATCGTTACGATCAAAATGCTGGGTGCCTGCAGCGATTGTTTAGCCTTGGATGATACGATTTCCATGGGTGTCGAAGCCCTTTTGCTGGAAGAAGTTGAAGGCGTCGTTGGTGTCCAGGTAGCACAGGCTTATTAAACATATCAGGCAGCAAAGCACTGATCATGGGTCAGTGCTTTTTTTCTGTTCAAAATAACCTGTTTTTTGATAACGTTGTTTTTTTTGATCATTTGCCGGTAAAATCAATTCTAACGCGATATAAAAATCTTTTATTAATAAAAGGTATTGAAATTATAAGAGAATTTGCTATAAAATAAATAATGATTTTTAAATATATATTTTTAATTCGAATGGGGCCAATATGAAAAAAGAAAAAAAGAGTAATTTATTCAAATCAATGAGTATCACCATGTTATTGATTTTTTTAATGATAAGCGGATCTTTTGTTGCAGTAAGATGGATCAGCAAAATCGAAGAAGAACAAAGCTTTATGAAGCTTCATGAAGAAACAGATTATCTGGCAGAACATATTCAATTAAACATTGATAACGACCGCGGACAATTGGAAATCATTGCGGCAGTCATTGCCAGAGCTGAAAGTTTCACAGATCAGATTTTATGGGATATTTTAGATTCTTACTCAAATATCGGATTGATTTCAAGACTGGAGCTGCTTTTGCCTGATGATACCATCGTTACCCGTCATGGCGAGATCCGCATACAGGATTCTTTATCCTTTGATAAAGAAGCTGCATTAGGAAGCCATATCACAGACCTGGAAAATGATTTCATAAATGACGGGCAAGCGATCTTACGTCATTATGTTCCCGTCATCCAAAACAATCAGATAACCGCCATGCTGTATGGAGTCATTGAAGTAGCTTCCCTGCCCAGCATTTTAATCAATGATCCCTATGACGGTGAAGCAGCTGCCTATCTCATGGAAGGTGAAACAGGTAATCTGATCGTTGATACATGGCATAGTGAATTAGGCAATCTTTGGGATATGGGTAAACGACAAATGGCTGATGGTTATGATTATGAGCAGTTGAAAGAAGGACTCATTAACGGTAAGTCAGATTATGTCGTATTTGTATCCGAAACGATTGGCAAATATCTTTATTTCTATTATGAACCATTAGGAATCAATGACTGGCGGATTGCCCTCTCCGTACCCGAAGATGTCGTTTTTGAAAATTCTAACCTTGTTAAACATGTGACATCACTTTTTTTGGGATTTGAAATTATTGTTTTTATCATTTATTTCATTTGGATGATTACTTACATAAAAAAAGAAACAAGAGAAAAACAGCTTCAGCTGGATATGATCAATGCTACGAATAATGTAGAGAAATATCTTTTCAATGCTCATGAAAACAGAAATAATATTACGTTGGCATTGAAAGAAGTTGCTAAAATATCTCATGCCGAAGAAATATATTTATATATGAAAGAATCACAGATGCATATTTATAGCTGGCAAAAGAATGAGATCACTTATGCATCGCTTATGGAAAATGAAGTTCCGATCTCCCTGTTTTACTATTTTAAAAAAGGAAATCAGGATTTTATCTCATTTGATAGAGCTGAGATCAATCAACTATTAGGTAAAAAACACCCTTTACCGGTAAAGACCCTAGGTGTAATTTCTATCAGGGATACCGATAATCATATATGTGGTTTTTTGATGGTTGTCAATATGAGTCCACGTGAAAGGATCGCAGATTTTTTAAGAAATATCCGTTATAGCTTTAATATGTGTTACAACAATATCAGTACTTATAACATTATTAAAGAATTTGGAGAAAAGGATATGTTATGCGGTGTTTATAATCGGAACCGCTTTGAAACGAATCTGATCAAATATCCTTCCCTTTACAAAACTTCACTGGCCTGTATTTATATTGATGTGAATGGACTTCATGAATTAAATAATACACAAGGTCATGAGAGCGGTGATGAGATGCTTAAAGCGGTTGCTCAGATGATTCGTGAAAATTTTGAGGCAGAACACACTTATCGTATCGGCGGTGATGAATTTATCATCTTTGTGATCGATACGCCGGAAGATGTGATCACAGAAAAAATAAAACAGCTGAAAGCAACGCTTAACTCTTTCGGCTACTCTATTTCTGTGGGTATGGAGTGGCAGACACAGGTGATTGATATGGACGATCTGGTACGCAGGGCTGAAAAGAAAATGTATGTTGAAAAAAAGAATTATTATAATGATAAAAATCACGATCGCCGGAAGAATCTCACATGAAAGGAGTTGATGCGTCATGAATGAAGTGCTTCGTCAGGAAAAGAAATTTCTGATATCGGCAGATCAGTATTATCAATACAGCCATTATTTTGAAAACATTCTGTCTTTAGACGCTCATAGCCATGGAGATGGTTACGAGATTCGTTCTTTATATTTTGATTCCCTTGATGATCGGGATTTTCAGGAAAAAGAAGACGGTGTTGAAGTCCGTCGGAAGATTCGCCTGAGAAATTATGGGGCAGACAGTCCTTTTGCAATGTTAGAAATGAAACAAAAACAAGGGATCTTACAGAAAAAACGTTCTTTAAAGATGAAACGCGAGGATGCTGGAAATTTAATGACAGGAGAATATTCAGTTCTATTACAGTATCCGGATGACTTTGCGGCAGAATGTTATGCTCTCATGAGCATGCATTGTTATCGCCCGGTCTGTGTGGTCAGTTATATGCGTAAGGCCTTTATCGCAAAAGAAAATAAGATAAGGATCACTTTTGATCATCATATTACCGCCAGTGAATCGAATTTTGATATTTTCTCCAACGATTTAATCCAGAACAGCGTCTTGCATCCATATTTAGCAGTATTAGAAGTTAAATATAATGGCTTCTTATTGTCCTATATCAAAGATACGATCAACCGGATCGACAAAAGCGAAACAGCACTCAGCAAATACTGCTTAGGAAGAACAATCGGAAAACATTATTTGTTTTAGAAAGGGAGGAATTGTCATGAAAGATGTGTTGCGTTTAATTTTGGAACAGGGAACGGCTTTAAGTGTTGAAGAAATCATTTTACATATTATCTCTTCAGGCCTCATCGGTATTGCCATTTATATTTCTTACTGGTATACCCATATCGGTACTGCATACAGCAAGAAATTCAATGTTTCTTTAATTACGTTAACCGTTCTGACAGGTACGGTCATGACGGTCATCGGTAATAATATTGCTTTATCGCTTGGTATGGTGGGTGCCTTATCTATCGTCCGTTTTAGGACAGCAATTAAAGATTCCCGTGATACGACTTATATCTTCTGGGCGATCATCGTAGGTATCTGTTGTGGTGTCGGTGATTATCTGGTTGCCAGCGTAGGTACGATCGTTGTCTTTATCATTCTTTTGATCTTAGGACGCGTCCGCAATGAAAACCGTATTCTTTTGATCATAAAAGCCGCCCGTAATAATGAAACAGCTATTGAAAAGCTTGTGTTTGATTATTTTCATAACAAAGCCTTATTACGTGTCAAAAATACATCTCCGGAATCAATTGAATTTATTTATGAACTGTCAAGACGCACCTATGAGATCACTTATAAAAAAGAAAAAAGCATTACTCAGCTTCTTTATGAATTGGATCACGTTGACTATGTCAATATCGTGACTCAGAATGATGAAATAAGTGGATAGTCATGAAAAGCAAAATTATTTATATCTTAACGATCGTGTGTGTGTTGATTGCTTCTGTCACCTTTTATAGCATAGATATTTCTTCTCAGCGCATTCACCAGCATTTAGATGAACGATGGCAACCATCAGAAGATGATGATACAGCCACCCATTTACCCATCGTTTCTATCCAAACAAACGGGCAAAAGATTCCCGGTTCGCGTATCATACAAGAAGACGGTACAGCCTATACAGAACTTTCAGATTCAATGAGTGAGTCCATCATTACCGATTTTACGCTCATTGACGGACAAAATGGCAAGAATCATATCAGTGATGAAGCAAGTGTAAAATCACTTGCAGATATTCATATCCGAGGAAATTCATCAAGATATTTCGACAAGAAATCTTATTCGATCCATCTGATTGATGAAGATGGCAAAGAAAATCCTCAATCACTCGCCGGTATGTCCGCTCATGATGAGTGGGTGCTCCATGGTCCCTTCTTAGATCGTTCTTACATCCGTAATTATTTATGTATGAACATTGCCGGTGAAATCATGGAATATGCACCCAATGTCCGCTTTTGTGAACTTTGGATCGATGGTGAATATCAGGGCTTATATCTATTGATGGAAACGATCAGTCGTGGTGAAGGCCGTATCGAAATAAACAAAACAAATGATAACAGTTATGTGACAAGCTTTATCGTACGCTGGGATCGTATCGGCAAAGGAGATCATGAATTAAATAACTTTACCTATTATACCTATGAAAGTGATCAGTCAGCCTTAGACATCCGGTATCCGGGAAACAATACATTGACTGCGGAAAAAGAAGAATATATCAGCCAACAGATCAGTCAAGTAGAAAAAATGTTGTATTCAATGAGCCTATGGGAAGAAAATCTCAGCAATTATCTTGATTTAGAGTCTTTTGCGGAATATTTTATTATCAATGAATTTTTTAGAAATATTGATGCCGGTCAATTTTCTACTTTTCTTTACAGCGATGTAAGAGGAAAGATCAAAACAGCTGTATGGGATTTTAATAACTGTTGTGACAATAATGCTGACGGAATCAATAATGAAATTGGTTTTTCCATGCAGAATGGTATCTGGTTCAGCCAGCTTCTGAAAAATCGCAGTTTTGTTGCTTTGGTAGTGGAAAAGTATCATCAGCTGCGTGAGGGCCCTCTGTCGACCGATTATATATTAAATTATATTGATGAAACGGATGCATGGCTGAAAGAAGCGATCATTCGCAATGATGAAGTATGGGGATATGTTTATGATTTAGAGAATTATGATATTTATAATTATTTAAGTCCGGTTGAAAGAAATATGGAAAGTCATGAAGAAGCAATTGAACAGCTAAAACATTTTATTGAAGAGCGTGGACAATGGCTGGATGAGCATATTGAATCTCTCTATCAGTATTGTTCTGAATCAAAAAATGCAAATGAAATGTTAAGGTAGGTAATTGAGATGAAAAAATTTTTATTAGGTGTATTTTCTATAGTTATCTGTATATTCATATATATTTATGCGGTTTATTTCAAAGGCTTCTATATTGACCTTGATCCCCAGGCTCCTATTACTTCCTCTTTTCAAATTGAAGGGAAAGATATCCTTATCGTTCATGATGACGGCAAAACCGAAAAATTGATCATTAAGGGTGTCGATCTGCCAAGCACTGCCGTCAGCCATTATGCCGCTGATTATGCGATTGATTATGATACCTATATGCGCTGGTTTGAGCTTATCAGTGATATGGGAGCTAATACGATTCGTATCTATACGATTTATAATGATGTATTTTATGACGCTTTTTATGATTACAATATCCAACATGAAAAACCTCTGTATCTGCTTCAAGGGCTTCAGGTGAGCGAATGGGCCAATGATTCAAAAAGTGATGCCTATGGCAATGAATTCTACAACAGCCTTAAAGAGGATGCGATCCAAGTCGTCGATGCCATTCACGGAAAACTCATAATGGGTGCCCATCAGCAAAAAGGCAGTGGTTTTTATGACAAAGATGTGTCCCCCTGGGTCATGGGTTATATCATTGGCAATGAATGGAATGCGAAAACGATCGCATATACAAATGAACAGCATTATCCTGCTTCTTATAAAGGAGAGTATATTTCCACAAATGATGAGGCAAATGCTTTTGAAGCAATGTTAGCAGATGTGATGGATGGCTTGATTAGTTATGAAAGCCATAAATATAAGACACAGCGTCTTATCACATTTAATTCGACATATGATACCGATCCTTTTGAATATGATTCATTTTATGCAAGCCAGATGTTGAAGTTTGCCACGCTTGATATCAATCATTTTGTTAAAGAAAAGAATTATCAGAGCGGTCTGTTCGCATCCTATCATCTGTATGATTATTATGATCGATTTTATCAATATTTTTCTGACGGACAAAAAGAAGCATTAGGAGAGATTCTTGAACATTTAGATACGACCAACCTATATACCACTTATACTTCCCTTTTAAATGAGTATCATAATGTCCCTGTCGTGATTTCCGGTTATAGCTATTCCAGCTCCCGTGGCAGTGATTCTTCTTATGGAGGCCTCAATGAAACCCAACAGGGAGAAGCTCTTGTTTCTGCTTATCAGGATCTTTTAAAATATACGAGCGGAGCTTTTATCGACTCATGGCAGGATACATGGGAGAAGCGAATGTGGAACACCAGTTTTGCAATCGATCTTTCCCAAAATAAAAACTGGCATGACATTCAAAGTGAAAGCAGTGGTTATGGTCTTTTATCATATGTTTCTAACCACAATACGATCAATGGCAGCATGGAAGACTGGCCAAGTAGTTATTTGATCCAGGAGTCAGAGAATGTTTCTCTTTATGCCTTTTATGATGAAAAAGGAATTTATTTATATGTCGATGGCATATCTCATCTGCCTGATGATATTTCTATTCCTATTGATGTAACTATGAATAGCGGAACCACGATCGATGCCGACAGCGAAGAACGATTTGAACGTCCTGCTGACTTTCTCATTCAGATTTCTGGCTCAGCAGCCAAAATACTGGTACACAGCCGTTATGATGCCTTACGTGAAAACTATCTCTATCAGATAGAACGAATCGACCCTTTTGCTGAGTATCCAAGTGTTGATGATCCGCATTTTAATGACATCTACATGATCTGTGAAAACCGAACGGTCATTGAACGAAACCATACTGAAGAAGAGCTCTATGAAGCACGGAAAAACCAGGCGTATCTGACAGGTCAGTTGATCGAGGCGTCTGAAGATGCCGGTACGCTTGCCGACTATGCCTTTCAAGATGATGGACTTGAGCTGAGAATTCCTTGGCAGATGCTTAACTTTTCTGATCCGATCCATGCCATGATCCATGACGATTACTATCTTTATTACGGGGTCGAACAGCTTCAGATCTCAGAAATATATCTGGGCATCCTGAAAAATGAACAAGGAGTGATCGAAATGGCATCTTTGCCGCTAGAAGTAAATAAATCCTATGAATATGAGGAATATCTAAAAGAATCCTATGAGATCGTTAAAGCGTATTGGAGTGATCTTTCATGGTAATCAATCTTCTATTATATGTTTATCTGTTTTCATGTTTTGCACTTTTCATCTTTAATCTCTTATATATGATCTTATCATCTTTTTTAAATAAAAGATGTCATCAAAAATGCTCACAATATGAAACACAGATCATGAATGAATCCATATATCTTCAGACACATTCCAAACTTTCTATCTCCCATGAGAGATATTTATTAAAAAGATTAAGAAATATCAATGATTTGATCGCTTTTAACAAGGCACTTGATCATTTTGAAAAGAAGTCTGTTGAGCCCTATCTAACACAATTGCTTCCTATTTGGCAGCAGTTAGCTGTTTCTTATCTGAAAAAAGATAATATGAAAAAAGCTTTCTTTGCCTATGTAATATCAAAACATGGTTTATATTATGGTAAAGAATATCGTCCTCTGATGCAGCTGCTTCTGCAATTTTTAGACCATTCTACCATTTATTGCCGGGAGAATGTATTCAAAGCCTTATGTACCTTGGGGAATATTCAAGCGGTTGAAAATATGATGAATATCATAAATGATAAAGAATGGTTCCATCACCAAAAGCTTATCGCAGATAATCTGAGTGTTTTTCAAGGTGATCAAGAATTACTTATGACAAGGCTCTGGCAGCATGTCAATGAATGGAATGATCATTTGATGGTTGCCGTTGTCCAGTTTATCTCACAGAAGAATGGTAATTTCCAACAGATATTTCTTCCTTATTTACGTTCGCCGCAAACTTCTTTAGAGGTCCGGTTAGCCATGATTCGTTATTATCGCCTTCATCCTTATGAGCCTGTCCGTGAAATTCTTTATTCATTCATAGACGATACCATGATACAGGATGTCAGCTTAACGATCGTCAGTGCCTTTGCCTTAGATCACTATCCGGGCAATAAAACTATTGAACTGTTAAAGAAGGCCCTTTGTCACCATAACTGGTATGTACGTCGTAATGCGGCCGCTTCCCTTGTTCATTTAAAAGTTGCGAAAAAAGATTTAAAGGATATCTACGAAGGCAAAGACCCGTATGCCAAAGAAATCTTGACTTATATGTATAAAAAACAGGAGGTTTAAAATGAAAACGTTTGAATTATTTTTAAATGTCGTAAATATATTCTTTTTCATTTATCTGCTGTTGTATTCTACCTATTTATTTGTATCGGTTCTTATTGGAGCCAATCATCTGTATAAAAAGGAACAGATGAATGTTATCCGGAATCAGCTGACCCATGACTATTATCTTCCGATCTCTTTACTTGTTCCTGCATATAATGAAGAAATAACGATCGTCGACAGTATTCGCTCTCTTGTCAATTTAGATTATCGTCTATATGAAATTATCATTATTGATGACGGTTCTAAAGATAAAACCGTTCAGAAACTATTGGAAGCTTTTAACTTAACAGAGGTATCACGTCCCATTCATATGTCTTTAAGCTGTGCACCTTTGAAAAAAATCTATGAGGGATCTGTTAACCATGTTTCTATTACTTTGATCAGCAAAGAAAATGGCGGTAAAGGTGATTCTTTAAATATGGGAATCAATGCCTCCCGCTTTCCTTATTTTATCTGTATCGATGCCGACAGCATGCTTCAAAAAGATGCTTTAGAAAAAATCATCCAGCCGGTCATGGAAGATGAGAAGGTGATTGCGGTAGGCGGATTGATCAGGGCAGCCCAATGTGCTGAATTGAAAGATGGGAAGGTCATAAGATATCACATGCCGATGAATCCTATTGTTTGTATGCAGGCTGTTGAATATGATCGTTCTTTTTTAGCTTCGCGAATATTAATGGACCAATTCAATGGAAATCTCATTATTTCAGGAGCTTTTGGATTGTTTAAAAAGGATATTGTCATTGCCTGCGGCGGATATGATTCATCAACTTTAGGTGAGGATATGGAACTGGTGGTCCGTCTGCATGTTTTCTGTCGGAATAATCTGATTGATTATGCCATCCGCTATGAACCGCAAGCGATCTGCTGGTCACAGGTACCGGAATCGATGAAAGATTTATGTAAGCAGCGGAGAAGATGGCATTTAGGTCTTTTTCAATCTATGACACGTCATTATAAGATCTTTATGAACTTTAAGTTTGGTTTAGTAAGTTTTATTTCTTATATGTATTATTTATTTTTTGAACTTTTATCGTCCATTATTGAAGTATTTGGCATTACGGTCATGATACTATCCGGGTTATTGGGATATTTAAATATTCCGTTTATGATTGAATTTTTTCTTTTATATTCGATCTATGGTGCTGTGCTGACGATGACTGCTTTTTTCCAAAGAATTTATATCCAGCATTTGAAGCTTACATTCACAGACGTGCTAAAAGCAATCCTATCATGTATCCTAGAAAATGTTTTTTATCGCTATATCTTATCATTTGTAAGAGTTACTGCCTTTATCGGTTATAAAAAAAGAAAACATGTATGGGGTTCTATTCAAAGATATTCGCAATCTTCATAAAAAGTGCATCAGAATGCACTTTTTTAATGATATGGAAATATCTGTGGTACTTCTCCTTGAATATATTCCAGGGCCAAAGGTATCTTCTCTGAGATCGAAAGCTCATTTTTCTCAAAACCAAATAAGACATTTCCCTTGCATTCCACATTCAGAATCAGCTCAATAAAGGCATTATTGATACCTAAGGCCGTTGTTTTGATGTTGTAGCGGGCAATGATGCGGTTGGATATCAAAAAGGTAGCTGAAACATCAGGACCCAGATGCTGAAAGAAAACAACTCCCGTAAAATATCCCAGTGGTATGGAAGCTTCATAGACATCCGGTATTGATTCATTGAGCTGTTCATTGACCCCTATGATCCAAATGTTAAGAGCGTTGGCATCAATGCTGACCTGATCCTCCCTTTTAACCACAAAGCCTTCAGGTACTTCCAAAGTCTTGATGCTGTTCATGATCTCGCTTATGACCTGTTCATGAAAATAAGCCTTTGCCTGTATTTGAAAAACAGGCTGCAGCTGCATATAAAACATACCTGACAATAAGATCAACATACCAAGGATCATCCATAAAAGATTCTTTTTTTTAATTTTCATACATCATCATCAATGCTTTTTTACCTTTCATGCCGATTTCGATTCCCTTATCGATCGCTGACTGGTTCATCGCCTTGACCTCACTGTTTAAACATTCTTCATAGGTCGATGATTTTGACATGATACAGATGCTGGCCCGATTGTGTTTGAACGTATCAATATTGATCTGAGGCCCGCATAGAAAACCTTTTGTATTAAAGACAAATATCATGAGAGTAAAAGGAAGCTTGATCTGCAAACCAATCACTCTTTCTTTATCAATGACAATACTTTTTAGATCAATCATATCGTATCCCTCATTTTGATCTCTATTCTACTATATGAAGACAAGCTTCATTTCAGAAGTTTAGAGTCATTCTCTCTAATCTATGATATGTGCCTATTTCTTTTTTCTTTAGGCAGACGCCTAAAGAAAAAAGATGGTATTGACCATCTTTAAAGCTTTTTGGTATATGAATAATGACTCTGAAGCATTCCTTGTCTTTCATAGAAGGCATGCGCCCTTTTTCTTCTCTGATTCGTTGCCAGCTCGATCTGTTCACATCCCTTTTCCTTTGCATACTGCTGGGCATATGTAAACAGCTGATGTCCTATACCGCTGCTGCGGGCATCCTGATCAACGATGAGCTCCATGATTTCCATGACCTCATTATGATGATGCCATGGATGAAGACGCTGCAAATGGATCATGCCTGATATCTGATCATTTTCCTCATATACAAAGCATGCATGTCTTTCATCTTTTAAATCATAAAGATAAAGCTCATGAAACCTTTCTTTTGAAAATTGTGTTTCTTCTAATTCACATAATAATTGAAGAATTGCCGATTCATCTTTTTCCTGTGCTTTTCGTATCATACCTGCTCCTTTACCTTCATTAGTATCCTTCATTTTGAATTTACAAAACATAAATATAAACTCTGCTCACTTTTTCATTTCTGTGATTTTTTTATCCGTGATCGTTATCCTCGATTCCTTGATTTCAAATCCGGTTCAATATTTTGATGAAAGTATTCTTCGGCTTCGATTCTGGATTCTTCCACTTCTTTCTTATAATCCGGATCCATAGTAGGTCCGAAGAAAAGAAGTGATTTTTCCCTTAAGCTTTCCGGCTTGATGGGACAGTGAATGATTTCCATCATCTTGGGATCCCATGGACATTGATGGTTTTCAAAGAATGTTTCGGCATCTTTGATTTCTGCGGCATGTTTGGTACGGTCAACTTCCCGCCAGGAAGTTGTGGTAAAAGGAATGTTATTTTCTTTCAGCTGTAAACCAATAATGGCTTTTAGTCCGAAAGGTACGAAGAAATCATATTCTTTTGTTTCGATTTGTATGTCTTTAAACGTAATCATAACGAATAACTCCTTTCTGTTGGTTACATCAATCCGCATCCTGTATCATTATTTATAGGATCAGCATTATATCCATATCTACGATCCTTTACCTATTTAGATTATAAGCATGATTTTTTGTTTGTAAAGAATCTTTTCAGATAAAATTATAAAAAAACTTAATTCATTACTACCACCTTATAACTTGATTTTATCATATTAATTATTATGACAAAAGGCTTTATTTTATTTATATTTTAGTTATTATGTAAGTGAAGGAGATAAGAAAGGAGAATAGCTTATGAAAGAAATGGTAAGTTTAAAAAAAATCCTTATTGGTTTAACTGCCTTGATCATTGCTGTTTTCATATATGCTTTCTTCTTTACAGGAACAAAGACGCAGCCCTCAGGTATGACAATAGATCAAATCAATGAAATGTATCATACTTCTTTTCCTGATACTATTGAAACAACTTCAATAGGAGAACAGGTGGACAAAGCTCTGTTTGGCAAAAAAGTACCTGTTCATGTGGTAGTTTTAGTTACCGGTGATTATTACTGTGAATTTGAAATGACAAAAGGTGAGAATACTTTTTCATCACCAAAAAGTGAATATCTAAAATATGAATTTGAAATAAATGTAGATGATATTCTTATCAAAGCAAGGCAATATGACTATGATACTTTAAATACTGAAGATTCTTATAAACCTACTTATATCTTAATTTTTGATCATCAAGATACTGCTTTCTATGTAAAGATTAGTCCAATGAGTGACTCTTTGTTCACATATGAACAGGATGAAGCAATCAAACCAGAAGAATTAGGGCTTTTGGAAGATTTAATTCATGAAAATATTCTTGGAATATAGAACCTTGTACAATCTATACCAAAAATATGTTTTATTTTCAAATAAGAGAAAGGTTAAAATGCGTAAAATATTCTGTTTAATAATATTATTATTTGTTGGAGGGGCCTTCCTTTTCTTCACAAAGCAAAATAATTCCGATAATATCCGGCCTTATATCTATCCAATTCAACCTGGTACTAAAGAATGGAGTGAATTGGAAAATTTGGATGAAATGATTGATTCCACGACGATACCTAAAAAAATTCTAGAAGAAATGGATACAGCTTCTTTGGTCGAAACATGTATCTCTCATCCATTAATGATTGATCCGGCAGCTTTTAATAATTATCAATTATGGTTTGAGGCACTGCTATCCAAAACAATGCATGAAATGAATTGATGACACGAGATGATGCCAGACAGCGCAGATATAATGAAATTTTATTGAATAGAAATGAATTCAAGTAATAAATAAAATAAGATCTTCAATAATATGTATTTTAATGCGTGTTTTTAATGATGTTGATATGTCCACTTACAGCATATTATTCTTTTTAAAAAAAAGCAGAAATACCACAAATATTTCTGCTTATTTGATATTAACCGATCGATCCGCTCATATCCAGCTTCAGAAGCTGGTTAAGCTCAACTGCATACTCCATTGGCAGTTCCCGTGTAAATGGTTCCAGGAAGCCCATAACGATCATCTGCGTAGCGTTTTCTTTGGTCAGACCACGACTCATCAGGTAGAACAATTGTTCTTCACTGATCTTCGATACCGTTGCCTCATGCTCGATCTGACTCGTTTCATTTTTCATGATATTTGTCGGGATCGTGTCACTTGTTGATTCCTTATCCAAAATCAGCGTATCACATTCAACCTTGCTTTTTGAAAACTGAGCCTTCGGCCCGTGACTGACAAGACCACGATAATTGACCTTACCGCCATTTCTTGATACTGATTTAGAAATGATATTGCTTGACGTATGCGGAGCCAGATGAATCATCTTTGCACCGGCATCCTGAAGCTGATTCTTACCGGCAACGGCAATGGATACCGTAATGCCCTTGGCATATTCTCCGGCTAATACACAGGCCGGATATTTCATATTGATCTGTGAACCGATATTGCCATCGATCCATTCCATCGTCGCATTTTCATAACAGATGGCCCGTTTTGTTACCAGGTTCAAGATATTGCTTGACCAGTTTTGTACCGTAGAATAACGGCATTTCGCATCTTTATGAACAAAGATCTCAACCACTGCCGCATGTAAAGAATCATTTGAATATGTAGGAGCCGTACATCCTTCTACATAATGAACATCAGCACCTTCATCCACAATGATCAGTGTTCTTTCAAACTGACCCATTCTTTCAGAATTGATCCTGAAATAGGACTGCAGCGGCTTTTCAAGCTTCACACCCTTTGGTACATAGATAAAGCTTCCTCCTGACCATACAGCACTGTTCAAAGCAGCAAATTTATTGTCGGCATAGCTGACTAACGTACCAAAATATTTCTTGAACAATTCCGGATGCTCGCGAAGCGCACTATCCGTATCCAAGAAGATAACGCCCTTTTCTTCCACTTCCTTCAGCATGTTGTGGTAAACGACCTCTGATTCATACTGGGTAGATACACCTGCCAGAAACTTCTGTTCTGCTTCCGGGATGCCCAGCTTATCAAAAGTATTTTTGATCGTTTCCGGAACATCCTCCCAATTACGTTCCTGTTTTTCGCTTGGTTTGATGTAATACGTATAGTCATCAAAATCAATATGACTCAGATCAGGTCCCCACTTCTGCAAGGGCATGCTTTTAAACTGGCGATAAGCCT
This sequence comes from uncultured Traorella sp., assembly GCF_944327115.1. GTDB lineage: Bacteria > Bacillota_I > Bacilli_A > Erysipelotrichales > Erysipelotrichaceae > Traorella. The sequence goes on from NZ_CALVGS010000041.1 coordinate 51,574, forward strand.
TCAGACGATATTCCAGCATCCATTCAGGCTCATTTTTTTTCTTGGAAATCAGCTCAACGATATGTTCATTCAAGCCTTTTCCCGTATTATAGACACTGACATCTTCATCATGAAAACCATACTTATATTCTTCACTTGGGAATTTATTTTCCATGTCTTACTCACTTTCCTTGATCATTTCTTCAATGGCCTTCCAGCCAATCGTCGCACATTTGATACGATTTGCCTGTTTACCAACCGTATGCATACATACTGCCTCTTCCAAAAGATCCTCATCATAATCTTTACCATCGATCATCGCATGATAATTTTCAATGATCTTATTTGCTTCATCAATCGTCTTTCCTTTTAAAAGCTCGCTCATGATTGAAGTAGATGCGGTTGCGATCGTACAGGCAACACCGTCAAAGCGAATATCTTCGATCACATGATCATGGATCTTCGCTTCGACATAAATATCATCAATACATGAATCAGAGGCCATATGACGACTCATATATGTTTCGTCATGGGTCAGCTCATGATTACGTGGATATTCATAATGATCCATGATAATCTGTCGTAAGACCATTGGATCCTGCATTAAATCATTCATAACAAACTCCTTTCTAAAAGAAGACACCTAAACAGTTTTCAATTGACGCCTGTGAACAGATGTCCACAAAACGATCGACCTCTTCTTTTGTATTATAGAACGTACAGCTGGCTCTCAGCGTTGCACTTGTCTGCAGCTTTTGGGTCAAAAGCTTTGCACAGTGATGACCTGCACGCACTGCCACGCCCTGTGAATTAAAGAAAGTTGCGGCATCCTGTGCAAAGACATCTTTTACATTAAAGGTAATGATACATGCATCCGCATGTGGATTGTATAAGGTGATATTGTCTAATTTAGATAATTTTTCAATCGCATATTCATGTAATTCTTTCTCATAAGCATGAATCTCATCCATACCTATCTGATCAAGATACTGAAGGGCTGCCTTAAAACCGATCACCGCTTCGATCGGCGGCGTTCCGGTTTCATATTTATAAGGAGCTTCCTTTAAAAGCAAATTACCGCACATATCAAAACGGGCATTGCTGCCGCCGCCAAGCATATACGGCTCCATTTCAGACAAAAGCTCATACTTGCCATACATCACGCCTAATCCTGTCGGACCGCACATCTTATGAGCGCTAAATCCTGCGAAATCACAGTCAATGTCTTTAACATTTATTTTCATATGCGGAGCACTCTGGGCCATATCCATCACTACGATGGCTCCTGCCTGATGTGCCAAAGCACAAATTTCTTTCATCGGTGCTTCATAACCTAATACATTTGTAACATGGGCCAATGCCACGACCTTGACCTTGCCGTCAAGCAATAACTGTTTTAAGCTATCGATCGACAAACGGCCTTCTTCATCTAATTCGATATATTTGATGATACAGCCTTTTTCCTCTGCGACCCGCATCCATGGCAGGATACTGGAAGCATGCTCCGCTTCACAGCTCAGAATCACATCACCCTGCTTCAAAAAACGGCTGTAACCGTAAGCAATCTGATTCAGGGAAGCACTTGCCCCGGAAGTAAACACGATTTCTTTTTCATCAGCACCGATAAATCCGGCAACCGCCTTGCGTGTTCCTTCATATTCGCTGTCCACCAGATAGCTCAGCTCATAATCACCGCGGTGTGCATTGGCACCTAATTCCGTATAGTAATGCACGACGGCATCAATGACACATTGCGGCTTGAAGGTCGTCGCCGCATTATCAAAATAAATTAAATCATGTCCCTGCATCTTTCTTTTCAAAATAGGGAAATCTTTTCTAATCTTTTCCACATCGATCATGAAAGGCCCACCTTCTTTTCTATCTTCGAGGTCAGTTCCTCTTTTAATGCTTCATCATCTAAAACAGATGCAATCGGCATCAGATAGCCCACGGTAATCAAACCCAAGGCCTGTGTTTTCGTCAGTCCTCTTGTCTGCAGATAATAAAGCTGATTTTCATCGATCTGTCCGATCGTTGTCGCATGACTCGCCTGTACATCATTTTCATCGATCAAAAGGATCGGTGTGATCTCACAAACCTGATCTTCACTTAAGACCAAGGCACGGCTTGACTGGTGAGAATTGCTGCCATAGGCATTCTTAACGATCTTGCCCGTATCGTTCATCTTAAAGTTTCCTTTTTCATAAACGACCGCATAGTTTTCCATATTGCTTTCAGTATATGGCGCTTCATGAACACATTCAATCTCAAAATGCTTCTTATCACTTACAGCAACGGCACTTCTCAGCTGAAGCACGCTTCCCTCACCCTGTAAATAAATCTTTTGGACACTTTGTACCTCACCGCTGTTGATTTCACCAAGATTCAGTTCCATCTTCGCATCTTTTTTCGCAATGACCACATATTCGCTGTTCAAAGCTTCACATTCATTCCAGAACAATGCTTTGAGATGGGCATTCTCTTCCAACGTGACCGTACATTTCAGATCTATCCTGGATGATGTTGCGATATATAAAGAAGCCTCTGCATTTTTTTCTACATAAATTTCCAGTTCTTTTGATTCATGAGCATATATTTTTTCAAAAGAATGGTTTGTCAGAGTTACTTTCTCCATACTATGCCCCTTTTCTTACTTTAGCGGCACAGCTGCCTATGGATGTAACACCCGTTTTACGAGAAGGTGTTTTTTCACTTACATGGATACCATATTCTTTTTCGATCCAGTCATAGCCTTCCGTATCGATCCTCTCAACCAGGGATTCATCGCCGCTTACGACGATCTTGCCATCGACCAGAACGTGGGCATGCGTCGGTTTCAACAGCTGATAGAAACGGGCATAATGGGAAACGACCAGAAGGGCCATCTTGTTTTCTTTTTGTAGATCGACAATGGCATCTGCCACGATCTTCAAGGCATCTACATCCAGACCGGAATCGATCTCATCCAGCATACTGAAGGTCGGCTTCAACATGCTCATCTGAACGATTTCGTTTCGTTTCTTTTCACCGCCGGAAAAACCTTCATTTAAGAAACGATGAGCCAGATCCGGCTTCATCTGCAGCTTGGCAATCGTTGATTCCATCTCTTTGATGAATTTAAATAATGGAATCGGTTTTTCTAAACGGGCATTGATAGCCGCTCTTAAAAAATCAGAATTTGTTACCCCGGCAATTTCCTGCGGATACTGCATTCCTAAAAATAAACCGGCACGGCTTCTCTCATCCGGGCTCATGCTCAGCACATCCATTCCTTTGAATGTGATGCTGCCCTGCGTTACCGTATATTTCGGATGTCCCATGACAGCAGCCAGCAATGTACTTTTACCGTTGCCGTTAGGGCCCATCAGTGCATGGATCTCATTTTCTTCAATAGATAATGATAATCCTTTCAATATTTCTTTGTCTTCTATCGATACATGTAGATCTTTGATTTCTAATAATGCCATAACTACCTCTCTTTTCTGCTTGTATATTATAATACAATTCTTATAATTCTTCACGTAATATGTTCTATTAATTTTTATCGGATATCATTCGTATTATTCCCATTATAAATAAAACTGTCATCTTCTGTGAAGAAATATTGAAGAATACATGAATTTATCTTGAACAATTGAGATTAAATTGATTTTTACCCCTTTTTATTCTATAATAAACAAGTCTAAATACGAGGAGGACGTTATGATTGAAAAACTAAAGGAAAATTGGTTTGTCGTATTAGTGGCAGCTATCCTGATCGCTGCTGTCGGATACTACACCTATGATACCAACAAAGGTAAACTCCCGGGTAAAAAAGTAGACGGCAAGGATGTCGTCGCATCGATCGGTGATACGAACTATTTTGCCGATGATCTATATCTTGAGCTTTATGGAGATGAAAGCAGTGCAAGCTCTGCCGGTACACAGGTACTGTTCAGCTATTTTGAAAGAGCTGTCGTAGATGCTGCCATCAGCGTAGATGATGAAATGAAGACACAAATTGCCACAGCTGTAACCAGCGTCAAGCAGAGCTATGCCGGACAGGAAGCAACGCTATTGACACAGCTGCAGGCAGCCGGATATTCAAGCTTAGATGATCTTGAAGCTTATTTCACGCATTACTATAAGATGCAGAAGCTGATCGGTGATGCTTATGCCGAAGATCTTGAGAATCTGTTCACACCGATCTATGAAGAAAAGAAGCCTCGTGTCGTTTCACACATTTTAGTAAAGATCAGTGACTTTGACAATATCACCGAAGAAGAACAGGCAAAGCTGGATGCTGTCGATAAGGCATTGGCAGACGGCGAGGATTTTGCGGAAGTTGCCAAGGAATACTCGGATGACGGAAGTGCCAGCGATGGTGGCAATCTTGGTTATATGGATGCTGATACAAATTTTGTGAGCGAATTTAAGGAAGCTGCCTTAGCGGCTGAAAAGGGTGTCGTCACTGACTGGATCAGGACAGAATACGGATATCATAAGATACTGGTAACTGAAACTGATAAAGAGGCACTGATGAACGATGAATCGATCCGTGATGATATTTATGCAGCTATTGAAAGTGCCAATCCGGACCTGAATGCCCAGATCATTTGGGAAGCCGGTCAAAAGCTGGGTGTTGAATTTGCCAATGAAAATGTCGAAAATGCCATTAAATCATATCTCGGCATTGAAGACGAAGAGTAAGGAGGTCCATCATGAAAAAATTATTAACAGTGTGTGCATTTGCCTTACTTGTGACATTAAGCGGATGTAAGGACGCTACTACAAGCCTAAGCGATGGAAATGACGCTTTGATTACCGTAGGAAATACGAAAATCACGAAGAATGATGTTTATACAGGCTTAAAATCAGAAAACGGTGTTACTGCTGTCATTTCAAAGCTGACGGCCTATATCGTTGATCAGGAAGTACCGGTCACAGATGAGATGATGAGCGAAGCACAAGAAACGATGCAAAGCTTTAAAGATACTGTCGGTGAAAGCAATTGGGCAACCTTTCTTGCCAATATGGGGTATGATGATGAACAGCAATATCTTGAAGAAAGAGCTCTTCTTTCCGTTCGTGCCGCACAGCTGACAAGCAAATATATCAATGAAAACTATGATCAGATCAAAGAAACTTATCAGATCAGAAAAGTAAGGATCTTCCAGACTACTGATTCTGCTATTGCTGCAGAGGTTCAGGAAAAAGTGCAGAATGGAGAATTAACGATCCAAGATGCCGTTAACCAGTATGATGCGGTAACTACGACCTATGATGGCAGTGAACAGATCCTGACAAATGCTTCCGGACTTGGCAGCTCGATCTGGGAAAACATCATGGCCGTTACAGAAGACAATACGGTCTTAACTCCATATCAGTACAGCTCGGATCTGTCCAATTTCTATGTGATCGAAGTGGTAAGCGTCGATGTTCCGTTAGAGGAAGCACAAAGCACGATCGAAGGCTTATCTACGATTTCTGATGATGCGTTTGCCTATTATCTGAAAAAGTACAATTTTACCGTATATGATATTGACTTGTACAATGGTATCAAATCACAAAAAGCAAGTTATATCGTTCAAGATAAGTAATACTATAAAAACGTCAATATGACGTTTTTATTTGTTTATAAGCTTAACTATCCAAGACAGCTTTTGTTTTATGGATAGTTTTTTTATTATCTGATTTTTCGTATAAATGAAAACAATCATTATTTTAATATCTTATCCTTAAAATAATTTGATTGCATCCTTAACTGCTGATCCAGCTTTTTTAAGCCCAGCTCTTCAGCCAAGGTTTTCCTGCCGCTGAAAAGACTTACTCCTAATCCCAGCTTATCATTTTCAATTTCCACACCCATAGCATTCAATATCGTAGGATATATATCAAATGCCGTAAAGATACGGTCATGATCCGATGACGTTTCCTTTTGCGCATGGATCCATACATTCATGACCGTACGATCATAATCTGAATCATATGTTTTGTGAATATATTCGGCAGCCATGCTCGTATGATCGCCCATGATAACGATTGTCGTATCTTCATAAAATGGCTGCTGCTTCAGCCAGTCGATAAATTCACCGATCTTTTTTGAACTGCCACGAATGATATTTGACAACTGCTCCGGATATTCCTCTTTGTACTGTCTATCCTTATAACCATAGGGATGATGAGTATCTACTGTCAGCATGGTGAAATTAAATGGCTGATCGCCATTAGCCAAACGAAGTATTTCTTCCTTGGCAAAAGCAAACAGCTTTTCATCTTCATATCCCCAGAAGACATGATAATCACTTGGAAGCTTCTTTTCCTTATATGCCTCTTTCAAATCAAAGATACGATAATGGCCATGCGTATCGAAATAAAATTTTCTGCCTCCGAATAAAGCATCTGAACCAATGAGATATTCTTGCTGATAGCCCTCTTTTTCTAAGATATCACCTAAGGCATAAGCTTGCGGCAAGAAAGGTTTGCCTTCTGAAAAGCGATGAGTCGTCAAAGGCACGGTTAAAGGAATACCACTTGTAGAAGCTACGATACCGCCGGTCGTCCAACCTGTTCCCGCAACGACATGATAACCTCCCAGCTGCTTCTGATGAGAGAAATTCAAATTCTCCTGTGCAAGCGTGCTGATTTCCGGAATAAGATCTTCTTTATAATCTCCCCCTTTATCCTTTGACGAATACGTTGTTTCCAAAGATTCTACGTATAAAAGGATCAGATTTCTTTTCTTAGATGGAAAGGTGATCTTGACATCCCTGCCATCCACATAATATTTCTCATATAGATCACTTTTTTTAAACTGGTTGACGATAAAACCAAAAATACCCACTTTAGCCGCTCCATATAATATGCACACGATAAGAATACATATAGCTGCTAACGGATAGTAACGGGCATATGTATCATTTACATTTGGTATCAGTAAAATCAGCGATATCAAACATGCTTTCATGAAGCATTTTTTTAACCAGTCAACCATAAACTGCTTATTCGTTCCTTCCAAAGGAACCTTTAAATGAAAAATGATCTGTTCAAAGCAGGATAAGCCAAAATAACTAAAGGCCCATCCGGCAGAAATCGCTAATGTCAATCCAACCAATATCATGAAAAAATATCCTATCATCCTATCACCTTCGCTTTATTATACAACGCTTTATTGATCCCTGCCAGAAAATTTCAAAAAAAGATGATCTGCAGATCACCTTAATTGTTTTGATTCCGGCATTCCTTACAAATGCCCTTATATAACACCTCAACCTCATTGACCTTAAAATCATCATCAAGAAGCGTATGACGTTTTTTAGGATACCTTGCCTCAACATCAATCAGCTTTCCGCATTTTACACAGTAGGCATGATCATGAGAAGCCATACAAAAATCATAGCGATCCTTCATATTCGACATTTCTATCTTACGAATTTTTCCTTTCATCGCAAATGTATTCAAATTACGGTAAACGGTTGCCAATGAAATATGAGGATCAATGGCCATCAGCTCCTGATGTATCATTTCAGCTGTAGGATGATCCGTACGATTCATAACAGCATTTAATATCATTGTTTTCTGTCTTGTCTGTTTCATATTATCATTCTACTTGTAAATGAACATGATGTCAAGAATGATACCTAAAATGAAAGCGATTTTATGCCTTTTTATTCACCCCTGCGATATTTTACGATAAGATAAAGAGTTATATAAAGAGCAATAAAGGTACAACCAAGCAGAGGAAAATATAACCGTTCTGACAACACCTGTACAGATGGATGACTGAAGAAACATAATATAATGAAAAGAAATAGACTTGCCATTGAAACAAATATATAAAACAAAGAATGATCTTCCTTTATTTCAACTGTTCTTGATACGGTCCGTTTTCTTTCAAGAAGCATGCGCAATTCATCCTCATGCTCATACCCCTTCATCATCAGATATGTCCGACGGATAATTTTTTCATGAGCATCCTTGATTCTGCAGACAAGAGCATAATGATGCCGCCATTCACGCAAACTGTCTACTTTTATGATTTCAATTGCTTCTTTGGGAAGCTCATCATATTTCTCTATTCCCTCTTTGATTTCTTCCAGACGCCGATATGTTTCTACGGCCATATGAACATAACCTGACAAGCCTCTGTGGAATCTGATATGCATCGAAGCATCAATGATATACAAATGATCCTGATGCATACAGAAAAGAAGGGTATTTTTTTTTGAATAACGTCCAAGCATGAAAGCCAGCCGGATGATCAAGATAGTTATACCAATACAGACAAGCAAAAGAATCAGTGGTTTATATTCTGAATTTTGAAAAATCAAAACAGTTGAAATGATGAGCAAGAAAGCCAATATCATGATTCCCATGAAAGAGCCCGGCATGACGAGGGCATAATGATTCTTATTTTTTAATTTTGGAGGCATCCACACTCTCATAAACTTCTCCTTTATCAAACAAATAAAAGGCGAGGTTCTCCTCGCCTTATTCTATTATTCCTGTGACAGCTTTACTAAGCGGTCATAGCGTTTCATGGCATCTTTCTTTGTCTTTTCAAACATTTCATATGCTGTAGCTTCGCCTCTGACCTTTGGCAGCTGAGAGTAACGTGTTTCACTCATCAGGAAGTTATTAAATTCATCAAAGTTAGGAGCCTTGGAATCAATCGTCAATGGCTTTTCATTACGTGGGTCATAACGGTAAAGTGTTACATAACCACATTCAACAGCCTTTGCCTGAGCTCTTTGATGATTGCTTAAGCCACCCTTGATACCATGTTCAACACATGGAGAGTAAGCAATGATCAATGATGGTCCGTCATAGCTTTCAGCTTCTTTCAATGCCTTCAATGTCTGAGCCTTGTTAGCACCCATAGAAATAGAAGCTACATATACATGACCATAAGCCATTGCAATCTGTCCTAAATCCTTCTTAGCCGTAGCTTTTCCACCAGCTGCAAACTTAGCAATTGATGAAGCCTGGCTTGATTTAGAAGACTGTCCGCCTGTATTTGAATAAACTTCTGTATCAAGTACCAAAATATTTACATTCAGGTCATTGGCCAATACGTGATCCAATCCACCGTATCCGATATCATAAGCCCATCCGTCACCACCAACGATCCAGATTGACTTGCCAACCAAATCTCTTTCATAATCAAGAAGTTCTTTTACAGCTTCATTAGCACTGGCTTTTACACCACTGATGATCGGTTCAACCAATTCTCTTTGAGCATCACGGTTATTGCCGGCTTCGATATATTTCGTAAAGACATCTTTTAATTCAGGTTCAACATTTTCCATGTTGTCTTCCATGATCTTCAAGATTCTGGCTTCCTTGAAGTTCTGAGCCAATGCCATACCATAACCATATTCAGCATTATCTTCAAACAATGAGTTTGCCCAAGCAACACCATTACCGTTTTTATCATTTACAAATGGTGTAGAAGGTGTACTTGAAGAATAGATCATAGAGCATCCTGTGGCATTTGCTACCATCATATCCTTACCAAACAGCTGAGATACTAACTTATAGTAAGGAGTTTCACCACATCCCGGACAAGCTCCGGAAATTTCAAAGTAAGGCATCATGAACTGGCTTCCCTTTACTGTATCAGTAGAGAAGTACTGAGTCTTATAAGGTGTATGCTTGTAGAGGTAATCAGCCAATGGTACCTGATCCAGCTTAGCATTGACATCAACCATCTTCAATGCCTTATTGCCACCCTTGCCAGGACATTCAGTTACACAAAGTCCGCATCCGACACAGTTATCCGGAGATACCTGAATACGGTACTGCAGATGTTCAACACCCTTGCCCATAGCTTTGATCGTCTTAAATTCCATTGGAGCATTCTTCACTTCATCTTCTGTCAGCAAGAACGGACGAATCGTTCCGTGAGGACATACATATGAACAGAAGCCGCACTGGATACAGTTATCAGGTTCCCAAGTAGGTACCTGAACGGCAATCGTTCTTCTTTCTTCATAAGAAACATTGTTACGGATAGAACCATCTAACAGGTTATACTTCGTAAAGGCGCTAACCGGCAAATCATAGCCTTCCAGATGATTGATCGGTGCAACATGCTTATCAAAGTATTCATCACCGATTGGCTTTCTTCCTGAATCATATTTCAGATCAGCCCATTCAGGCTTAACAGGAATTTCCTCTAATCCGTCTTTACCGGAATCAATTGCCTTATAGTTAGCCAAGACAATATCTTCACCCTTTTTTGAGTAAGACTTCTTAGCAGCTTCCTTCATCAATGTTACAGCTTCATCATAAGGCATGATCTGTGTATTCAATGCAAAGAAAGCAGACTGCAGGATCGTATTGGTTCTTCTTCCCATACCGATTTCCTGAGCGATCTTCGTTGCATCGATAATATAGAATTTAGCTTCTTTCTTCGCTAAAGTAGCCAATAAACGATTTGGCAGATGGTTTTCCAGCTCTTCCTTCGGGAATGTCGTATTCAATAAGAATGTACCACCCTTTTTCAGATTGCTTACCATATCATATTTGAATACATAAGCATCCAATGAGCAAGAAATGAAATCTGCATTGTTGATGTAATAAGTTGAACGGATCGGTGATTTACCAAAACGCAAGTGTGAACGTGTTACACCACCGGCTTTTTTAGAGTCATAAGCAAAATATGCCTGTACATACTGATCTGTATGGTCACCGATGATCTTGATCGAGTTCTTATTGGCACTTACCGTACCGTCAGATCCCAAACCATAGAACAAGCAGGATGTATAATCACTCTTAACTTCAAAATCCTTATCAACCGGCAATGATAAATGTGTTACATCATCGTTGATACCGATCGTAAATTCATCCTTTGGCGTATCCTTTGCCAATTCATCATAAACAGCCTTGATCTGATTTGGAGCCGTATCCTTAGAACCTAAACCATAACGTCCGCCGATGATCGTTAGATCCTTGTGATCCTTCAATGCATTCAATACATCCAAATACAATGGTTCACGGCCACCCATTTCCTTTGTACGATCCAATACTGCGATCTTCTTAACTGTAGAAGGTAAAACAGCTGTCAGATACTTCGTAGAGAACGGACGATACAAATGAACCTTGATCAAACCAACTTTTTCACCGTTGGCAACCAATGTATCGATCGTTTCCTTGATCGTTTCTGTAACTGAACCCATCGCAACGATGATACGTTCAGCATCTTCAGCTCCATAATAAGTAAATGGTGCATATTCACGTCCTGTTACCTTGGAAATTTCTTTCATGTATTCCGCAACGATATCAGGAACCTTTGCATAGTGTTCGTTCTGAGCTTCTCTTCCCTGGAAGAAAATATCATCGTTTTCAGCACCGCCACGTGTAACCGGATTGGTATGTGGATTTAATGCATGTGCCTTATAAGCAGCCAATGCTTCACGATCTAACAGACGATCAAATACTTCATAATCCATCACTTCTACTTTCTGAATTTCATGAGAAGTACGGAATCCGTCAAAGAAGTGAATAAATGGTGCATGTGCCTTGATAGCGGCCAGGTGGGCAACACCTGCCAGATCCATCGCTTCCTGTACGGAATGACTTGACAACATGCAGATACCTGTCTGACGGCATGCATAGATATCTTCATGATCACCGAAAATATTAAGAGCACGTCCGGCAATAGCTCTGGCAGCTACGTGAATAACTCCCGGCAGACATTCACCTACCATCTTATAGATGTTCGGAATCATTAACAATAGACCTTGACTGGCAGTAAAGGTAGTTGACAATGCCCCTCCTTGCAAAGCACCGTGTACAGCTCCGGCAGCTCCGCCTTCTGACTGCATTTCCACGACTTTTACAACGCTGTCAAAAATATTTTTACGGCCCTGAGTGGCCCATGCATCAACAACTTCTGCCATAGTTGATGATGGTGTAATAGGGTAAATCGCCGCAACTTCTGTAAACGCATATGCGCAATGCGCCGCAGCGTTATTACCATCCATTGACATAAATTTCTTTGTCATGCTAATCCTCCTTAATTTCCTATTCTATTATAGACCCAAAGAGGTTATTTTGAAAGAAGATTTTTAGTTTTTTTGTGTTTTTTAAATATCCTTTATATTCCATGCGGCATCTCTAATTTTTTTTGATTTTTCACCGGTTCCAAAAAAAAAAGACAACATTTCTTACAAAAAAGCCATTTTTGATTCCTTTTCCATTAGAATCCGTTATAATAAAGATAATGAAAATAAGGAGGAATACCATGTTTATACGCAGCGAATTAAAACAGCGTGCTAAAGACAGCATCCATCGCAATCTCTTGATCGTAATCGGTACCTGTCTTGTTGCCTCAATATTGACTTCTTCTTACTTTGGAACACAAGTCAACCTTGATACGGGACAGTATTATTTCAGAATGGGGCTGGGTGATTTCTATGTCATTTCTTTAGACTTCATCACATTAGCAATCTCTGCTTCTTTAGCCATAATCATATCCTTGATATCAATGGTCTATACGATTTTTATTTCAAATCCGCTCAAGGTAGGTATGGTACGATGTCGTAAAGGTCATGCTGCTCAGGGACATCTATACTTTCCTGTGGACGCTGCTTTTTATCATTCCGGGCATTTATAAATCTTATCAGTATTTCATGATTCCCTATATTCTGGCAGAAAATCCAAACATGGATTCCTCGGAAGTCTTTGAAATGACAAAGATGCTGACACAAGGTGTCAAACTAGATATCTTTGTCCTTCAGATATCCTTTTTACCATGGTATCTGTTAGGCATCATTACCTGTGGCCTTGCCATCTTCTATGTGACGCCTTATCAGGAGGCAACCTTATGTGAAGCCTATATTTTCTTTAGAGATAAAGCAATCGATGAAGGCTATTTAGCACCGATCGATGATGAAAGCGAGGTAGAAGTAGAACATGTTGAACCAACAATCGAAGATCTTCATTAGTGGAGCCAGTGATGGTCTTGGCAAAGCCATGGCGTTAGAAATCGCCCATCGTGCTCCTGCACAGCTGGCCTTATGCGGACGGAATGAAAAAAAATTACGTCAGGTCATTCGCGAAATCAATGACATCAATCCTGAAGCCAAGGTCCTTGCCGCTTGTTTTGATGCCAGCGATTCACAGGCATGTACGCAGTTTGCCAACCATGTATTAGATACTTTCAAAGAAATCGATATCTTGATCAACAACGCCGGAGCCAATGTCAGAAAAGCTCCTGTTGAGGAAATCGACTTAGATGAATTACGCTATATGTTTAACTTAAACTGTGTTTCTCATCTTGCCTTTATACAGGCTTTCCTGCCTAAGATGAAAGAAAAAAAGGAAGGATTGATCATGAATATCCTTTCAAGTGCCTGCCTATATGACAATATCAATATGGCAGCCTATACCGCAACCAAACAGGCCATGAAAGCCATCCACAAAGCTCTTGTAAAGGAAGTACGCGAGGATAATATCAAGGTCAGTGCCATTTATCCCGGCGGCATCAATACAAATTTCAGAGAGCTTGATCGTCCGGATTATCTCAATGCGCAAAAGCTTGCGAAAGTGCTCGTAGATGTGGTAGAAATCGACGATGGGGTCGTACATGACCTTGTGCTTCGGCCTATGGCAGAAAGCAATTTTTAAAATCGGCAGCTTCGCCGATTTCTTTTTAAATCTTTTTCGTTTATAATAAAGGAGGTGGTTGTATGAAAAAGATAGTGTACTATTATTTTCTTTTGCTTATTGTCGTTACGATCTTAGATATGATCAATGATAATATTGATTTTTTTATGAACCTTTTTATTGCTTTGTTCATTCTTTTTATCATAATGATCATCATAAGTTATATCGAAAAGAAAAGACATCCCGATGAATACAATCAACGCCTTAAAAACAGAGAAATGGAAAAAGCATTGTTATTGCTTGTGAAAAGCAAAGAAATTCTCAAGGTCAATGACTCTATCATACTTCAAGGCAGTGGTCAAAATTTAAAGAATGTGAACATTCTTTATAAAGATAAAGATCTATGCTCACTTGCTGTATATAAAAAAGATTATCCTCAACAATATCAGATGCTTTTAGAAAAAGTATATCAGATATTCAACGCTTCCTCTTTTCAGGATGGAAATCAGCCTTTAGAGAAAAAAGAGGATACCAAAGCCTTGTTGTTCAGTGATGAGATTTCAGAAATCGACCGTTTCAATGACGATATTCCCGATGAAACCGTTTCTAATGTTCTTGATGAATGCAGCACACATCTAAAAAAGCTTCAACAGCTGCTTGCAGATTATCCTCAAGAAAACGATAAGATCAAAAAGCTTCAACAGCATTATCTGCCTCTCCTCATGGATATCCTTGAACAATACTGCAAGATTTCCCAGGTAAGCGGAGAAAGTGAAGAAGCAAAAGAAAAACTGACAAAAACGATCGATCTGGTGAATACCGCCATTCAAAATATTACCTTCAGCTTATCTGAAAAGGATGAGCTAGATATGAATGTGAATATGAATGTTTTAGAAGATTTATTAAAGAAAGACGGATTGATCGATGACCGTTTGACTTCTTCCATGGAAGAGCTATACAAGAAAATAAAATAAGGGGGAGCTTATGAAATACAAAATTCCTATTATCATTATCATGTGGGTCATATATGGTACGCTCAATGATTATCTGACATTTTTAGATTATGATCTGATTTCCATGATTCCTGTCATAATCACCATATGTCTGATTTTTGATTTTTATCCAAAATCTCTGCGTTTCAATAAATACCGCAAATTAGAAAAAAGTGTCCTTAAAAAATTAGATTCCAAAAACCCTTTTGATGTCAATGATCATATTCAACTTGTGAAAAACGGGGAAGAATTTTCAGATATCGAGGTATATTATAATAGTGAACGAATATGTGCCTTATATGAATTTAAGGAAAAATATCCTGATAAATACAAAGCTCTCTTAACCAGTATCCTTGATACCCAAATCAAGATACCTGAAAAAGAAAAGCCCCGGGAAAAAAAGACTCTTCCGTTTGAAGGTACGATCGAAGCTATTGATTCCTATAATATCGACATTACGGATGAAGAGCTTTCACTGGGACTTTATAACTGTACCAACCAGCTGAAATATCTTCAAAAACTGTTGATCGAATATCCTTTGCAGAATGAAAAGATCCATAAGCTTGATGAGTATTATTTACCTATCCTTTTGGATATCCTTCACAATTATTGTAAAGTGAGCAAGACAGATGAAGCTGTTGCTTTGAAGAAGAAATTAAATCAGACATTGGTCTTAGTCAATGAAGCTATCAAAAATATTACCCGTTCATTATTTGATGAAGAAAAATTAAATTTAAATGTTGATATGAGCGTATTAGAGAATTTATTGAAAAAAGACGGACTGGTTGTTGATGAGATGAACAAGGATCAGTTAAAGGCATTTATGGAGGAATAGTATGAACAGGAATAACAATAAAGATCTTTTTGACACGATCGATGATTATTTTTCACAGATCAATGGTGAAGAAATCGCACAAAAGGTATCCAGCAGCGTGGATAAGCTTTCTAAAAATATCTCTGATACGATCGAAGATTCTTTGAAAAATAACGGCTACAACAATTTTTCCGAGTTCGTGGAAGGTGAATTTCGTGATAAAAAAGGCAGTAAACCACATTTTTCTAAATTTTTAAAAGAATATTCCTCTCGTCTTGAATATGTCAAGGAAGCCATTTCCAATGTGGAATATGAAATCAAGTATAGAGGTTATTTTAAAGAAGGACATCAGGAAGCATTACATGATATCCAATTACTTTTAGATAACTATACCGATAATCTGGATGATTTAGGAAAACGTATAAAAGCACAGATCAAGGAAATCAGACTACGCAGCTCCCATTATAAAAAAGCTTATGTCAACGGCTATATCAATGGCTGTGAATATGTACAAAAAGCCATACGACGCAGCAAACGCTTTATGATGGATAAAATTCTTGCGGAAATCATTTGATTATTAAATAAAGGTTTGACAAAACAGTCAAACCTTTATTACATTATATCCTCATGTTCATTTTCTTTCGATCACGATCTGATCCAGATAAGCACGTACTTCCTCATAGCTCTTAGGATGAGCATTGGAGCGCTGAGAGGCCGCCGCATAGCTGGCTCCTGCCAGACGCAATACTTCCTCATCACGCAGGCCGTTTTCAAGTCCTACGACAAAACCGGCCACAAAAGCATCACCAACACCTACCTTTGATTTGATTTCCAAATTCATCGGAGTACAATGAAGCATCTTGCTTTTCGTAATCAAATAAACTCCCTGATGGTCATGCGAAACACAGAGCATTTCACAATGCTGACGTATAAACTCTCTTCCCATGGAAGCAATTTCTTCTTCGCTCAAGCGAGCATCAATATGATTGATCTTCGCCAGATCCGTACTTGTGATCTTTACGATATCAGGATGTGC
The DNA here is from genome assembly GCF_944327115.1 of uncultured Traorella sp. GTDB lineage: Bacteria > Bacillota_I > Bacilli_A > Erysipelotrichales > Erysipelotrichaceae > Traorella. The sequence continues at coordinate 67,985 of NZ_CALVGS010000041.1, forward strand.
CTCCAGGGAAGGCATCAGATATTTCATGCTTGTATCCAGAAATACCAGTGATTCATTTTCCTTTGCAATTTCAATGATCCTCTTATATGTATCCATTCCACAGCCCTTCGGCATCGAACCGCTGATAACAAGGATACATCTTTCATCAAGATGACTTCTGAAAAAATCCAGCAGAGCCTCCAGCTCATCATTCAAAACAAAAGGACCTTCTTCATTAAATTCACTGACACCATTTTCATCAAATACTTTTAAATTTGTCCGTGTGTTTCCAAGTATTTCGATCATATTATGATCGATATCCTCTCTTCTCAGCAGCATCTCGATAAAAGTACCAGCAGAACCGCCCAAAAAGCCGACAGCTACCGATTTATGATTCAAAGCCTTGATATCTCTTGATACATTGATTCCTTTGCCACCCGCATCACTTTCAATATGCGTCAAACGATTCAGCTGATTCAGCTGAATTTTATCAACATATCCCATTTTATCAAGTGCAGGATTTAAAGTACATGTATAGATCATAGGCTCTTCCCCTCCCCTAATTTCTTTTATTTTAGCACGTTCTATTGTACGTTTTCAACTCTTTCTGGAAATATGAGGGATTCCTTCGTATTTTATAAAAGCGCATGCATCAGCATGCGTAATTTATTTAAGTCGAAATCTCTTCGGTGCCAGATGATAGGTCAGAAATAAAGCAAGAATAATATAAACGATCGTCAAGCCGATGACCCAAGCACCAAAATAATGGGAATCGATCCGTTGCATGAATCCATAGCAGATAAAATAGGTCAATGCAGTCATCACCTGATAAAATGGATTTTTCATTTCTACTTCACTGTTAAAAGGCTGCAGCAGATAATAAAGCACCAGATAATGAACAGAAAAGAAAACGGAAAGACAAAGGATCGTTACTGGCAGGATCACATAATCGGATAGATTGGCACTTCCGCCACTTACTGCCAATAGGATTGTCAACCCCAACGCAATCACTCCTGCAGGCCGTAAATTAATGAGAATTAAGCTTTGCAGACGCTGTTTGAACATTCCCAATATTGCAGACGGCTGGCGATAAAAATGATAATGAAGCATCGCATTATCACAGTTGATGAACATTGCCTTCGTGATTGATTCACCGCGATTGATCAGATACATCAAAAACAATGAATAAGGAAGAAAACTGATCAAATATTCATTGATCCCTGCCCTTATCGGTTCCACTGCAGCAACTCCCACGATAAGCAAAGCAATCACTGCTAATGAACCAAGTGCGATCCGATTCGCTGTTTTTGTCAGCAAGCGTTTATGACGTTGAACAAACAAGTAATTTAAATAAGCATAGCCTTTTTTAGAAGTTGTGATATGCTCATATTCAATCTTATCCGTAAAAACTTTATTTCCTTGTTTTTGAACCTGTGTAACATTGAAAATAATATTCTCAGGCTTCAATAATTCTCTGTAAATAGCTGTATAACCATCAAACTTATATAAATAGCCAAAAGCCAATAAACCAAAAATGATCATGATTCCGCAAAGGATATAATAAAGGCTCATTGACATATACATTGAAAAGAATAACGGTACAAAAGCAGCTCCAAGAAAAAGCAGACATAAGGCAAGCTTTAAGATATCTCCTTTATTTTCGTTATAAACCTTCTTCTGACTCTTTTTTAAAAGCAAAGCGCCAAAAATAAATTTGCAGGCAACGACCAATATAGAAAGGCTCAGACAAGAAATAAGATCAAGAGGAATAAATAACTGAATCAAATAAGCTGCAATGGCCATTCCGATAAAATTTTTGAACTGAAAATAAAGAAATTCACTCAAAGCGATCTTTTTAGCATCCATCCTCATCAAACAGATGGCATAATATTTATCCTTTGTAGGATTTAAGATCGAAGTATTCAGCAATCCGCCAATCAGCGTCATAAAAAAGAAAATATGAAAAGAAATCGTTGGATCGACAGACGTTTCCATTATCATGGACGGTAACATAAAAATCAAATAAAGATAAAGCAGCTTCCAAATAAAAAGTGTCACAAATTCATATAGAAAAGACAAGCATTTCGCAAATGTCTTCAGACCTTTTTTCGCATAGACATCATTCGGTATCACCCGTTTGATCAACGGAAAACGTTTTAAATAATATAAAAATGAATTTGTACGATAAACATTTTTTAGCTGAAATGAATAAATAAACTCATTCATCATCTTCACCCTTTAATCTGGAAATGATCTTTTCTTCAAAGGTATCCCGATCTTCTCCATCACGTTCTATTCTTTCCAATTCTCCATGTGTTAAAAGGACGATCTCATCACAAAGATCCAAGGCCAGTTCCATGATATGCGTAGAAAAGATCAAGATATGCTTCCCCGATATATCTTTCAAAAGCTGTTTCATCTGGGCTGCCGCTACAACATCAAAACTTGTCAGCGGCTCATCAAGAAGAAGAATTTTCGGATTAAAGATAATATGCACAAGCATCATCATCTTATTTTTCATACCATGAGAATAATCTTTTAATAAGCGGTCGCGATCTTCCGGATCGATTCCCACTAAATTAAAATAGTCATCAATGCTTTTCAGATCACTGATCTTAGAACGATTGATATCGATAAAAAAATTTAAGAACTCTCTGCCTGTAAGAAAATCAGGAACCTGAGGTGTTGAATAGACATATCCGATATCATCCGTTGTCAGTTTTCTTTCCTGATCATTCTCAATGATCTTCATTTCTCCCTTGTCATAAGGAATATCTTCACTGATACAATTAAAAAGTGTCGTTTTACCTGCTCCGTTTCTTCCGAGAAGTCCGTAGATCTTTCCTTCTTCAAATTCAAAGGTAATATTTTTCAGGACTTCTTTTGAATCAAAGCTTTTTTGAATTCCCTCTAGTTTTAATTTCATAAAAACCTCCATCATCATGTCTTTTATTATAGCTTTATGCCGATCATCATCAAGTTATATTTCTAAAGTGTCATCTGCTTGCATAAGGAAATAAAAGATACTATAATTAAATTGAAAGAGAGGAACAAGTATTATGAAAGACGTAAAATTTTTTAGATGTAATCATTGTGGCAATATCGTAGAAATGATCCATGAATCAGGCGTTCCTATTGTTTGTTGTGGTGAAAACATGCATGAATTGGTACCAAATACCAGTGACGGAGCAGGAGAAAAACATGTACCTGTGGTAAATGTAGAAGGCAATAATGTGGTTGTACGTGTTGGCAGCGTTGATCATCCAATGCTTCCTGAACATTATATTCAGTGGATCTATGTACAGACAAACCTGGGTGGTATGAAAAAATATCTGAATCCAAACGAAGAACCTACTGCTTCATTCAAGCTGGCTGAAGGTGAGAGCGTTGTAGCGGTTTACGAATATTGCAACCTTCACGGTCTTTGGAAAACAACTCTGTAAGCATGAAAAAAGCGATCATTTATCAAAATGATTCGCTTTTTTTTCGTTCAAGGTTTCATCGATTTGAATCGCAATATCCTGATTTTGTTCTTTAAACTCTTCAATCAGGTTTTCATATTCCTCCATCAAATCATTAAATTCACCATAATCTTCATCATCGAGCTTGATCGTTTCCATAATATGCTTCCCTTACCTTCTTTACGATATGTTTTGCATCCAATTCATATTTATCAAACAGTTCAGCAGGCTTACCGCTTTCTCCGAATGTATCCTGAACACCGACCATGATCAGCTTAGCAGGATAGCTTTGGCATAGACATTCAGCTACTGCGCTTCCCAATCCGCCAATAACAGAATGTTCTTCAGCAGTAAGGATCACAGAATGTTTCTTTGCCATTTCTATAATGGTTTTTTCATCTAACGGTTTGATCGTATGAACATTAAGAATCGTCGGTGTAATACCTTCTTCTTTCAATAATTCACTTGCTTTTATTGCTTCCAGCACTTCCAGTCCGGTAGCGATGATCAAAACATCTTTTCCTTCCCGGATCACTTCTGCTTTTCCATATTCATATTGATAATTCTCATCATGTACCTGCTCCGTAGCCAAACGGCTCATACGTACATAGCATGGTCCCTTGATATCTGCTACTGCTTCAATCAGCTGTTCACATTCGATCGCATCAGCCGGCTGGAAGACCTTCATGCCCGGAATCACACGCATCAAAGCAATATCTTCGATACACTGATGGCTGGCACCATCTTCACCAACGCTCAGACCCGCATGAGTCGCACATATTTTTACATTCAGCGCAGGATAACCAATGCTGTTTCTGATCTGTTCATAGGCTCTGCCGCTCGCAAACATCGCAAAGCTTGACGCAAAGACAGTCTTGCCGCTGGCTGCCAGTCCGGCCGCCACGCCCATCATATTACCTTCCGCAATCCCCATATTAAAGAAGATATCCGGCTTTACTTTTTTTACACTTCCTGATTTTGTCGAACCTGAAAGGTCGGCATCTAACACAACAATATCATCTCTTTGCTGCGCTAATTTCATCAGTGCCTTTCCATAGGCTTCTCTTGTCGCAATTTTTGCCATCTTACTCACCATCCAGTTCTTTTAATGCTGCTGCGCATTGCTCAGCATTCGGAGCCGTACCATGCCATGCCGACTGATTTTCCATAAAGGATACGCCCTTGCCTTTGATCGTATGGGCAAAGATCAGCGTTGGCTGTTCTTTGATCGTCTTTGCCTGTGCAAAGGCTTTTTCTATTTCATCATAGTTATGTCCATCAATTTCAATGACATGCCATCCAAAGGCTTTAAATTTCTCATCCAATGGTGATGGATCCATGACATCATGAAT
>NZ_CALVGS010000042.1 GCF_944327115.1 uncultured Traorella sp.
GTTGGATTAAAATATTCAAAATTACCTAACATAATTGCTCCCTTCTATTCTAAATAGAGGATGATCTTCATATCATCATTTAAATTAATAGACATTAAAACCCAATTCCTTTAATTGCTTTTCATAACAATCCTGAACCTCATTAAATGACATATACTCCCTATGCTGATATGGTAATGGACCTTCATACCAAGGGCCGACGACTTCTGCCTGTCCAACTTTTTCAAAGCGTGGATAACCCAGAAAGCCTTTTGTTCCCCACTTGCCTGTCATATGAATTTCTTTTCCGGCAAAACGGAACACGATTTCTTTATAGATACAAGTAGAATCATTTAGATATGGGATGCGATAAAAGTCTGCTTCAACCTCAACTTCATCAGCATACACCGGCTCTTCACCTTCCAGATGATAATAGGCCCATACCTTTCCATCAGCAATGATATCAATGACAGCTTCTTCCATACGGCCATCTTCCCGGATACCGATCAATTCATTATTCATATTGACGCTGCCATATTCCATAGAAAAACCAACATTTTTTTCCTTTTGAATCGTATAAGAATGAGAGCATCGGCCAACACCATGAATAGGTTTTCCTTCAAATGCTCCTGTAAATTTTGCCGCCTGATAAATCACACATGCATTGGGCCATGCATTAAAATGATCGATAACTGCCATAGGATAATATTCAAAATTCAACTGTAATATATCCGATTCCTTAACAAACGCATGATCGGTATAATATACAATCTCCATCTTACCATCCAAGGAACTACATCCATAAGCCGGTGGATCATCTGCTATCTTATGATAAGGAACGATCGCATCGTTCTTGCACGGAGCAGCCAACTGATAAGTATAACCCCCTTTTTGATAATCCAAGGGTCCATCTCCCAATTTAGAAATACCCACGAATCTATTTTTGTCCGGATCTAAATGGCGATAATAAAAGTAAGGCTGATCATCTACAAAAAACTGGCAGAATACAGGATTTAACGATAAGGAACAATATCCGTCACGTTCATTATGAAAGACATCCGGTTCCATCTTTAGATAATCCTCTTTAAAGGATGTAAATTCTGTATAAGGCGGGTATGTGGCATTACTTTTAAATACGATCTTATTTGCCATTAGGAAAGATCATCCCCATTCGTTTTGATTACCTTCTGATACCAATAAAAGCTATCCTTTCTGAAACGATCAAACGAACCATTTCCATAATCATCTGAATCAACATAAACAAAGCCATATCTTTTCTTCATTTCACCCGTTCCTGCTGATGTCAGATCAATACAGCCCCACATCGTATAACCGATCAAATCAACACCATCTTCAATTGCATCGCTCATGGCTTTGATATGTTCACGAAGATAGGCGATTCGGTATGGATCATGCACCGTACCATCTTCTTCAAGCTTATCATAAGCACCAATACCATTTTCAACGACCATAATCGGGATATTATATCTTCCATACAATACGTTTAATAAATAACGCAAGCCGGTAGGATCAATGGCCCAGCCCCAGTCATTGCTTTTCAGGTATGGATTTTTTACACCGCCTAACATACTTTCAGATTTCTGTACGGAATCATCTGAGGTTAATACTAATGTCTGATAATAGGATAATGAAAAGAAATCAACCGTACCCTCTTTTAAGATCTGTCTGTCTTCTTCTGTAATATCAAGCGTCACTCCGCGATCCTGCCAATATTTTTCGGCAAAGAACGGATATTCTCCACGCACCTGAACATCTCCGCAATAATAAGTATCTGACTGCCAGTTTCTTTCTGCTTTAAAAACATCCTCCGGATTACATGAATACGGATAGGCAGGATTCATTGCAATCATATTGCCAATCTTAAATTCAGGATTAATCTCATGACCAATTTTTACTGCCCATGCTCCGGCAACAAGTTGGTTATGAAGTCCCTGAAGACGAACCTGAGGATCATCGACCTGATGTACATAATCTTTGGTTCCTTCATTTCTGACACCTAATACGAGATAATTGCCAATTCCATTATCCCAAGTAGCAAGATTGATTTCATTAAATGTCAGCCAATATTTTACCTTGTCCTTATATCTTGTAAATACCGTCGTAGCAAAACGTTTGAAACAATCAATAGCTCTACGATCCGCAAAACCGTTAAATTCATTCGTCATTGCAAGCGGGATTTCATAATGAGATAAAGTTACCAGTGGTTCAATTCCATACTTGCGACATTCATCAAATACCGCATCATAGAATTTCAAACCTTCTTCATTTGGTTCACTTTCCATACCTGTCGGATAGATTCTTGTCCATGCAATCGACATTCTATATACTTTAAAACCCATTTCAGCCATCAGGGCAATATCTTCTTTATAATGATGATAGAAATCACTTGCAACTCGATTTGGATAATACAGGCCTTCTTCTGTATCCTTGGTTATTCTTCTCGGCTGGGTATGAGAACCATTGGAAAAGACATCATCAATGCTTAATCCTTTTCCACCTACATCATAAGCTCCCTCAAACTGATTAGCGGCAGTAGCACCGCCCCATAAAAAATCTTTTGGAAATTTTGACATTTTTCTTCTCCTCTTCTTTTTTATAACAAAGGGATATCTGATATTTATGAATCATAAGCAGGTATCCCTTAACAAGCTCTAAACCTTCATCAATAATTTCTTATTATGCTTCAGCCTTTTCAGCTGCGTTTTCTTTTTCAAGCAATTGTCTGTCATATGCCCGAACGAATGGCAGCCAGATCAGCGCATTAACAACAAGCATCACGATATGGCAGATCACAGCGGCTACAGGAGTCGTACTTGCTAAAGCTGAATTTAACAGCGGTGGTGTCGTCCAAGGAAGAACCAAACCACTGAATCTTCCAACCAAACCTGTGGCAATCGCAACATACCAGCATGTTATATTCCAGAAGGTCGACAAGACCATCGGAATGATCATCAATGGATTAAACATACAAGGAAAACCAAATAGAATTGGTTCACCGATGCCAAAGATTGCCGGAACGAAGCCTACTTTGGAAACCTGTTTGATTTGTTTTGATTTACAGAAGAACAATCCTAACAGACAAGGAATCAATAAGGATGCCTGTCCTCCCGGATCCATGATCATATTAAATTCATATTCAATAATATTTGGAAGTGTTTCCCCTGCCTGCAAAGCAGCTAAGTTTGCAGCACTTGCCGCAAGCGTCAATGGCTGAACAACACCCATGATCGTATTCGCATGCAAGCCCGGCCATAAGATTGCCGAAGCAATACACATGATGATGGCATATCCCCCATAAGACAAACCAATATTCGTAAGTGGTGCCTGTAACATAGCATAAACAAATCCAGCAAAGGTGACATAAGAAGTACCACTGAAAATTACATCGATCACACCTGCAATCACACATAAAATAATTGCAGGAACTAATATTGCAAAACCTTCTTCAACAAACTTTGGAACACTATTTGGCATTCTTATGAGAACCTTATGTTGAATAAGGAATTTAACTCCTAATGGAACCAGACAGCCTACAAGCATTGCTGTGATTAAATTAGAGGTTCCCACCGCATTCGCACTGATATTTCCATCTGTTAATGGTGAAACGATGAAGAAAACAGCAGCAGTCACAGGAATCGTAACGATATTTTGTTTTAAATTGATCCTGTTGCCATAGAAATAAGAAAGCAATAAAACCACCCATAATGAATATGCTCCTGATGTTAAAGTATTAATTTTGGTCAAAACACTCACTAATCCGGGAACCGAATTGATCCATGATTGCCAAGGACCGATATCAATACATAAAAACATGACAGCAAATGAACCAATAATGATCAAAGGCATCGTTGCCTGCATTGTTTCAGCAATAGCAGCAATCACATTATTTGCCTGTAATTTTTCTCCGATCGGAACAAGCCATTTTGATATTCCATCCGTTAGTGAATCCAGAAAACCTTTCTTTTTTACATCTGTAGACATTTTTACCTCCTTTTCAAGCTTTCACTTCGTTTAAAATCAGATTCAAGACATTTTCCCCATTCATCATGCCATAGTCCAAAGGTTCAATGACAATGATCGGCGTCTTTTTATCATCTAACAATTTTACGATTACATCTTTTTGATAACGCAGCTGCGGTCCTAATAAGATTACATCTGCATTTCCAACAACATTTTTCGCATCAGCAATGGAATACGCATTAATGACCATTTCAATATTTCTTGTATCCGCAGCCTTCCTGATGTTTTCTGCAAGCATACCCGTGCTTGCTCCAAATTGACAAAGTAATACTACATTTAGCATTTTTTAATCTCCTCTTTTAATTCAACAAACAATTCAGCCATGGTGATCAAAGTTTCCGCTACTGATAAATGATTTGATGCATGTACTACTAAAAGATTGATTTTAAGATTCTCATCTCTAGCTCCCAAAGCAATCAGATCCGTATGGTATCGATGTGCTTTTAAGGCCGACTCTTTTGCTTTTTCCAATTTTTCGGCAGCTTCATTAAACTTGAATTCTCTGGCTAATCCCACGCACTCCATCGCCAAGCTTTGGGCGTCCCCTGCATACGCGATAATATTTGCGGCAATTTGATTGATATCCAAATCATTACCTCCTTTCTAACCAAGCTAGCTTTTCTTTACGCTTACATTGTACATATTTCCTCATAAATATTCTTTCCACGCATTTGCACAAGGGTGTGCAAATCAATGCATTTCTATAAAAATAAACATATACTATAATAACTATGTCAAAAGAGGTGCGATTAATATGGAAAAGAAGTATGAGATCTTAAAATACCTTCTCAATCAGACCGCCCCTGTAAGCAGCAGCGTCATACAGGAAGTTTTTGGCATCTCCAGAAGAAGCATCATAAACTATACAAAGCAATTAAATGAAGAATTCGGAAATATCATAAAATCATCTAATTTGGGCTATGAGATCATCAACAAAGAAAAGGTTTCTACCATATTTAATGACATTTCAGACACTTCATTCTTTGACAGCTATGAAAAAAGAAGCAAATATATTCTAGAAAAGCTTCTTTTAAATAAAGAAGATGTAACCATTGAAGATTTTATGAATGATCTCTATATTTCTGAATCTACCTTTAATAAAGATTTAGCACGTTTACGAGCAGAATTGAAAAACAGTGATCTCTATATCAATACTAAAAACGGACGGCTTTTTATCGTAGGTGAAGTTAGAAAAAAACATAAATATCTTTTATCGTTACTAAATAAAGAATTGGAGGATTCGATGTTTTCAATCGTTTCTCTACAAAATTTCTTTGAAAAAGCAGATATTCAGAAAATAAGATCGGTCATCTTAAATAATTTAGAAAAAAATGATTATAAGCTTGATGACTACTCGATCCTAAACTATGTCCTTCATCTTGCCATTTGTATTGAAACAAGTCAAACGAACAATCCTATATCAGTTTCCAGATCTGTCGATCTGCCTTTTGATACTCATTTTCAAAAGATCATCATATCTATATATGAAGATCTGAAAAAGGAATATCCTGATTCTAACTTTACCTTGGATCAGATATTCGATGCTTCTGTTTTAATGTCGACACGGGCTACTTCGTCTAAAATGACAAATCTGACATTGGATGAAATTGATAATTATGTCGGTAAAGAAATTAAAGATTTGCTTATAACGATTATTCATAACGTATATAGCAATTACGGCATTGACCTTAATAACGATGATTTTATCGTAAGATTTGCTTTTCATATCAAAAATCTTCTGATTCGCCTTCATGAAAATATGCAAATCAGCTCAAACAACTTTATCAGCATAAAAAATGATTATCCGTTTCTTTATATGATTGCTGTTTACATATCTTCGCTCATATCACAAACAGCACGTTGCGATTTACCCGAAAATGAAATATCTTATATTGCCCTTCATTTAGGTGTGCTTATGGAAACAGAAAGACAAAACATTCAACATGTGAATTGTGAAATTGTTATTTACGATTATCATGATTTAGGTAAAAACATATTTGATAAGATATCTGCCAATGTGAATAATATTCATCTTACCGATATCGTATCTTCATATGAAGACATTGATGAATCAACCGATTTGATCCTAACTACTTTAGAAACAAATCCTGCTATTCACATCCGTCAGGTTCATATCAATGTCTTACCAACAAAAAAAGATATTGAAAATGTTGCTAATGCTGTAAGAGAAATTCAAGAAGAGCTCCAAGAAGAAGAATTTGCGAAAAAAATTAAACGATTCTTTAAAGAAGAACTAATGTTTTTCAATATAGATTTTTCATCCGGCAATCATGCCATCAGCTACATATGTGATGAAATGGAGAAGCTTGGTTATGTCAACTCTGATTTTAAAGAAGATATATACAGACATGAAAAAGAATTACCCACAGAATATAACAATATCGCCATTCCTCACCCTTTAAGTAACAGTGATGTTCATATCCATCAATCTGCCATTGCTGTCTGGATCAATAAGAAGCCAGTTAAATGGGTAAATAATGAAGTGAATTTTATATTCATGATTTCTCTTCGCCCAGAAGATCGATCATTATTTTTAGATATTTTTAACGTTATTACAACTGCTATGACAAATAAAAAGATAACGGAAGAACTGCTTGATTGTAATAACTTTGCTGATTTTATACGTTTAATCTATAAATAAACGTTGTTTACATAAATAAAAACCCTGTAATATAGGATCACTTCCTAATTACAGGGTTCATTTTAAACATTTTTATTTTACATGAATTTCCATCCAATTGGTAATTTCTTCTAATCTTCTTAAACGATGCTCTGGTTTACCGCTTCTTGATAATTCATGGTTTTCACCTATAAATCCACAAATTCTCGTTTCAACACCTTTCCATTTAAGTGCTGAAAACAATTGAATGGCTTCTGGAAATGGGCAGCGATAATCTTCTGTTGATTGAATAAATAAGGTTGGCGTTACTGCATTTTCTACATATTTTAATGGCGAACGATCCCAGAACAATTCAATCGCTTCGGCATTCAAATCAATACCATTTTCATAAGTAGTATCATAAGAATAATCTGAGTAATAAAAATCAGCGACTCTGTTTGAAATAGAACGTTGCGATACAGCCGCTTTAAATCGATCCGTATGCGTAATGATCCAATTCGTCATATATCCTCCATAAGAACCACCCGTCACACATAATCGATCCTTATCAATCTGTGGATAAACCTCAATCGCACGATCAACAAACATCATCAGATCATCATAGTCAGTGGCACCGTAATGCTTCAGATAATCTGCAAATTCATCACCCCTGCCATCAGAACAATGCGGATTACAAAAAATCACAAAATAACCTTTTGATGCCCATAGCTGCATTTCATGATAAAATACTTCACCATAAGCTGTCTTAGGCCCACCATGAATATCCAAGATCATCGGATATTTCTTATCAGGATCAAAATCAATCGGTTTTAATACCCATCCGCGGATTTCATGAAGATTAAAACAAGAGATTCTCTTTGGCATAGCGATATATCTGTCTTTCAGGACTTCTTCATTGATATTGGTTAACTGAATGACCTCATCCTTTTTCACTTGATAGATTTCCTGTAGTTTCATATCCTTCATAGCAATGATATACAAGCGATCATCAATAAAGGTAAAATCATCAACAGAACCTTCAAAATTTGTCATATAAGTGAATTCTTTTCCATCAAAACGATTCAAAACAGACCGCTCATCAACAGTATTTAAAATGTATAAATCACCATTCAAGGTCAAACTGTTTTTACACTGGCCATAACGGCAATCACTGCCAATCGAATTATAAAACATCCATTCACTCTCATATACACATTTCAACTGGCCATCTTTAACTTCGTAAAAAGACTTACCTGAAATACATGTTTTCTCAGAAGCCAAAGCATGTAATTTTCCTTTGATCATAACTATTTTACTAATAAATAATGATTCATTTTTATAAATACAAGATAACTCTTTTGTATGAATATCATATTGGTAAATGGAAGACCACATTTTCTTCATTGACTGATAATCATTCGCCAATAAAAAGATTTTTTCGCCATCTATCAGAACTTGTTCCACATCCATTGTACATGGTGTAATTCTGGTGATTGAATGATCTTTCTTATCTATTAAGAATCCATTGTTACGACTTCCATTAATGAATCCGGCCCCATTATAGAAAAACGGATATTCATCAAGCACAAGATAATCCTTATTCTTTTCTTTTTGTGCATGATAAGCTTTCTTGGCATCTTTATCCATGAGATGATAGTCAGGACAATCCACAAAACTTGTCGCCGTAACGAAATAATACTGATCTGTATAGCCATGCATTTCCTGAATCATTAGCGGTAACTCACATTCTTCTGTAAGTCCTTGATCATAACAAAACACTTTTGTTTCATAAAAACCTTCACTTTGTCCTTTTAAAATCATTAATGCATCATCAACCACTGCATATCTCACTCTTTTATCTTCAAGTAAAATATGATCTTCTTTCGTTATGGGATCAAAATGATGAAGACGTTGTGTATAATCATTATTTCCGATATCGGCCAAGGTATCGATATAGATCAGCTTATCCTGATAAGTATTTAATCCTGATAAATAACGATACTTTAACATTAAATCAAGCTCAATTGGTTTCATATGACATCCTCCTATCTATATTATTTATTTAGTTATTTTACTCTTACATTTGATTGAATGTCAATTATCGTTTAATTTTAATATCATAAGTATTTTTAAAAAATCTCAAATCCTTATTGTCATTTTACTTAGGTAGGACTATAATTCCATTAACCATTGAAACATAAAAAGGAGGAAAGTAAAATGTTAAGCAAAAGAAGAGAAAAATGTCTTGAGGCCATCAGGCAAAGTGGATTAGATGGTGTCTTATATGCTTTAGGGCCTAATTTTCAATATCTTTCAGAATCACATCATTGTTTGTGGCAAAGAAATGCCATGAATACATTTGCTCCTATTTCCGGAGCTTCCATCATGCCAGAAGCTTTGATTTATGTAAATAAAGAAGGAAAATCAACGATTCTGACGATTCCTAAGCACAAAGATACGATGAATACCTTATTAAATGATGTTGTTGTCAGTTATATGGATCAATTTGAAGATGAATTAACTCATATCATCGATGGTAAGAATATTGGTATTGGAAAAGACTGTGATCAGTGGATCAAAGAAACCCTTTCTCATATCGATGAAACGATTACTACAGTTGATACGGATACGTTATTTGAAGATATTCGCCGGATCAAAGATGAGTATGAAATCGCTCATATGAGAAAGCTGGCACAATTTACGGATGAAGCCGTAATGTACGTATGTAAACATCTAAAACCCGGAATGACCATGTTTGAAGCTGAACGGATGATTGTCGATTATGGTTTACAGCACGGAATACAGGATTTGTCTTTCTCTCCTACTTGTGGCTTTAAGACAAGAAATACGGCCAATGCGCAAGAAATTGAGCCTTTTGAAAATGAACGAAAACTCGTTGATGGCACCATGATTGCATTTGATATTGGATATATGGATCAGGGATATTGCTCCGATTGGGGTCGAACCGTGTATTATGGAAAAGCTCCAGAATTAGTAAAGAATGGTTACCACGCTTTACAAGAAGCTCAGGTTTATATGGTTTCTAAGATCATACCGGGAGTGACACGTTTTGGTGATTTATATGGTTATATCTGTGATAAAGCGGAAGAATTAGGATATTATCAATACTTACGTTTTAAACGGGAAGAAGAGGGTGGCAATGGTCATCATATAGGAACAGAAACTCATGAAATGCCATGGTTAAAAAATAATGTAGATCTGATTTTACAGCCGGGAATGATTTTCTGTTCAGAGCCAAAGATGTTCTTTAAAAATGAAGGTTATATGCGTGTAGAAGATATGATCCTAGTTACGGAAGATGGCGCTGAATTCCTTACCAATTTCCCACGTGATTTATTTGAAATTGATTTTTCAAAAAATCTATAAACAAATCATACAATAGAATGTATTAGGCTTTGACTTTCCTAGTCAAAGCCTTTTGATATAAACATACCTCGTCTAATGTTGAATGAATACTCCTATTTGATACCAGCAAATCTTATTTCCAAGTCAAAAAAAACGAGCTATAAGCATTAATCGCCCATAACTCGTTTATTTAGTTATTACCGATGAAAGGAAACTCTAAGATATCGTTTTTCTGTAATAATAATTTCCAAATTTATTGTATAGATTCTTTTCTGCTGGAACTTTACCTTCTTCCTCTTCGTACATACAATATACTTTGTACACACAAAATCAAGAAGTTACTAGCGATTTCAAAGAAATACAAAAACAATACATCTATCAACTATACGTATTGACATAATACGTATCGTATGTTATTATTACTGTGCAAGGAGGAAATCATATGCCAATGACGTCTAAGGATATGGAAAAAATTATCCTTGCTGATGGCTGGGTGTTTAAAAACCAAGTGGGTTCCCACAGGCATTATATTCATCCATCCAAAAAAAGGAAAAGTTACCATTCCTTTTCATTCTAAGGATTTGACAAGGAAAACGGAACTTTCCATATTGAAGCAAGCAGGCCTTAAATAGCCCACTTGCTTCATCAAATAAAAGGAGGCTCTACTTATGTTATCTATTTACCCTGCTTGTTTTTATAAAGAAGATAATGGATATTCTGTTATTTTCCCTG
>NZ_CALVGS010000043.1 GCF_944327115.1 uncultured Traorella sp.
GATCGTCTTTGCCTGTGCAAAGGCTTTTTCTATTTCATCATAGTTATGTCCATCAATTTCAATGACATGCCATCCAAAGGCTTTAAATTTCTCATCCAATGGTGATGGATCCATGACATCATGAATACTGCCGTCGATCTGTAAACCATTATAATCCAAGATCGCACATAAATTATCTAATTTGTAATGAGCTGCTGCCATTGCAGCTTCCCATACCTCTCCTTCCTGACTCTCACCATCTCCTAAAAGAGCATAGATACGATGATCATTTTGATCGAGTTTATTAGCCATTGCCATACCTACTGCCGCACTGATACCCTGTCCTAAGGAACCTGTCGACATATCCACACCATCAACAGAAGCCATATTCGGATGTCCCTGCAAATTTGAATTAATTTTTCTAAAAGTTAAAAGCTCACTTTCATCCAAAAATCCCTTTTCACATAACACTGCATATAATAAAGGTGATGCATGACCCTTGCTTAAGACAAAGCGATCACGATCGATGCCTTTCACATTATCTTCATTGATATCCATGACATTAAAATATAAATAGGTAATGATATCGGCACTGGAAAGACTTCCTCCCGGATGTCCGCTTTGAGCGCTTGCTACCATCTTAATGATATTCTTACGAATATTTACAGCATGCTGTTTCAATTCTTGTGTTGTTAACATAGGTTCCTCCTCTAGCAAGTACATTATACTTGATTCCGGGAATAAATGATAGTCATATGAAAATGTTTTTCAGACATTCACTGCTTTTTTTCTGTATTTGTTTGGCAGGCAAAAGAAAAAGCATCGTTCAGAAGATGCTTTCTAATCCTTTCCGATTCCTAAGATACTATATAATATAGATATACATATGGCTGTCAAGATCGTTAAGCCAAAGGATGCAATCTGAAAATCCGGCTTCAAGACCATGACCGCTAAATACAGGATCACGCCATTGATCACCAGTTGGAAAAGACCTAGGCTCATGATCGTAATCGGCAAGGCCAAAACAGATAAGACCGGTTTTACAAATTTGTTTAAAAGAGATAGTACGATAGCTACTAAAAAAGCAATCGAAAAATCTCGAACATATACACCATCAAAAATATAGCTCATCAGCATGATCACACCTGCTCCCAGAACAAGCTCTAAAACAAAACGAACAATTCCTTTGCTCATAATATCACCCTCACTTTTGAATTGTATTTTACCATAAAATAAAAGGAATGCAAAGTTTATAACAATTTTGACACCAGATTAATCAATGAAAATAACAAAGGAACATGATATAATATGAACAAGGAGCGTGAAAATATGAAACATGATGTTGTAGAAGCTATTGTAGAAATCCCTTTTCGTTCGAGAAACAAATATGAGATTGATAAGAAAACCGGTAAGATCCGATTAGACCGTGTGCTTTATTCAGCGATGGGTTATCCAACTGAATATGGAACGATTGAAAATACCCTGGCACCTGACGGCGACCCGCTGGATATCCTTATTATCGGTACAGAACCAACATATCCGGGATGTATCGTTCCTTGTCGTGTTGTTGGCTATCTGACGATGATCGATAATGGCAAGGAGGATTATAAACTGATTTCAGTCGTAGATTGTGATCCTCGCTATGATGAGGTCCAGGAATTAAAAGATGTATCTTCTTTTACCTTAAAAGAAATTCATAATTTTTTTGAAAACTATAAAACTCTGGAAGATATCGAAGTAACCGTGGGTGAATATCATGAAAAAGAAGAAGCGCTTAAGCTGATCGAAGACTGCCGAAAAGCATATTTAGAAAAACAATAAGCTTACTCTTATGCCACATAAAAATTATCTTGATTTTTGCGCAAAGGATTGCTATAATATGAAAGCAATTCAAATGCGCGTGTGGCGAAACTGGCAGACGCACCAGACTTAGGATCTGGCGGTTCATCCGTGGGGGTTCGAGTCCCTTCACGCGCACCATATTGAAATTATCCTTTAAAATCGGGCTTTCTGAAAGATTTTAAGGATTTTTTTTATTTTATTTTTTTACCACAATTTTGGCATTTTTCAGATTTTCCTAAAAATTACCACAGTTTGCAAAAAAATCTAAAAATCATGCCCCTGAAAAATTACCACAATTTTCATTAAATCAGGCTGTCTGGCATGATATTCAACAGGTTATTCGCCGAATCTACCTTCGACTGGAAATCCAAATGTGAATAAATATTGGCAGTTGTCGAAATGTCCGAGTGACCTAGCCACTTTTGAACTTTGACCAGATTTTCTCCTTTTGCAAGCATAAGTGTTGCACATGTGTGTCTGAGATCATGAAAGCGGATATGTCTTGCACCATGTTTTTTTAGATACTGATTAAAATGCTGAGTGATATACCCCGGTTTGATTCGATTGCCTAATTTATCAACATAGATATAATCCATATATCGGGGATTATAGCTTCGTCCAGCAATCCTTTTATTTTTTTCCTGATTAGCTTTCATTTTTATAAGCAGGTCTTCAAATAATTTGACTAATGGAAATGTTCGTTCGCTTGATGTGTTCTTAGGATTATCTCTTTCTATTTCTATTACTTTTCCGTTAATTAAACCATTCGTTACAACACTGCGTATTGTCAGCGTATGGTTTTCAAAATCAATATTCTTCCATTTGATTCCTACAATTTCCTCTCTGCGTAACCCATAATATGCCGCAAAATACACTGCGATCTCCAACGGATCACCTTTGAAAATTTTAAATAATTCTGTTAATTCTTCCTGTGAATAGGAAGAACCTCCCGTAAATTTTACTTTTTTTGGTTTGATGACCCGATCTGCAGGATTTTTTTCAATCAACTCTAAATTTATTGCATATTTCAGCGCCTGATTAATATTGTTGTGTCTTTTCAAAATCGTATTTGGAGATAATCTTTCAACTTCTTCTTCATATGAATAATAGTTCTGTAAATCTATCGTTGACAGCTCATTCAGCTTAATATTCCTTTCTCTGAAATAAGGAGCTATCTTAGAATTGACTGTCATATAATAAGTACCATAAGTATTTAATGCGATGCTGCTTTTTACTGCTTTTAGCCAAAAATACAAAAAATCGGCAAATAACATGTCAGAGCTTATTGGTATATATTTTTTTGTTTCATCTTTATTTTGTTTTCCTTTTTTCTTTGTTTTTATTTTATCTAATTTAGCTTTGTTTTTTTCTAAATCACTATTCAGATACTTTTTGAGATTTAACTTATCTCCTTCATTTGGAATTTCAAAAAGATCTAGTATGTTTTCCATCAGTCTTGTAGCGTTACGTTTATTTCCTTTCACCTTTAGCTTGGTAGATACTGAAGAAAATTTACGTTTTCCTTGAGCATCATAATAAACGATAACAATATGCCAAATACCATTTATTTCCTTTATATATCCAGATACTTTCTTTTTGCCAGTTTTTTTATTTTTCATTTAAATCCCTCCTAACATCTGATAATTCACTGGCAGTATTATTTTAGTATCAGCTAGAAATAAAAGCGAATTTACGATTTTCGATTTTGTACATTTTCAGCTAGATTGATGATTTCCAAGTATCTCAAGATGTGATACTTTGGAATATAAAATTTACGACCAATTTTAATATGATCAATTTTATTTTCATTAAGCAACTTGTATGCACTTTTTCTGCTTATACCTCCCAGCATTCTGCATAACGTTTTTACATCAACAACGATGGAAGAAAAATATCTAAAAACAACGATTCAGAAGCTTACCATAGCCCTTGGATATAATGTTGAAAATATAATAGATGATAAGGACAAAGTGTAATAAAGGTTCTACTTTGATATGTTTATTCCATCAAAACAAAAGGACAATTCTAATCAATTGTCCTTTTGTATGCAAATCTTTTTTATTGCTCAGTTTCATCTAAAAATTTAGCTTTTATGTCGCCTGGAAGATATTTAGCCAAATTTTCAACCAGCTCATACACTTTTGTAGCCGGAGCAATCTGAGATGGGAGTCTGCCTTCTTTATTCTCTAAAAGCTTTTTAGAAAATTTTATGGCATTTTTAGGATTCCCGACTTCATTCAGTATTTCAAACATATCAGGTCTTGTTTTTGTATAAATTCCTTTATTTAAACTTCTTAGCTTTCTTGTTAATCTTTCAGAATACTGATCTCTGTTATTATTAACATTATAGTAATCAAAATGCAGTACGTACCATAATTCAAAACACTGGTTGCTCCACGCCGCTTTAAATCTTAGATTGGGACTGCTTCCATCTCTCTGTACCATCATTTGATTTGCCTTATCAAAATTTTCTTTTGGAAAATCATCCTGATCATAAACACACCATACTTCTCCATGAGTCACCTGATTCCTTTCAATGTAGGTAAAAGCCTTTTCTACAACCTGTACTGTGTTGGTTGTGCAAGGCTGAATATCAATGTGAATCATATTCTGATACATGGCATTTTTTTCGATTGCTTTTTTTAGTCCCTGAAAATACAACAGTTCTGTTTTTTCTCCTTCACAGAAAATATAGACATTATTTCTTTGTTCCAGATATTCTTTACGACGCTGTTTCTTCCATTCACTTCTTCTCATTGTATTCGCTCCAGTCAATGATTCTTCTTAAATAAGGATCAGCTCCATATTTGCCCTCCAGATACTGCTTGTCATATTTCGCATCCTTACGTACGCTTTCTCCTTTACTGTTTTTGAATTCCACCAGAGAATATAACTGCGTATCCTGATAGTTTCCTTTAGCGACAAACCATATCTCATCCCTGCGGAATACTTCACTATTCATATTGGACAGGTCATGGGAAGTGAAAATCAACTGTGCATTGCTCTGATTGATCGTCTTGTCAGTATAACGCTGAATAATATACTTGATGATCAGCGGATGAATTTTCGCATCCATTTCATCAATGACAAGCGTAACTCCATTGAGCAAACTGTCAGCAATATGAGGCAGCAAGCTGAATAATTTCTGTGTACCTTTGGATTCATCATATAAATGAAGTTTAGCCTTATAGCCGTCAACATCATGCTCCGTTAAAATGTCAAAATCATGTTCTCCTTTATCTTCAAAAGAATAATCAACGATATCGAGATCAAGTTCCTCGATCATTTTCTTAATTAAATCTTTTAAATCCCCTTCTGCCCTATCTCTCCAAATCATGTATTCTAATAAAAAATCACCATAATTTAAAAATCTGATTTTGTTTTTAAACCAGTTAAAGACATCCTTTACGACTTCATTATTTAAATAAGTGATGCCTAAATAGGATAATAAAGGCAGTGTATCAGATATGTCCTCACTGACTTTCAGCTTTGAGAGTTCTCCTTTTTTAATAATTTCGTTTCCATTTCTTTCAAATAAAGCTGACATCCTTTTTGTAGAAAATTTTACCCGATCCAGCCTCTCATAAACAACTTTGTCTTTTAAAATAGATAAGTTATATTTATATTCTGCAACATCTGTGATGAACATGACCTCAAATTCTGTCGGCTCATCAATTGTTTTCTGAGAGAATGAAAAAGGCTGAACAGTCAAACTCTTCATTTGAGAATTATTCTGACTATCTGTAATGATAACAGGTCTTAGTACCTTGTTCACCAAAACACGCAAGGCATCAAGAACATTTGATTTTCCTGCACCATTCGGACCATAAATGACCGATACCGGAAGATAGTTGCCGCCTTCTGTCTTAAGCAGATGATCTGAGCTTTCTGAAATTGACGTCGCCTGCATATCGAGCGTTATTTCATCTTTGATACTTTTAAAGTTCTTTACTGAAAACTGACTTAACATAATTCTCTCCTTTCGCATTTATTATATGACTTTTTTCAATTTTCAGCAAC
>NZ_CALVGS010000044.1 GCF_944327115.1 uncultured Traorella sp.
CATGATTATATGCGGCATATCCTTCTGCGCTTATTGTATAAGTACTTCTGCCGTCTCTGTTTTCGGTTGTATTGGTGCCTTCCGTATTGAAATCCATTGCTGTTTCACTACCACCTGTACTGCCGTTTCCTCCGGCTGGTGCCTGTGCTGCTTCAAGTGCTGCCTGCACTGCCTTTTCTGCGGAAGTACTTGAAATCGTAGCACCGCTCAACGGCTTAACTTCAAGCGTATCCAATGTCATGCCCACAAACTGACTGGTAAAGTCCTCATTTGCAATCTGATCTCCAACATACTGCGTATCATTTGCTTCGACAACCACAACATTCTGAACCGTTCCATCCAGGATCGTCACTTCGATGACATTCGGTTTTCCATCTGCATGATTATATACCGCATAACCATCTACACTTACTGTATAAGTCACGCTGCCGTCACTGTTTTCAGTTGTATTAGTGATTTCTGTATTGAAATCCATTCCTGTTTCACCTTCATTTGTGCTGCCGTTATTTTCTTCTTTTGCAGCAGTGGCAGGCTCAACCGCATTGATGGCTAAAACGCCACAGCCAAGTCCTACGACGGCCAAACATACAAATGAGATAATAGCATTTCTTAATCCTTTGATCTGTTCACAGTCACAGATACGTTCAATCATCGGCGTACATGCATTCATGAGCAGAATAGAATATAAGACACCTTCCGGAAGATTAGCCTTCACACGAATCAGAACCGTTAAGATCGCACAGCCTAATGCGAAAATGACCCTTCCTGATGCGCTTGTCGGATTCGTAACCGGATCAGTTGCCATAAAGAATGCACCAAACAGAAGTCCGCGACTCAACACATGATAAACAGGATACCACATGCCCATTCCTTTAAATAAAGCCATGACAGCCGTGATCACAAATACGCTTCCGATATAAACGACCGGTACACGCCAATCAATGACCTTGCGGATCGCAAGAATAATTCCCACGACAATGATCAGGATACCGCAGGTTTCACCCAAAGCTCCGGGATGTGAACCAAACAGCAGACCGCTTAGTCCGCCAACCGAGTTCAACAGTTCACTGACCATACCTGCATCCGTCACACACCATGAATATGTGCTTGCCATCAAAGTTGTCGGTGTAGCCCCTGTTGTGATATCTGCAGCTACCATACCTGAAAAAGCAGTCAGTATGATCGCTCTTCCGACAGCAGCCGGATTAAAGATATTCTGGCCAAAGCCGCCGAATGCCAGTTTACCGAAAATCGTACAAAGCACGGCAGCCACTAAAACCGCATACCAGCTTGTATTGACAGATACCATCAATCCCAAGATCACGCCCGTGATCCAAGGAAAGGATCCCTTCAGATATGAAATGACATTCTTTTTTAGCGCTAATGCCCAAACAACCTCAGTAAGCACACAACCGCCAACCGAAGCTGCCATGATCAGCAACGCCTGCATAAGATATTCATTTCCATAACTTGTTGCGTAATAAAAGAGTGCATATAAATAAATAACTATTAGCCCCAGCAACAGTTCAAACATGATTCTTTTAGTAGAATTTGAACTGCGATAATTCGGAGCCGGACTGTAATTGAATTTCATCGTCGCTTCCCCCTATTTCTTAGCCTTCGCCATCTGATAGGCGCGCTTAGCTCGGCGTACATTTTCCGTAACAGCAATCTTAGAAGGACAAACATATGTACACATTCCGCATTCCACACACTTGGTGACATCCAGCTTTTCCAGACGTGCCATATCCTTTAATTTATTCGCCTGAACGATACGTACCGGCTGCAGACCGCTTGGACAGTGATCTGAACAGCTTCCGCAACGCAAACAGGCAACTTCATCGATTGCCGCTTTCTTCAATACCGTGATCGCATTGTTCTGTCTTTCTACACTGACATCATCCGTCGTGATCGTTGTACCCATCATCGGACCGCCAAAGCAGACAACCACATCATCAGCAGTATAACCGCCGCAGGCCTCGATCACATCGTGAGCACTGCTTCCGACAGGAGCAATCACATTACATGGATGTTTCACGGCATCACCGCTGACTGTCAGCATACGGCTAATGATCGGCTCTCCAGTCGTCAACGCCTTGCCAAACATATAAGCTGTCGTTGCATTGTTAACGATACAGCCTACCTCAAGAGGCAATTTATCATAACGCTTTTTCGTCAGCTGATAGACCAGCGTTCTTTCCCATCCCATCGGATAAACATCCGGAACGCTGACACAAGTGATATCTTTTTCATTCTGCAACTTAGCACTGACGCTCTGAATCAGTTCAGGATGTGATTTTTTAATAGCAATCAGCACCTTCTTTGCATCACTCATCTTTTTCATGGCCTTGATACCTGTCAGCACCACATCAAAATCAGTTTCCATGACTTTATAATCACTGGTGATATAAGGCTCACATTCAACGGCATTAATGATCAAACTATCAACATTCTTAACACCTTTATACTTTACATAAGAAGGAAAACCTGCTCCTCCGCAGCCGATGATACCGGCATTCATCATAAAATCAACCAGTTCTTCACGAGAAGCAGCCTCATAATCCAACGTCGGATTTTCTTCCTTTGTGTATTTTTTATCATTGACGATCACTACATGTTTGATTCTTTTAAGATTCTGATGTAATCGATCCTCAATCACTTCGACTCTTCCGCTTACACTAGAATATATCGGCACTACAAAGCGGCTGCTGAACTCTGCAATTTTTGTCCCTACTTTAACTTCATCCCCAGCCTGAACAAATATCTGCGGATCCGTTTCTGCACCGAAATACAGCGGAATCGCTACTTTTTCAGGAACCAAAGTGATGATATCTGCATGTTCGCTCAACTCTTTGTGCCCATTTATATGAGTACGCATTGACCCTCTAAACAAAGACATTTCGTCACCTTCCTCTTCTTATCATCGTATAAAACGACATCTCTGTTATTATAACATAATATCACACGATTTTTAATATATTTATCAATATTGTGGCATCTATTTTAGAAAAAATCATATCAAATTTCATGCTCTTTACCCATATTCTTCCTCCGGTTTGCTTCACAAAAAGTAATTTCTTGATTTTAATCCCCTTGCACAGTATAATAAAGCAGGTGATAAAATTGAAAAAAACGAGTTTACTGCTCATTGGTTTGCTTCTTTTAGGGTGTGCTCCAAAAGAGAAAAAGCTCTATAATGATTCAACGATGCAGGCTGGCTTTGATACGGTAATTTCAATTCAGTTATATGCCGACAGTCAGGAAGAATTTGATGAAACATTTCAAAAAGCAACCGATGCTTTTCTTTACTACAATTCCCTTTTTGATAAATACAACGATTACGATGTAGCCAATATCAAAACGATCAATGACAATGCCGGTATTCAGCCGGTGGAAGTTTCTCAGGTAATCATTGATATGCTTCTTCTTTCAAAGCAATACAGCGAATTAAGCAACTATCAGTTTGATGTAACGCTTGGCCCTGTCTTAAGCTTGTGGCACGATGTCCGAGAAAAAGCTCTCAACGGTGATGATTACACGCTTCCTACCGAAGAACAGCTTCAAAGCGCCAGAGCCTGCTCGGGATGGGACAAGGTTGAAATTGATGACGAAAACAACACCGTCTATTTAAATCAATCATGTGCCAGTCTTGATGTCGGTGCCGTCGCTAAAGGATATGCTACTCAGTTAGTAACAGAAATGCTTCTTGAAGAGGGATATGTCAATGGCTTTGTCAATGCCGGCGGAAATGTAGAATTTTTAGGAAATAAGATCAATGGTGATCTATGGCGAGCCGGTATTCTGACCCCTTCCCTCCATAACTCCACCGAATCGCTCATCACATTAGAACTGGGCGGTCAGGAGGCCTTCGTAACCAGCGGTGACTACCAGCGCTATTTCATACATGACGGTAATATCATGCATCATATCATTGATCCTGATACTTTATATCCGGCAAGACATGCGAAAAGCGTAACTATTTTATGTGAGGACAGCGGCATTGCCGATATCCTTTCCACAACGCTTTATACGATGACTTATCAGGAAGGTGCTGCATATTTAGAAAAATTAAAAGAAAACGGCATAGAAGCCGAAGCCATCTGGATCTACGATAAAACAGATGAGATCGAAAATGAAAATTATCGAGAAAAAGAAGGTTATTACATTCTGACCACGCCAAATATCGCATCTAAGATCATTAATTAAAAAGCGCTTCGTTTGTAGCGAAGCGCTTTTTGTTATCTGTAATTGATTCTTTCGATCAGCTCAGACGTCTGGCCGTCATAAATTTCCGCAATATCATTTTCAGCATCTACCCAGATAGTCGCCACAAACGACTCACTGTCAAGCTTATTCCAGGCTTCATCCGTATTCATGCCATAAGCCTCATCATAAGCAGTCTTAGGATAAACCCTTACCCACATTTCTCCGGCATAATTTGAAAGAATATTCTCTGTATAAAGATAATTCGCAAGTTTTTTCAATTCATCTTCATTGATTTCTTCCAAGCTCAGATCCAGCGTATAATCATAGAGCGTATCATCATCCTCATAATAATAGGCTTCAAACGGTGTCGTATATGCATTTTCATCATTTCTGTTATATAATGTTCCGGTAAACGTAAATTCACTGTCTTCCGCAAAATTAGGACATTCTACTGTCTTTGACGCATAAGAATATGGTGCCAAACCTGTTACTGAAAGCTGAAATTCACAGGCATCCAGATCTACCGTACCCGTATAATAGTAATCCATATTATTGAAGATAGAAAGCGTCACCTGCGTATCATCAACAACCTCATAATATACATCTACGCTCTCCGTACTTTCAAAAATTTCCTGAGTTTCATCCTTTCCAAGCGGCTCTCCTAATACCTGCTCTGCGATTTCATTATGATTGGGATGTACATAATCCACTTCGATCGTTTCTTTGCTGCTGCATCCTGCCAACAGACACAGCGCTACGACTGCTGCTAACTTTTTCATATTCCACCTCTTTATGATTTATATTCTATCGTAATTTATTTTATTTGTAAAGATTACGAAATCAATCATAGGAATTATTTTTATACATGCTGCCACTGTTCAAGATCAGTAAAAATATCGTTCCTGTCTGTATCCAGAAAACGGTATAATCAAAAATTCCATGGATCAGAACAGCAAGGATCGAACAAATGATCAGACCGAACAATTCCCTATTGATCTTTCTGGAATATAGCTGATAAATTTCCTTCACGACCGGCCATGCGAAATAACATATCATACCTACGCCCACGATCCCAAACGAGAGCAGCGGATCAAGATAAACGCTATGCGAATGAAAAGCCTTGCGTCCCCCTAAGCTTTCATAAATCATCAGATATGCGCTGGGACCACGCCCAAACAACGGCTTCTCCATAATTCCCTTCACAGCAGTCATCCAAATATTCGTACGATTAAAGAAATAGCGGATGATATTATCAAAGCGAGGAAAAATCTCCGGATTCAAAAGTACGATCACCACAACAAGCGCAATCATCAGCACTAAAAAAAGTGAAGTCTTTTTCCGTCGATTTATATAAAAGATCAGCGGAATGGTCACTAAAAAGCTTAACCATCCGGCCCGGCATCCGCTCAGATAAAGAACAAAAAGATTACAAAAGATCGTCACGACATAAAATACGACACGATGGATCGTTTTCGCATGCAGAATCTTATAGATGCACATCAGCACTAAAAACTGGATCATCATGCCATAATAATTTGCATTATAAAAAGTTGAATTGATGCGATTCACCGGCGAATCTTCAACGATCAGCTCATCAAAAGGATAACCCAAACGATCAACGATCGAAGCATACTCCATCAATCCCCACACAAAACAACACAGCGACAACAGACAACAGGTATCTACGATAAAAGTAAATAACCGCTCATCGATATAACGGCGATAATACAAAATAAAAACCGCCACAAAAACGATTCCTACACACTGCATAAAGCCCCGATAATTCTGATAATAAAGCGAAACCGCCATCGACATGCCGCCAAAAATCAAAGCCCAATAACCTCTTGGCGTACCCAAGATCACCTTTTTTAGCTGCTTGGTGTAAACCAGATAAATTACAACCCCCACCATAGCCGCCAATGAAAAGTAATGTGGTAAAAAAATCGTAAAAACAACAAACATGATTATATATTGATCAACACTATATCCCAGTAGTTTTCTCTCACAAAAAGCTTTAACTGATTCCATATATCCCTCCGCCATTCCCACATATTATAAACAATCTCTATAGAAAATACAATCACAACAAAAAAAGACTGAAATTCATGCATTGAATTCCAGTCCCCATATCAAAACTTTTTATCATCAACACTTTCTAAATAAGCTTTTGCCGATTCCATGACATCCTTCAAAAAGCCCTTTTCAAAAGGAGATACCAAATGTGCTGTCTTAACGATATCCAAAAAGCTCTTTGTACCTCCCACCTGACAGATTGCCAAATAATCCTTCCACATATCCTTATCATGCTCCTGGCTTCTCTTCCAAAACTGCAAGCTGCATACCTGAGCCAGGGTATAGTCAATGTAATAGAACGGATCCATGAATATATGACTCTGCTGGAACCAGTAATTGCCTCTTTCCAAGAAATCACAGGCTTCATAATTCTTATAAGGCAGATACATCTTTTCCAATTCACGCCATACCTCTTTTCTCTTTTGAGGCGTCATTTCAGGATGATTATAGACTTCATGCTGGAAATGATCCACCAAAACCCCATAAGGAAGAAATTTGACGGCCGAGCTTAAATGAAGATAATGATACTTGGCCGTATCCTCACCAAAGAACAGATGGCTCCATGGCCATGTGATGAACTCCATGCTCATTGAATGGATTTCACAGGATTCATATGTCGGAAATTCTAATTCAGGAATCTTATTATGTCTTGAAGAATAAATCTGAAAAGCATGACCGGCTTCATGTGTCAATACCTCAACATCACCACTCGTACCATTAAAATTAGAAAAAATAAACGGTGCTTCATATTCACTGATATAGGTACAATAACCGCCGCCTGCCTTATTCGGCTTGCTTTCCAGATCTAAAAGCTCACGATCGATCATCATATCAAAAAACTCGCCTGTTTCCTTTGAAAGCTCATGATACATTTGACGCGCCTTTTCAACCAGCTCCTTGCAGCTTCCCTTTGGCAGTGGATTACCGCTCTTAAACTCAACATTCAAATCATAATATTCCAGTTGGTCAAGACCCAGACGCTCTTTTTGCTTTTCGGCAAGCTCACATGCCAAAGGAACAACGCTCTCCAATACTTCCTTACGATAATCAGCAACCATTTTTTCATCGTAATCAAGACGGGTCATACGAAGATAACCAAGCTTTGTAAAGTTTTCAAGACCCAGCTTCTTTGCCATCCTGTCACGCACCTGCACAAGCTCGTCATAAATACGGTCAAACTCATCTTCATGATCTTCATAAAATTTAAATTTAGCTTCACTTGCTCTTTTTCTGAGATCACGATCCTTTGATTCACATAGGGCAGATATTCCCGGCAACGTATAAGTCTTGCCTTCAAAATCGATCTTTGCGGAAGCTTTCAGCTTGTCATATTGGGTCACAATTTTATTTTCCTGCTGAAGATCCTCCAATATAACGTCATCAAAAGCCTTCAACTGACAGGAAATGATCCAGAAAAATGGTGAAGGGATCCTCTTTTTCAATTCATCTAAAAGCGGACTTTCCATGATCGTTTTATAAAAACGGGTATCCAGCTGCTGATAAAAAGGTGAATGCTCGTCCCAATAATCATTTTCTTTCTCATAAAATTCATCCGCTGTATTGATCGTATATCGCAATGAAGCAATCGTTCTCATGCTTGAGATATGATTTCTCAGCTGATTCAGTCTTTTGAAAATATCCATAAATGTATCGGCATCACCCGCACGCTTTAATTCATCAATGTAACGGGTATAAAGCTTCTGCATTTTTTGCAGATCAGGTCTTTCATATGTATATTCACTAAATTTCATAAAAAATCCTCCTACTACAATTTTACACTGTTTCAAGGGCGAACACAACGAAATTTAAATATCCTTCAGAAAAGAAAAAACCAGTCATCGACTGGTTTATTCCATCTCATAATCAATTAATACCTTGATCTGCTTACCACTGGCAGCATCAGCAATGGCCTGTGGGAAATCATCGATCTTATATTTTTTAGTAACGATTTCCCGAATATTGGTCTTATTCTTTTGTAAATGATCAATTACTTCCGCAATCGTTTCATGCTCATATCCTCGAGAACCGTAGATCACAGGCTGTGTCGCAATAAAATTCAAACCATTCAGAGTTACTTCATTCAGCACAGATACAACGGCATAACGAGTCTTTTCCCTGGCTAAATCAAAGCATTGCCGAAACAGCGCCGATGAACCGCTCGCCTCAATAAACATATCCACATCCGGTAATGGAAAATATCCCGGGAATGCTCCTAAGATACGAATAAGCTCTTCCTTTAGATCCTTTTCTGTCGTATTAACGGTTTCAGCACCAAGATGTCTGGCAACTTCCAAACGTTTTGAATCACGATCAACCACAACGATCTTCTTTAATCCTCTGGCAATCAAACTTGCGGCAGCTGATAAACCGATCGTTCCGGCACCCAGCACGACAACCTTCTCATCCAATTTAGGTTCCACCATTGTTGCTGCCTTGGTTCCTACGCATAATGGTTCAATGATTGCCAGCTTGTCTAAATCCGGATCTTCTAAATGATAAAGATTATAATTTAATGCCGCATTCTTAACAAGGGCATATTCACAAAAGGCACCTGCCGCAGTTGAGCCCGCAACTCCGTTTTCGGTACTAAGTGTCGGATCGATAAAAACAACATCTCCGACATTCAGATCATCTGCGACATCACTGCCCTTTTCCACGATTCTGCCGATCATCTCGTGTCCGAACTGTGAATCAGAAGGAAGACCATATCCTTCTCCGCCATGCAGATAGATACCTACATCTGAACCGCAGATGCCGGCTCTGAGAACTTTTACCAGCACATCCTTACTGCTGATCGAAGGAATTGCCCTTTCTTCTACAACAATGTTTTTTGCGCTTTTATAAATAGCACACTTCATCATACCTTCCATTTCTAAGACTCCTTTCATCTATTTCTATTATAGTCATTTACCCGTCTGATTTACATTAACTCTTTCAATCAAAAGTAACTAAAAAGGTAACAAAACAAAAAAATTGTTACCCCTTTTTCTTCTTATATGACGGCAATTGTTGAATAGAGCTTAAATAGATATCTGCAAGAAATTCAGCGGATTCCTCCATGCCCTCATTCATCCATTTTTTTAGAAGCATCGCACTGGTTGCCGCATACTTATATGAAAGATATTCCAGTTTTTTCTTATCTTTAAAATATGGATCATACAGATCCATGCAAAATGATGAACACCGCTGTATGATAATATCAAATAATGAATTTTGTCCTTCACATTTCATAGCAATCATAAAAAAATCCTTTTGTTTTAAAAAACTATTATAAGTAGCAATGACTTCCTCTTTTTCATTAATGGGATATTGCAATCCATTGACCATTGTCTTTTCAATTTCTTCACAAAAAATACATTCAAGAATCTGTTGCTTATCAACAAAATAATTATAAAAAGTCTTTCTTGAAATATCAGCATGATCGCAAATTTCAGCAACCTTTACATGAGTCGTTTTCTTTTGAATCACTAAATCAATATAGCTTTGAATGATCATATCCTTTGTGTTCATAAAATACCTCTTTATCTATGCGAAGATTATAACATTTATATCTCACTATCGCAAAAAAAAGAGTAAGTCCAACGACTTACTCAATTGAAATGTATTTCTTTTCTTCTACCTTCGGCTGATCTTTCTTCGGAATGTTCAAATGCAAAACACCGCTTTCAAATCTTGCCTTGATATCTTCAT
>NZ_CALVGS010000045.1 GCF_944327115.1 uncultured Traorella sp.
GCTTATCCAGTGCCGCTATCAAGGATAGAAAGGTCGTCTTCCCGGATCCGCTGCTTCCCAGGATCGTATAAAACTTTCCCAGTTCAAACGACACGCTCACATCATTCAGGATGATCTTTCGTCCATCCCCATCCGGATAAGTAAAATATAAATCTTTCGTTTCTAATACATACATGATTTTCTCCCCTTTTATTTTTTATTTGGAAATAAACCTAAAATTAAAATCACTAACAAAGCAATGATCAAAGCTAATTCAATCGCAATAATTAAAAGCATAATCTCCCTCCTACATCAATACATCCTTAGGTTTCAACCTGATTATATATAAAACCAATACACCACTCACACCGATCATGATCACAAAGCTTATACCATAAATCGCACAAATATATTGTGAATCTATCTCAACTTTGTAGGCTTCCATCATATCCAGCTGAGTTACTTCGCCTTCATGACGCTCACTATATTCAATTTCACTATCCATATCTACCTGTATCTTAATAAATTCATTCGAGATTATTTCTCCCAATTTATTTCCGCTAAATAACGCAAACGTTGTCGCCAGCATGCCCACAAGTACGATTTCACCTGCATACTGTATCAGAATATTTCTCTTTCTTTCTCCCAAGGCCATTAAGATACCGATCTCATGCTTACGATTTCTAAGAAAGAGCATTGAAACCAGACACAACAGCACAACAATCAATACGATGCTTGCCCCCATTGCCACATCTGCCAAAGCTTTCAGATTCTCCACAGGTCCCTGCACATAACGATAATCATCCATCGAAGATTCCATATTGAAAAAGCCATTCGGATAACGATCATCATTTCTGATTTCTTCTTCTAATTGTTCACAGACATCCATACCTTTCACATCAATAGAGATTTCCTCATAAACAATATTTGGAAACTGTGTACGGATATTATCAAAATTTCTTGAAAGAAATACCTCTTTATCTTCCTGGGAATGTGCCTCCAAAACTTGCTGTTGAGCCTCATAAAGCTGATCAAGTGCATGATTGGAAACGATTGTATCTCCTGTCCAAGAAGAATGATAATAATCTTTCTTTAATTCCTTATCCCGATAAACCCCAATCACCTCAAAAGTAAACTCAGGACCGGCTACAATTTCAGGTACAGGGCCAAAACTTTCCTCTGCAATCACATAATCCTTTAACTGAACCGTATAGAAATCTCCCACATGATACTCATTCCAATAATCCTCTACGACGATCTTAGGAATCTCACTATCTAAATCTTCCTGCGTATAGTTCCTACCCTCAATGATCTTATAATCATATGGCAGGTTTTCAACTGTTGATATTCCCGTAAATGTATCTCCCACCATTTTGTAGTCACCCTCTTCAGTTTCAACAAAATATTTCAAATTGAATGTACGTATCGGAAATATCTGATTCACACTTTCATGATCTTGCAATTCATCGACCAATTCACCAAATTTCATGAGTTTATCATGTGTAATGCTCGTATTTGTCTGTTTGATCTGAATGGTTGATGTCACTTGACGACGAATTTCTTTGCTGACATTATCACAAGAGAAATTGATAGAAATAGAAGCAAATAAAATATTACCTAATA
The DNA here is from genome assembly GCF_944327115.1 of uncultured Traorella sp. Taxonomy (GTDB): domain Bacteria; phylum Bacillota_I; class Bacilli_A; order Erysipelotrichales; family Erysipelotrichaceae; genus Traorella. Next base: position 1,603 of record NZ_CALVGS010000045.1, read on the forward strand.
TAAACACAATCAAAAACATGATCACTGATTGTGCCGGTCTTCGACAGATTGATAAAATGATTCGTTTTAAAGTCCTCATCTCATTCACCTCTCTTTTCTTTAATTTTATTCTACACGAATTTGTAAGCGTTAGCAATATTTTGGTAAATATTTTCATACATTTTTATATTACATTTGGGATATTTGCATCTCCCCTCCCCTTATGTTAAGATAGAAAGCACGCAAAAGGAGGATATATGGAAATACAAAAACTCATTCTTCATATCATGGATACCCAGCAAAACATCTTTGTACCCAGTGATCAGGAAATAGAAAAAATCAATGAAGATATCTACCCACATATTGAAAGCAAGCTCAAAAAGATCTTTAACAGTCAAAATAGAAAAGAAGCGCATTTTGTCAACAGTCCTGTTGAACAATGGATCTTTGACTATAAGACAAATCACAATGACTTTGTAAAGCTGTCTGTACAGATTGCCCATCATATCTTTGAAGAAAAAAGAAAATGGAATCTTTTTCAAACCAGTGATTTTATCTTTGCGGAGGTCAAGCATGAAGATATCCGTTACTTGGTAGGTATTGATAATGTTAATTTTTCAAAGCTTACACATGCTACTCACAGCGATGACGCTCAGATTCAAAATGATTTTGTATTATATAAGACTCTTTTTTCAAGCAACATCATGAAAGAAGATAAAATTTTTATCGTGGAATATGCCACTTCCCATTTACAACTGATCGAAAATCCCTATATCTTTCAAACGACCAAACGCTATGTATTGGAAGATATCCTTTCCTGTAAAGCAAAACCCAGCTACAAAGAAGTAATGTCGGCAATCAGCCAGTGCGTAGAAAATCTTACGACTAAATATCATCTCGATGAGCTCAAAACGATCCCTGCTTTAAAAACAGCTGTCAAAGAAAGTATCGAAGAAGGAAGTCAGATAGAAACGAATGAAATTGCGGAATTATTATTTGAAAATCCGATCGCACAAAGCGAATTTAAAGACGAGATGAAAAAACAGGGGATTGAAGAAACGGTCAGTGTAGAAAACATAAAATTAAGCAAACAGCAGAAGACCCAGAAGATTAAAACAGATAATGGTATTGAAATTACGATTCCTGTTGATTTTATGAACAGCAGGGAATTTGTTGAATTTGTCAATGAACAGGATGGAACAATTTCAATCCGTTTAAAGAACATTCAATCGATCATCAGCAAATAAATATATAAATCAATGAAAAAAAATCATGAGGGTATTTGATTTTGGATTTGTCAAGAAAAGTGTGTAAATAAATTATTAAAAAACAAATTTAAATTTTTCTCAATGCGTTGAGGGAATAAAGGATTTACCTTTAGCTGATTGAGAACATGGGGCCAATTTCGAATAAGTTCTTTGCATCTTAAATACAAGAGTTTAAAAAGGGCGTTTTCATTTGGAAATGCACCTTTTTTTGTAATCTTTCGGAAACTTGAATGAATGGAATCGATCGCATTGGTTGTGTACATGATTCGTTGGACATTGCTTCCATAATCATATAATTGTTCCACAAATTTATAATTCTTTTTCCAAACCTCTACGGCATTTGGATATGACTCCCATGTTTTACTGAATATTTCAAATGCTGAATTGGTTGTTTTTAAATTGACTGCCCCGTATATTTACTTTAAATCTTATACAAATTTTTTATGTTCCTTCTGGGAACATACTTGATCGAATTACGAATTAAATGAACAATGCAGCGCTGTACGACAGCTTTAGGAAAGATAGCTTTTGCGCCTTCCTCCAATTCTCTGACGTCATCCGTTGAAATGAAGAATACATCTTCCATTCCTCGGGATACCCCCATTCAAATCATATCCTAAAATCGTATAGACGGCAGATTCTTTCGCTTCATAGCCATTTCTAAGTGTCTAGATGGTGTCCCATTTCTCCTTGAAACAGTCCTTCAAAGATAGGACCAAATAATTCTATCAGAGCTTCATTTGTATCTTCTGCTGTTTTGAGTTAAATTGTTTGATGATTTCTTGTGCGAGTGCAACAGTCTTGGAATCTCTTTTTTTTTGCCATATCTGTCATTTCCTTTTCTTCCTTCTATTTTGCCAAAGACATTATAAAAACTGCATAAGTTAAGCGGTACGTTTTTAACTTACACAGTTTAGTTTACACTATCTTGATTTTCTTTCTTTTTTAATAACTAAATGATCAATTATTCTTTAACATTCAACATCTTAGAATACTGTTCATATTCACTTTCAGGAACATTTAATAACTTCATAGCTTCCTGTAAATTAATTTTCATATTCTCCATCAAAGAACATAAAGATGAACAAATCCCTTGTTCGATTCCTTGTTCAATACCCTGTTCGATTCCTTGTTCGATTCCTTGTTCAATACCCTGTTCAATTCCTTGTTCAATTCCCTGTTCAATTCCTCTTTTCAAACCTTTTTCCATGTATTTCTGTTCTAGATAAACGCTATAATCACACATCTCTTCTACCTCCTCTTCAAGGCTTTCTGTCAATTCAAAATCATATTTCCTCAGTTCCTCTTTTTTCTTTGCCACCGTCATGCCTTCATCAAGCAATATTCTTAACACATTGGATGAAACCGATTCGTTCTCCTTATATCCTAAGTATAGCACAATGATTTCCTGTTTATCAAAATATTTCTCATCTTCACATACATTTCCTAAAACATGTTCCTCTCTCATCCGATATCGATTAATGCTTCCCTGCTTATACAAGGGTGCATTAAACACGATCCAGATTGATACCACCTTGACGATATCGTCATATTGTCCATGATCAAATAGTTTCCCTATCTGCATGGAAATATTTCTACTGGTATAGTAGTTCCCTCTACTAAGTACATGACTTTTTCCTTTTAAAATGCCCTGTGCTTCAAGATTGATAATCATAGCAATCTTTCCATGATCCTGTGGTAAAGAGGCATAGACAAGAGAATCAAAATAAATACTTCTGTAATCTTCGTTGTTTTCGTTTCGGTGCCCCGAAGTCATACGACTATGTAAGGGTACATCTCCCTGAGGTTTGATACATTGTTCAATTTCATTCAAAGAATAAGGATTATATTCTTCAATAAGCTCCTTCATGAGGATAGAGAGAACGGTTTTTTCTCTTAGGATCATCTTGATAATTTGATCTAAAGGAATTTTATCTTTTTTAATTTGCATTAAATACCTCCTACTATTCTATATGCACTAAAATGACAAAATTCCCAAAAATATTTAA
>NZ_CALVGS010000046.1 GCF_944327115.1 uncultured Traorella sp.
GGTAATTTAAACTAGTGAGTGGTTTAAAGAAATTACGCTTTAAACTAATGAGTGGTTTATAAAGAAGAGAAACAGATGATATAAAGGATGTGAAACCTCGATATCATCTGTTTTTTTTGTGCCGAGAAAAAGCTTTTCAGTTAAATTATTTTGTTTTTTTATTTGTGGTATATTTATCTGATCTTAATTGATCGTTTATGGAATAGAATACTTTTCTGTTTAGAGCCAGTAGACAGCGCTTTCTAAACCTTGTGAAGTTGCTTATTCCGTTGGAAACTGTCAAATACGTACGGATCTGACCGTTGATGTTTTCTGAAAGTGCATTACTAAGCTTTCTTTCGTTAATAGGTCTTTTAAATGAATTCAGTATTTCTGTTCTCCAGTTTTCAAGAATCGATACAAATTCGCTGTATTCTGGCAGTTGGGCTTCTTTGAAGGCTTCGTATATGGAATCAAACCATGATTCGCAGTCTTTTTCAGTGGCACTCTCATTGAAGTGCAGATACATTTCCTTTAACCGGTATCCGAGTGCTAAGTTTTCACTAATGCCCAATATCATATCCAATAGATTTCTCTTATTTAATTTTTTCTTAAAGTGCCGGTTGTATACAGGTTCATTATCCAGATATACATCTTTCTCAATAAGGTCCTTCCATGTCTTAAGAAGATAATAGCTGGTAGAATTGTAATCTACCTGATACATGATATTGAGGCGTATTCGTCGAAAACAGTCCATAAGATGCTTGACCACATGAAAGGGATCTACGGCTATGAGTGCATTCTTTAAATAGGTGACAGCTATGTCTTTATAAGGTTCCCACATGTCGATAGTAACGTAATGAACCTGATTTCTTTCTTCAATAGGAATTCTATCGAAATATCTTTTTAATTCAGCCTTGGAACGTGACGGAAGAATCTCAAACAGAGATCTGTTTGTATTATCCACCATGACACATAGATAAGCGGAATCGGATCTCTTAGCCATTTTGGAATGAATTTCATCAATACCGATAGATTCAGGAAGGCGAATTCTAGGGATATTGACAAAGCTATCAAAATAGCGCTGTACCTGAGTAACAGAAATATGGTTTGATTCAGCTACCATGGAATAGGTATAGTTTAAATTAGATAAAGATTTCATAATGTTGGTCATGGAAAGATAGGAATTCTTAAAATTAGGAAAAGTGAAAGGATTCTTTCCAGAGAATGTACGCAGGCATTCATTGCATTGATATCTGTTATTCTTGAAAACGATGATGCATTTACGGTCAGTGAGTTTGGAGTGGTTGATGATCTTTGGCTTTGAATAGCCATGCAGATGAGTGATGCCGTGGCAATAGGGGCATCTAAGCTTTTCAGGTTTCAAAGAGATATGAAGTTCAGTCAAATCTTTTGACGAGGAAACTTCAATATTTTTGATCATCTCTTTGTCGATATTGAATAAATCTGTGATAAAATCATACATAGGTTTAAACCTCCTTCGTGAGTATTTTTTCTCGGCAAAGAAATAATAACACGAAGGCTTTTTTCATACTAAAAAGAGGGTACCCACATGAGATGTTAAAGATACCCACACATAAAGTTAAATAGGTTTTAAAATGGCAACACCAAAGTTTAGAGCTATGGCACACCCACACACGAATTTAAAGTGCCAAAAAAAGCCGCAGTTTTTACGCTGCGGCATTTCTAATGTCTGTTAGATTAGAGAAGAACGACGTTCTTTGCCTGATCTCCCTGGTTTCCTTTTACGACATCAAAGGACACTTTTGCGCCTTCTTCAAGCGTTTTAAAGCCGTCGCTTTGAATTGATGAATAATGTACGAATACATCTTTTGCACCCTCCATCGTAATAAAACCAAATCCTTTTTCACTATTGAACCATTTAACTGTTCCTGTACTCATTGTTAAGTACCTCCTATTTCTGTAATAAGTCTAGAGGTATAAAAAAACATATGTGAAACACGATTTTTAACCCTTTAAATAAACATACAGACTCGTATTTACATATGTGAATGGATATTTATTAGCTTGTTACATGCATACTTTATCATCACTCTAAGGCAAAGTCAACAACAATGCACATTTATTTTTATAATTGTAACTTTGAATCAAGAGATCTGATGAAGATATGATGAATAAAAAATGAATGATCATGTCTATTCTACGATTCCTGATAGATATATATGAAGGCAGCAGCGAATTTACTTGGAAAATTCTTATACAAATGGTAGAATATACTAAATGCAGAAAGAAGGAGAAGACGAATTATGTTAAAAGTACTTGATCATCCGTTGATTACACACAAGCTGGCGATTATGCGTGATAAAGACACGTCTACAAAGGATTTCAGACAGAATCTTGATGAAATTGCAGGACTTATGGCTTATGAAATCACTCGTGATTTTCCGACTAAGAAGATCGAGGTCGAAACGCCGATGGGTCCTTGTACTACAAAAGCTTTATCAAAAGATATCGTATTAGTACCGATCTTAAGAGCAGGATTGGGTATGGTTTCAGGTATTTTGGATCTTGTGCCGACAGCAAAGGTGGCTCATATTGGTTTATATCGTGATGAAGAAACATTAGAGCCTCATGAATATTTCGCAAAATATCCAAAAAACATGAAAGATGCGGTCGTTATGATCGTCGATCCGATGCTGGCAACTGGTGGAAGTGCCAATGCCGCTATTACGATGGTAAAGAAACAGGGAGCGCGTAATATCCGTTTGGTATGTCTGGTAGGTGTTCCGGAAGGCGTTCGTGCTGTTGAGGATATGCATCCGGATGTAGATATTTATCTGGCAGCATTAGATGACAAGCTCAATGATGTAGGATATATCGTACCGGGACTTGGAGATGCAGGTGATCGTATTTTTGGTACGAAGTAATGAGCGGAATTAAGGCGGTTCATAGATTTCTGTCCCGCCTTATTTTTGGAAGTGGATTGGCAATCTGGCTGGGCATGAAGGCAGATGATCTGTTGAATACGTCGCCATTATTGCTGATCCTATTTCTTTTATATGTTGTCTTAGGGAGCTTATATCTGCTTGTAAAGGAGTTACCTTGTGGAAAATAAAGTAAGGATGTTGAAAAAAGTTGGTTTACTTTCAATTGGGATCACTGTTGTAGTCATGCTCCTGTCACTGCTTTTTTGGGATAAGAGCGTTGCGATTGGAATCGGACTCGGATGTATGATCGGTCTTATTGGTTTTAATATGATCGTTCAGTGGGGATTCCGTGTACAGGAAACAGGTAGCATGCGTTCTGCTTTTTTCAGTTATATGTTAAGATATTTCTTTTATGGCTGTATGTTTGTTTTAAGCTATTATATGGGGGCTAACCTGTTAGGGATATTAGCAGGTTTTATATGCCATAAAGTAAGCGTTTACATTTATTCGATACGCGATGGCGGGAGGTGATAATTTGTATGAAACTTTCGATGGGCTCGTAATTCATCTGGCAGGCTTTGAATTAGCGATCCATACCAGTGTGCTGGTTTGGCTTGGTATCTGTTTAGCAGCAGGTATTATGCTGGTCGCAGCTGGAAGAAAATTTAAGAAAGCAGATGTCAGCAAGGCGCCTGGTGGCATGGTACTTGTCTTTGAACAGATAGTGGGATTATTGACCTTTATTGTTGGAAATTCGCTTGGGAAGAATACGAGAAAATATTTATGGTTCTATGGAACCTGTATGATTTTGATGCTGATGAGCAATCTGAGCGGACTTTTAGGAGTTCAGCCTCCAACAAGTAATTTAAGTGTAAATGTGACATTAGCATTGACCATGTGGCTGATCATTCAGACAACAAGCTTAAAGGAAAAGGGTCTTATGGGAAAAATCAAAGGCTGGTGTGAACCGCTTTGGCCGTTATTTCCATTAAATGTTTTGGGAGATTTTACATTGCCTTTATCGCTTTCCCTGCGTTTATTTGGAAATCTTTTAGGCGGTACGATCATTATGGGGCTTGTATATTCACTGTTTAGTGCGTTAAATTCAATTTTAAATGGTTTAGGCATCGTCTTGCTTGCAGTTACGCCCTTCCTGCATGCATATTTTGATATATTTGCAGGGTTTATTCAAACGTATATATTTTTTACAATCGCAACATTCTTCCTCGGTCAGGAATTAGGGGAAGAATAACCACATCGACAGGAGGTAAAAAAGATGGGAGAATTTAATCAGTATTTCGTAGCCGGTATGGCTGTTTTAGGTGCCGGTATTGCCATGGTTGCCGGACTTGGGCCGGGAATCGGTGAAGGTATCGCAGCTAGTAAAGCTTGCGAAGCTGTAGGACGCAACCCGGATGCAGAAGGTAAGATCCGTAATATGATGGTCTTAGGTATTGCGTTATCAGAAACAACAGGTATTTATGCGTTGATCATTGCCTTGCTGCTTATTTTCTTGAAGGCATAAGCAGCCGGTGAGGATATCATGAATATTAATATAGAAAATTATCTTCGGCTTAATTTCACAGATATGATCCTCATTTTAATATCGACTCTTTTGATTTGCCTAATTGCAAAGAAATACTTTTGGCGCTATGTACTGGAATATTTGGATAAGCGTAAAAAACTGATTCAGGATGAATTGGATCGCGCTAAAAAGAGCGAGCAGGAGGCTGAAGCATATAAGCAGAAGTATGCACAGCAGTTGAAAAATGCGAAAGATGAGGCAAATGCAATCTTAGATAAAGCAAGAGAAGAGGCAAATGTACAAAGAGATCAGATCGTTGAGAAGGCCCGGCTTGATGCGAAGATGAAGCTGGAAAAAGCTCAGCAGGATATTGAAACAGAAATGCATCATGCCAAGAAAAAAATTCAAGAGGAAATTACAGAGGTTGCGTTTATGGCGGCTCAAAAGATACTTGAAAAAGAAATTGATGAGGAAACGCAGAAAAACTATGTCGAAGCGTTTATCGAAGAGGATAAATAGTTATGGCGGATGCAGTGGCAAAGGCATATGCAATGGCTTTATTTGAGATAGCACAGGATAATGACAAATGTGATGAATATCGTTTGATCATGCGTGATATTAAAAAGACCTCGGATGAGAAATTCATTCAGCTTTTATGTCATCCAAAAATCAGCAAGCAGGAAAAGAAAGCATGTATTGATAAGGTGTATGAGGATTATTTAGATCCTGTATTGATTCATTTTCTTAAGGTTTTGATCGATAAGAACCGTTTTCGTTATATTCATGCGATCTGTGATGAATTTGATCAGATCTATATCGGTCATTTTAATATCATACAGGCTGTGGTGTATAGTGCCGGTGAATTAAATGAAGATGAAAAAAGCAGGCTGAAGAAGAAGCTGGAAAAGAAATATAAATGTTCCATTGAATGTGAATACAAGATCGATCCTTCTTTACTGGCCGGTATCAAAGTCATCATCCAAGATGAGGTTTTAGACAATACTGCAGTCAATAGATTAAAGAAGATGAAAGCAGCATCAATAAGGTGAGGTGAACACATGAGCATAAAAGTAGAAGAAATCAGTAAGATCATTAAGGATCAGATCTTACATTATGATGATCAATTAGAAGAAAGTGAAACGGGTAGTGTCATAACTGTGGGTGATGGCATTGCTTTGATTCACGGCTTGAGTCATGCGATGGCCGGTGAGCTGCTGTTGTTCCCTCATGAAGTCTATGGCATGGTGCTTAATCTTGAAGAAGACCATGTCGGAGCGGTTCTGATGGGAAGCGATACCTTGATCAGTGAGGGTGATATCGTGAAACGTACCGGAAGGATCGTGGAAGTACCGGTAGGTGATGCATTGCTTGGGCGTGTCGTAAATGCTTTAGGACAGCCGATTGATGGAAAAGAAGCGATTCATACAGATAAAACAAGACCGATTGAGCGTGTAGCACCGGGTGTCATGACTCGTAAATCAGTTCATCAGCCTTTACAGACCGGTCTTAAGATCATTGATTCAATGATTCCGATTGGCAAAGGACAGCGGGAGCTGATCATCGGCGATCGTCAAACAGGGAAAACAGCGATTGCAATCGATACGATCTTGAATCAAAAGGGAAAGAATGTAAACTGTATTTATGTAGCGATCGGACAGAAAGCAAGCACAGTTGCGCAAATCGTTGAAAAATTAAGACAACATGGGGCTCTTGAATATACGACGATCGTCAGTGCAACAGCCAGTGAATTGGCACCTTTGCAGTATATTGCGCCTTATAGCGGATGTGCTATGGGTGAGGAATGGATGGAGCAGGGGAAGGATGTGCTCATCGTTTATGATGATCTAAGCAAGCATGCGATCGCTTATCGTACATTATCTTTATTATTGAAGCGTCCTCCGGGAAGAGAAGCTTATCCGGGAGATGTTTTCTATCTTCATTCAAGGCTGCTTGAAAGAGCCGCTAAAATGAGCGATGAATATGGTGCAGGGTCTATGACGGCCTTACCGATCATTGAAACGCAGGCAGGAGATATTTCGGCATATATTCCGACCAATGTCATCTCCATTACAGATGGACAGATCTTCCTGCAAAGCGAATTATTCAATGAAGGAATCCGTCCGGCAGTGGATAGCGGGCTATCAGTATCGCGTGTCGGCGGAAGTGCCCAGGTTAAAGCGATGAAACAGGTGAGCGGATCGCTGAAGCTTGAATTGGCTCAATATCATGAAATGCAGGCCTTTTCTAAATTTGGCAGCGATCTGGATGATTCGACAAAAAAGATTCTGGAACATGGTATCAAGCTAACGGAGCTTTTGAAGCAGCCACAGTATGAACCGATGCCGCTTGAGGAACAGATCTTATCATTATTTGCCGCTAAATATGGATATTTAAAGAAGATCGATGCGAAAGATGTACATCGTTATGAAAAAGAAATGCTTAAAATGATGAAGGATCGTCATCCGGCAATCTTAAAAGAAATCGTTGATAAAGAATCGATTGATGATCAGCTGAATGGAATGATCAAAGAGGTTCTTAATACATTTACTGCTGATTTTATTTCAGAAATTGAGGCGTGATCATGAGTGGTTCACAATTAGCTATTAAAAATAGAATCCGCTCGATCGAGTCTACGAAGAAGATTACCAAAGCAATGCAGCTGGTTGCTGCCAGCAAGTATCAGCGTCAAAAAGAGCGGATGAGCAAAAATAAAGAATATGCGAATGAGCTTAAGGAGCTGTTAGACAGTATCCTTGCTGATCTGGATAACAATGATCATCCTTATTTGAAAAAAAGAGAGGACGCTCATCCGTGCACGATAATTTATACGAGTGATATGGGCTTATGCGGAAGCTTCAATGCCAATATATTTAAATTGATAGAAAATGAATGTTTGTCAGATGAAGAAATTATCATGTTAGGTGCTCGCGGAGCGGGATGGATCAAAAATAAAAATTATCATGTAACGCAAACACTTGTGCAGCTGGGAGATGACTGTTATTCAGATATCGCTTCTTTTGCGGAACAATTGTTGGAGAAGTATCTGAATAATGAAGTAAGCTCGATTCATGTCATATATACAGAATTTAAAAATCCAATGACTTTTGTTCCCCATAAGATGAAGATCCTTCCGGTGGAGGAAAAGAAAAGGGAAGGGAACAGGATCGATACGATCTTTGAACCGGAAGAAGAAGAAATTCTTGAAAAGCTTATTCCTATGGCAGTGAAAAGCATTCTTTATAGTTATTATCTGGAAACAAAGACCAGTGAACAGGCAAGCAGAAGGATATCCATGGAAAATGCGTCAGATAATGCTCAGGAATTAAAGGATACGTTGACTTTACAGTATAATCAGGCACGGCAGGCAGCAATTACACAAGAAATTACTGAAATCGTCGCAGGCAGTGCTACTTAGGGAAAGGAGCCGTTATGACAAAAAATATTGGAAAAATCGTTCAGGTAATCGGTCCTGTCGTTGATATTCATTTTGAGGGACATCTGCCATCGCTTTTAAATGCAATTGAAATCGAAAACACACATACTTCTTCAAGACTGGTGGTTGAAGTAGCCCAGCATATCGGTGACGATCGGGTACGCTGTATTGCCATGGGCGGAACCGATGGTTTGGTCAGAGGCATGGATGCGATCGATACGGGTGCTCCTATCAGTGTTCCGGTTGGTGAAGAAGTATTAGGAAGAATGTTCAATGTATTAGGTGAGGTGATCGATGAGGGAGAACCTTTACCTGAAACGGTGAAGAAAATGCCGATCCATCGCCCAGCACCAAGTTTTGATGAACAGCAGACAACAGCCGAAATATTCGAAACAGGCATTAAAGTGATCGATTTGCTGTGTCCATATCCGAAAGGCGGCAAGATTGGTCTTTTTGGAGGAGCCGGAGTTGGCAAGACCGTCCTGATTCAGGAACTGATTCATAATATTGCTATTAAGCATGGCGGTTTATCGGTAGTTGCCGGTGTCGGTGAACGGACTCGTGAAGGAAATGATCTGTATCATGAAATGAAGGATTCCGGTGTTTTGGATAAAACGGTTTTAGTTTATGGACAGATGAATGAATCTCCGGGAGCAAGAATGCGCGTAGGGCTAAGTGCACTGACGATGGCTGAATATTATCGTGATGTCAATCATCAGGATGTTCTTTTGTTTATTGATAATATCTTCCGCTTTACCCAGGCCGGAAGTGAAGTGAGCGCTCTTTTGGGAAGAATGCCAAGTGCTGTTGGTTATCAGCCGACCCTGGCCACAGAAATGGGGCAGTTACAGGAAAGGATCACATCAACAAAAAATGGTTCGATTACTTCTGTACAGGCTATCTATGTACCAGCCGATGATTTAACTGACCCGGCACCTGCGACGGCCTTTAGTCATTTGGATGCGAAGACCGTCTTGGATCGTTCGATTGCTGCTTTAGGTATCTATCCGGCTGTGGATGGATTGGATTCTACGAGCAGGATGCTTGATCCGCTGATCGTAGGTGAAGAGCATTATGAGGTAGCAAGAGGTGTTCAAGAGCTGCTGCAGAAATATAAGGAGCTTCAGGATATCATAGCAATATTAGGCATGGATGAATTGAGCGAAGAAGACAAGCAAATTGTAAATCGTGCACGTCGTGTACGTAATTTCTTATCCCAGCCATTCTTTGCAGGTGAGCAGTTTACGGGAATGCAGGGAAGATACGTTACCAAAGAGGATACGGTTCGTTCTTTTAAAGCCCTGCTGAATGGTGAGTATGATGATTATCCGGAAGCGGCATTTATGTTTGTCGGTTCTATTGAAGAAGTTGTAGAAAAAGCAAAAAGCTTAGGTGAATGATATGATTCAGGTAAAAATCGTAACGCCTAATGGACGTTATAATACATTTGAAGCCAGTAAGCTTCATGCACATACAGCCTATGGAGAATGTACCTTATTACCTAATCATATGCCTCTTGTTGCGATGCTTGAAATTTCAAGGCTGACCTTGACAGTTGATGGAAATGAAAAGGAATTTGCGATATCCAGCGGTATTCTTTACTTCAATAAAAATCAGGCATATATATTGGTGGATGCGATCGAAGGTAAAGAAGAAATTGATTTGGAGCGTGCAAAGAAAAGTGCTGAACGTGCAAGAAAAAGGCTTGAAAGGAAAGATGCTGATACATCGATACGAAGAGCTGAGGTATCTTTACAACGTGCGTTGAATAGAATTCGTATTAAAAACGGATAAAATAAACGATTCTCTTGACCAAACATATTATATTGGAAAAGAGAATCGTATTTTTTCTTATTTAATTTAATGATTATCATTTATTTTAGTTATTTTCACAGATATATCATTTGTTTCATCAGGAATATAATTGATAATATCAGATACATTACAATTCAAAACAAAGCATAAGGTATCTAGGGTTGTTGTTGTAATAGGCTTTCCCTGTTTCATGCGATAGAGGGTATTACTGGATATACCATGATGAAATATCAGATCATATTCTGTTCGTCCTTGTTTAAATAATGTTTGATAAAAAGGATCGTATGAAATCATTGATTTATCCCTCCATATGATACGCATAGTAATATTTTAGCCTACTCAATCAATTGACTATGCTTAATATATTGAGTATAATTTTTCATAGTTAATAAATATGGGATAAATAAATAACAATAAAGGAAAATAGGAATATGAAATATGAAAGTACGCGTCAGTTATACATATGCTATCATCTTATAAGTGCCTCTTTAGAAAATCCGATTTCAAGTGAACAATTAGCTCAATATGCTTCTTGTTCAGTCAGAACCGTAAAATCAGAAATAAAAGTTTTAGATAAAAAATTAAGTGATGAGCATATCGCAAATATTAAGTCAGTACAAAAAAAGGGTTATTATTTGAATGCGTTAGATGCACGTGAATTTATTAATTATGTAAAATATACAAATCGTTTGATATTCGTCTATCGTTTTAATGATATTGATGAATTGAATAAGCGGACGTATTTGATTCAAACACTTTTAAGTGAAAAAACAATTACAATGGATGAAATGGCAAACCGTGTTCATTATTCACGATATTCTTTTCAGGGAATTATGAAATGGGTCAAAGATTTTTTTAATTCTTTTGATATTGAAGTAAAATCGGAGGCTGTTGTCGGTTATTCATTATCAGGAAAAGAAGCCAATTTACGTGCATGTATGGTCGAAGCCTTTTGCAGTCAATATTATCTTGTAGAAAAAAGTGAAGATTTTACGGTAACTAAATTTGAAAACATGTTTTATGAAAATGATCAGGATTATGTTGACTTGCGACATGCTTTTCTAAAAATCTTACGTGAAAGCAAAATATCAATTAAGGATATTGATACTAAAAAAATAGCTACTTATATCATGCTTTTAAAAGACCGGATATCTAAAGGATATCATGTGGATGTAGGAGAAAAGGAAGCTGAAGAGATCAGACAGACCTATGAATATACATTAAGTAAAAATGTTTTCAAGGATCCGCTCATTCAAAAATGGGTACAGCCATCAGAAAATGAAATGATTCATTTCGCGGGATTGCTTCTTGTTTATCGGGATTATAATATCAATAAAATAGATGCGTTCAGTCCTTTGCTTTATAAAGTGTTAGATGAAAGTACAGGTGTTTTATATGAGGCTGAAAAAAGAATGCAGACTACGATCGGTAAAAATTTTTTTGCGTTAGAATTATATGAATTGTTTCGTAATGACTTGATTTCAGTATTGATGAATATTGTTTTGATGAAGCGGTATCGAATGTCGGGAAGGATCCGGCTTATTACTTATGTCGAAACGGTGAGTGAAGATATTACACCGATTGCAAATGAAATTGCCCGTAACTTGCTTTATCATATTCAAAACATCCTACAAGTTGAATCCAATGATTTTTATGTAACGATATTTGCGAACATCTTTGAATATATTTTTCAAAGAATCAAATATAGTTATCAAAAACAACGTTTAGCCTGTGTTTCTGTTTGTGGATTGATCATCGCAAAGCATATGAGCGAAGAACTATTAACCAGTTATGGAAATTATATCTTAAATGCAGATGTTTATAATCAATATGAACTTAGAAGGATCAACTTTGATGATTATGATATCGTCATTTGTGATACTGAAGGCTATGAAAATAACTATCCATTACCCTATGTGACCTATCGTCCTTTTAATCCAAATTATAATCAAACTTATTTATTCCATAATGTATTTAAATATGGATTTACTACTATAAGAATGGAAGAAATCGTAAGGTTTACGAATACGCATGTTGCTTTTACTGTTCTTGAAAAAGGGGAGATTTATGATGGTATCGCACATCTTTTGTGTCAGGATCCATTAAAACAAGTTAAAGATTGGCAAGATAAAGAAAAGATATGTTCTCATTTAGATAATAAAAATCAAATCGTTGTCTTATTTTGTAATTATGACTATACACAAAAAGAATTTATTGAAATCTTTAAAACGAGCAAAAAGAGCTTATGGGAAAATCAGCATATCAATTATATTATAACGGTTTCGATAGATCCTGATATAAGTGTTAATGATATGAAATTATCCAATTGTGTTTTAAATTATCTGATGAATGATTCTCAATTGATTAAGGATCTATATGAAAATAAAGTAAGATGTTTAAATCATATATTCAATATGGCGATCCAACAGGAATTTAACTGGTGGCATCGATAACAAAATGCACTCAAAAGAGTGCATTTTTCATTTTTGCATTTTAAAGCATTACAAACAATACAAACTCATTTTTGGAAAAAATGGTATTGTATAGATGCAGGAGGTGAAAGTGATGCTGAAGATCTTTCTATCATCTCATGGCCATTTGGCTAGTGGAATGAAAAGTTCTTTGGATATATTAGCCGGAGAATCTTCAAAGCTGACAGTATTTGATGCTTATGTAGATGAGCAATCAGTGAAACAAAAGCTTGATGAGTTTTATGAAACAGTGACTGATGAGGATACGGTCGTATTATTGTCAGATTTGTATGGAGGTAGTGTTAATTCGACGATGTACACATATCTGACAAAAAAGAATACGTATCTGGTTGCAGGAATTAATCTGGCATTTTTATTAGAAATCGTGATGCAGGAAGAAGTCACGAAAGAATCATTAGCGAATCTCGTAGCCCAGAGCAGAGAAATGATGTGTTTAGTTGAACTGAATACGGAAGAAGCTGATGAAGATGAAGATTTTTTATAGAAAGTGAGGTGAGAGCATGATTAAAATGGTTCGTTTAGATGAGCGTATGATCCACGGACAGATCGTTATCAAATGGTCACGTATTTTAAATGTCGATCGGATCATTGTTGCCAATGATGCGGCAGCTAGCAACGATATCGTGAAGAAGTCTTTGATGATGGCAGCTCCAGGAACATGTAAGGTAGCCATTAAAAGTGTAGCAGGTGTGATCGAACTGATGAAAAATCCGAAGGCTGCTAATCACGATATATTGATCATTGTCGCAAATCCTAAAGATTTATTAGAGATCGTGAACAATGTGGAGGGCGTTACGCGACTGAATATTGGTAATTACGGAAGAATCAGCGAGGGGGCTGGAACAGTAAGAAAGAAATATACGACAACGTTGTACTGTACAGATGAAGAAGCTGATATATTCAGGGAAATTATTAAAAAGGGTATTGAATGTAATGTTCAGGTACTACCGGATGACATGCCTGAGCCAATATCCAAGATATTTAAATAAAGCAAATAAGGAGGAGAAAATATGGTAGAGGTTGCTTTAAAGCTTTGTTTAGTTTACTGGTTCATTACCTGGTTAGACACCTATATCCTTTCATGGCAGTGTCTGACACGACCAATCGTAGTTGCACCAATTGCCGGTCTTGTGATGGGAGATCTTCAGACAGGAATCATCATGGGTGCATCTTTGGAATCGGTATTTATGGGTATTTCTGCAATTGGAGGATCGATTCCTGCCGATGTGACAACAGGTACGATCATTGCTACGGCATTTACGATATTGACCAATGCAGACATGGAAACAGCCATATCGCTGTCATTGCCAATCGGTACTGTCATGGCCTCCATTAATAGTATGTTTACACCGGTATGGGCAGCATTTGCTCCTTATCTAAAAAAATTAGCAACGGGTGGAAATTTGAAGAAATATGAAATTATATCGCATGTCATCAATATTTTCATTCCATTGGTACCAGCTGTTGTCATGTTCTTTGCAGTGGCTTATGGTGTTGAAGGTTTGGAGAGTCTTATTGCTTCATTACCGGCATGGGTAATGACAGGTTTAAGTGCTGCAAGCTCCATGATGCTGGCTGTAGGATTTGCAATCTTAACGGCTATGATCTGGTCAAAGGAAATTGGTTATTTCTTCTTTGCAGGCTATGTTTTAGTGGCTTACTTATCAATGGATACGCTGGCAATTGCAATCTTGGGTGCTATTGTTGCAGTAACACTATTCTTGCAGGAAAAGCGTTCGCTTGATCTGGAAAATAAGATTACAAAACTTGTAAGTGAAGGAAATGTCAGTGCAAATAGTGAAGAGGAGGATTTCTTCTAATGGAAAAGGTAGTATTATCAGCTGAAGAGAAAAAATTATTAAGAAAAGTACAATTGCGTTCTCATTTGGTTTTCATGGCAGCCAACATGGTTCAGATGGAGGCAAATGGTATGACACATACTTTGGCCCCTGCTTTGGAAGAAATTTATAAAGATGATCCTGAAGGTAAAAAAGAAGCATATGCAAGAAGTCAGCAATTCTTTAATACCCATGCGGTTCCATTCTCATTTATAGCTGGTCTGGTATGGGCAATGGAAAAGGAACATAAAGAAAATAATTCTGTAGATGGACAAACGATTGAAAGTATCAAAGCTGCTTTGATGGGTCCTACTGCGGGAATGTTTGATTCACTGTTCTTCAACTGCTTGCGTATCATTGCTGCCGGTGTAGGTATTGGTCTGTGTTCACAGGGAAATATCTTAGGTACGGTTCTCTTTATCTTGATTTATGGTGTTCCACAGTCGATCCTTAAATTCATTTTTGTAAGAATGGGTTATACGTATGGTACTTCATTCATTGAAATGGTATTTAATTCAGGCTTGATGGCATCCTTTACAAAAGCTGCTTCTATTTTAGGTATTATCATGGTAGGCGCCATGACAGCTTCTATGGTCAGCGTACCTTTGGCATTAACGCTAAATATTGGTGATACATCTGTTGTTATCGGTGATGTAATCAATTCCATTTTCCCGGGACTTTTAGGTGTTTGCCTCTTATTCTGGTATGTATCATTGATTCGCAAAGGTGTACGTCCTACATGGCTTATCGTTATCACGTTAGTGATTGGTTTAGTGGGAGCACTTATCGGATTATTCTAGTGAAATAAGCGTATGAACAGGAAGAAAAGAAGAATCGTTGAATTTTCTTCATTTCTTCCTGTCTTGTTTTAAATGGAGGTTCAAATGAAAAAGAAACTGATTGTAGTAGCAGATGATTTTGGTTTTTCAGAAGCTTATAACTATGGTGTGATTAAAGCTTATAAGGAAGGTATCGTAACTGTTGCATCTTTGATGAGCAATATGGCAGCAGCCAAACATGCCGTTGATCTGGCAAAAGAATATCCTGGTCTTTGTCTGGCTCAGCATACCAATTTTGTACAGGGCTTTCCTGTTTCAAAAGCTGAAGAAGTGCCGTCGATGGTTGATGAAACGGGTGAATTTTATCGCTCCTATCAATGGGCTCCGGTTGGCTTTAATGCTGCGGATAAATGTAAAGGAACGGTAGTTGTTTCTTATGAAGATGCGAAAAAAGAAACGATTGCGCAATTAAACCGTTTTAAGGAACTGGTAGGAGAATATCCAATTCATTTTGAGGGACATTCAGTAATTACTCCAAATATTGAAAAAGCCTTTAATGAAGTCAGTGAAGAATATCATTTACACTGTATGACGACGAAAGAAGAAAATGATGATTTTTATTATGCACATGAACTTGTGTATGGTGAAAAAGGTGAATTTTATATCAATGCGATACAAAGTCCACAAGGACAGAAAGTTGAAGATTTCATTAATAGCAATGGTTATGGTCTTCTTGAAAGTCCTTATGAATATAATGTCATGCACTTCCATCCGGGATATTTAGATGCCTATGTCTTAGATCATACTTCACTGACAATTCAGCGATGTCGCGATTTACAGGTCTTAACGAGCCCACAAGTCAAAGAATGGATCAAAGCACATGATATTGAACTCGTGAATTTTAATGCTTTGCGTAAATGAATATGAAAGAAGAATTATTGCGTTATGCGATCATGATTCCTATTCGCTATAACAGGAATCAAAAAACGGCATTTATAGATATGATGATCGAAGATGCGAAAAAATTGAATCTTGCTTATCGAAGCGAAAAAATGAAAACACGTTTTTTTGAATGTACCAATCTGATCATTGGTGACTTACAACATGCAGATACTGTTTTTATGACAGCTTATGATACACCACAGAGAAACTTTTTTGCAGCTTCACGTTATTATCCGCTTCATTCAAAGAAAAATCAGCAAATCCAGACATTGGAATTTTTGATACATCTGATTCTTTTAATACTTGCCTGTGTGATTACAGTGATGCTTTTATTTAGCTGGAACCAGTTAGCGACTTCGATGAAGATAGGGTATGTATTAATGCTGGGAGTTTTTGCTTTGATGTTGATCTATATGTCTATAAATAAAGCTTCTAAGGTGAATATGAATCGCAATAGCGCTTCTGTCGCAATTATGTATAAACTGATGAAAGAAAAACCAAGGAAAACAGCTTTTGTATTTTTGGATCATGCCGTATCTTCTTATGAAGGTTATAAAGAATTGCTTCAGGATCATGATCTTTCAAAGAAGAAAGTGATCATTTTAGATTCCCTGGCAAAAGGTGAAAAGATCGTATGTGCCACTCTTCAGAAAGAGTCATGTTTTAAAGATCATTTCCAGACAGTTAAATATGATAAGACAGAAGCTTGTGATAATGTTTTACGTCTGATGCCTTATGCATATCTGCTTGTTTCTGCGGATCATGATGAATTTTATGTAGATACAAAAAAAGATGACCGTATCAGTATGGAACAGGTCAATATGATTTATGAGATATTATATAAAAGTTTAATAGAGGAGGATTCATGAAATTATTAGTACAGGGTGATGATTATGGATTTACCAAAGGTGTGACTTATGGAATTATTGAGGCGATCGATCATGGGATCATTACCGCAACAGGAATGTTTACAAATATGCCAATTGCACCATGGGCTGCAACTTTTGTAAAAGAAAGACCGGATTTTTGCTTCGGTATTGATTTTAATATAGTATCAGGACCACCGGTAAGCGATCCTGCTGAGGTCCCTCATCTTGTTGATGGTAATGGGGAATTTATTCGTTCGAAGGAAAGACTCAAAGATCCACGTTTTCAAAGTGAAAAAGGAAGAAGAGAAATGTTTCCATATGATGAAGTATATAAAGAGTTGAAAGCCCAGTATGATCGTTTTGTTGAGTTGTGTGGAAGAAAACCTTCTTATTTGCATGCTCATTCTTTAGGTCATGAACATTACAATGAAGCGATTCAGGCAATCAGTCAGGAAACAGGTATTCCTTATTCCATGGATCTATGGGAAAAATACCATTTTGGAAGTGTTTTGACTATGCCAAAAGAAGTATCAAAGGTGAAAAAGGAATTTAATGCAATCGATCAGTTGAATAAACAGCCATTGAAGAATGTATTGGATAATAGTGATTATCTTTTAAGCTGTGATTATGCATTTGTTGGTGGTCATCCGGGCTATGTCGATGCAGAACTATTATCATTGACAACACTTTCACTTGAAAGATGTCGTGATCTGGAAATGCTGTTATCAGAAGATTTCAAGAAATGGATCGAGGATAATCATATTGAATTGATATCATATAAAGATTTAAAATAGGAGGTTTTATGTATATTCATTCCAATAGGATCTATACGCCTGCGGGTTGTATAGAAGGTATCTTACATATTCAAAATGGAAAGATTAAAGAGATATTATCGAAAAATGCCAATGTGACATGTGATCTTGATGTTCAGGATAAGATGATCTTACCAGGAATCATCGATACACATAATCACGGAACGATGGGATATGGTTTGATGGGTGAATGCCAGGATACTGAAAAGACGGTTCGTGGTTATTTGAAAGGATTGGCATCGCAAGGTGTTACGAGTTGTTTACCAACAGCTGAATTGCCTTATTTTAAAGCAATTGCAAAGATAGCAAAAGAAGAAGTGGATGGTGCCCAGCCTATCGGTATTCATAGCGAAGGCCCTTATTTAAATCGCGTAGGTGAGAAAGGAATCGATACAGGTCATCCGGATATTGATCTGGCTTATATCCAAAAAATGATCGATGAATCAGAAGGAATGCTGAAGCTGGTAGCCTTGGCTCCGGAATTACCATTAGCCAAAGAAGCTATTGAATATCTGACAAGTCGTCATGTAAGATGTGCATTTGCACATAGTAATTGTAATTATGAGGAAGCAATGAGATCTTTTTCATGGGGCATTACTGTAACGACGCATACGGCAAATGTTATGTCTGGAATCCATCATCGTCGCATGGGTGGGTTAGGTGCCTGTATGTTAAGTGATGAAGTTTTTAATGAATTGATATGTGATGGTCTGCATGTATCCAATGAGATGATCCGATTGATGTTACGTATGAAAAATGATGCTTATCATAAGTTTATGATGGTATCTGATAATGTACCGATGTCTGGAGCACCTATTGGAAGCTATCGCATGGCAATGGGCAATGGTGATGAGCTGATCGTTACCATTGATGAAAAAGGTTATTGTTTAAGCGATACCGGCCGTTTATGCGGATCGACTTTACCAGTGCTTTCAGGTGTGAAAAATCTGGTTCAAAATATAGGATTACCTTTGGAAAAAGTATTGCTGATGTGCTCAAAGAATCCGGCTATGGTTTATGGTGCGAATGATAAGGGAAGTATTGAAGAAGGAAAAGATGCGGATCTTATTGTAGTTGATGATCAGTTCCGGCTATTCTACACTTATTCACAAGGACGTTGTGTATATGACAGTCAGAGTGATAAAAATATTTTCAATACTGACTTTTTAAAGGAACATGCCGTATAGCATATAATCATAAAAAATCCTGCATAATGCAGGATTTTATAATACAAATTTTTCTAATATATCAGCAACTGCATTCTCATCATGAGTAAATGGTGAAACATAATGACAAGCTTTTTTGACATCATCATTGGCATTGGCGACACAGGTACCGATACCTGCGGTTTCAATCATTGATATATCATTATAATTATCACCAATCGCAAGCGTATCTTTTAGTGGTATGTTCAATATTGTGGTGAGCTCTTTTAAGGCAGCACCTTTGCTGATGCCGACAGCTGTAAATTCCATATAGCGATTGCTTGAGTATGCAATTGTCGTATTTTTTTTAATTTCATCATTTAACTTTGATTTCAATGAAAATAAAACATTCATATCAGGATACTGATACATCACTTTGACGATTTCTTTATCTTTTAGAAAATCATAATTGTTCTCCTTACAAAGAATTGCATCTTTTTTAAACATCAGCAGCCATTTCTTTTCATCCTCATTCGTATTAAAAGAATAAACATCTTTTGAAGTAAAGACTTGTACACAAAGTTTTAATCTGAATCCCAGTTCAATGATCTGAAAAGCAATCGTATTAGAAAGCTTATGAAACGAAAGCTCATCATTATCTTTATTTTCGGTAATAATAGCCCCGTTGTTTGAAATGACATATTCATTTTCTTTATGATAGACATCTAATGTCATTAATATATCATCAATGTAGGAATAACCTCGACCTGTTGCACAAACGAATTTAACTCCTTTAGCTCTTGCTTTTTGAATGGCTGCATTATCCTTTTCAGTTATCTTTTTATCACTGGTCAACAGTGTTTCATCTAAATCGCATACTACTAATTGAATCATAAATTCTCCTTTTAATTTACACAAAGCTTATTTTACACATAAATAGGATAAAAGGATAGTGGTAAAATCATTTTCTTTTAGATAAAGATTGATAATGATGTTTTCATTATATAAAATGGATATGTAAGGTGGCAGAGTTATGGATATTATTTTATGTGATTATTTATATGATGAAGATGAAGTCTTAACTCTATATAATAGCGTTGGATGGGAAAATTATACACACGACCCGGTCATGCTTAAAAATGCTTACCAGCATTCTTTATACATCATGAGTGCCTATGTTGGAGAAAAACTGGCAGGTATCGTCCGTGCCGTAGGTGATGGATATTCAATTATTTATATACAGGATTTGATCGTACATCCAGACTATCAAAAAAAGGGAATTGGAACAGCGCTGATAAATGCGATATTTGAAAAATATCGAAATGTTTATCAGATTGTTTTATTGAGTGATGAAGATAATGTTGGATTCTATGAGAAAATAGGATTTAAGAAAGCGAGTGATATGGACTGCTGCACTTTTATAAAACAAAGAGAGAGTGAATGTGTTTAATGTAAAATATGAAAATTGCAATGAACCATTTGATGGATTAAACAACTTAAATAAGGACGAGGACTTACATAGGTAGGTGTTATGGATTTTTGAAAGACCTAATGCCTCTTATTTTTTCTAAAACTCTTTTATAATGTGATTGTGAAGTAGTTTTGGCTTATAACTATTTTGCTTTTTGAGCAATCGATAAATCCTGCTGGCTCTGGTACTTTTTTCTTCTTCACAATCAAGGGGTCTTACATACTTTTAAAAGTAATGCCCAAGATTAGATTGAAATTTTCTGTAATATCTTCTATAATGTGGCTGAGAGATAGTTTTGTGGTAGGGCTATCTCGTTTTTTTATTAACGGATAGTTTTATCATAATTTCAAGAAGTCGTCTTACTGCATGAAGAAGTAAACGAAGCTCTCTGAATACGTCTACCATATACACCATCACCTTCCTGCAATCGAAAACCTGTAGATCAGGTGATTTTTATCTATCTCACAGCCCAGGGTCTTACATACTTTTAAAAGTAATGCCCATATTTAAAAGTGATATTTATAGATTGAAAATTTTAGTAGTATCTTTTATAATATGGCTGTGAGGTAGTTTGGGTTGGAACTACTTCCTTTTTTTGTTTAGTAGTTTATCGATACTTTCAAGAAAACGCCTCATTGCGTGAATCAATAAGCGTAGTTCTCTGAATATATCCACCATACACACCATCACCTTCCCGCAATCGAAAGCCTGTAGATCAGGTGATTTTTACCTCACAACCTATGGGACTTACATACCTAAAGTAATGCCAATATTTAAAAGTGAAACTTATAGATCGAAAGTTTAAGTAGTATCTTTTATAATATG
>NZ_CALVGS010000047.1 GCF_944327115.1 uncultured Traorella sp.
ACATAGCAGAAGAATGCTTCATATCAGAATCAACCGTCTTTAACATCATCAAACAAATCACTTTAAAATTTCAATCTGCAAATTTAAATATCATCAAAAAAGGAGAAATCGTTCATATTGAAGGAAGCGAGTTATCTAAAAGGAAAATGCTTGCTCATTTCTTTTGTGCAGAAATAGATAATTTAGCAATCAGAATTAAAAATTTTGATGAATATTAATATAAACAATTGATAAATCTGCTTTATTTCCCACCTTAATAAAATTCAATATAATCCTTATTTACTCAAAAAGGTTCTTATCAAGACTAAGCTTATAAAGAACCTTTTCTATGATTAAATCATTTCTTTTATAATTTTCATCAGTTTTTTTACATCTTCAATTCGTGTCCGACCAGATTTTTTATCAATAATAGAAGAATATACATGAGGTATCATTTTATCAACTCCTGCATTTAAAATGATTTGAATAATTTCTCTAAAATTATTCAAATTTATCCCGCCTGTAGGTTCTAAAATAAAATCATACTTAGCACATGCTTGTGCTACCACCTTTAACTCCTCTTTGCATTTTAACCCATGCATAGGAAAAAACTTTAACGAGTTACCTCCCATTTCTTTAATCATAGCTATTGCCGTTTCAACAGGAACATTAGCAGGAGGCATATCTTTACTTAAAGGGCCAGTGGATATTTTTACTTCTCCAATTTTTCCACTTGGTGATACTAATGCATTGACATGAGCCTTATCATTTCCAATACAGGCCCTCGTATAACCTACAGCTGAAAAAATTTGATTGAAATGATTGGCATTAACTTCTCTAGAAATTTCTGCAACAGATTTACACTGATTAGGATTTCCTCCTCCTAAACCAACTGATAAATTCCCTTCCAGCTCATCATTGTAAATTCTCATATCTTCGACAGCACTCTTTACATCTGGATAATTTGCTGACAATACACCAATTATCACATGTTTTTCACAAGCTTGATAAATTTCTTGGGCATTTTGATGGTCCCCTGCTAACACATTTAAGCATATTTTATTTTTATAATAATTAATCATATTAAATACCTTCTATAATTTCTTTTACTCGCTTACATACAATGATTTCATCACCATCACGCATAGGTCGTGGATCAAAAACAAGATTTAAATTAGAAACATCATACTTTCTAGTAAATATAACAGGATATCCATTTTTTAATTTTTGATCTAATTCATGTGCATCCATATTTGTTTTAATTGGATCAAGTGTTAGTTTCACTCGATATATATCGCGAACACTATCTTTTATAAGCGAAGCATTTATACC
The DNA here is from genome assembly GCF_944327115.1 of uncultured Traorella sp. Taxonomy (GTDB): domain Bacteria; phylum Bacillota_I; class Bacilli_A; order Erysipelotrichales; family Erysipelotrichaceae; genus Traorella. The sequence goes on from NZ_CALVGS010000047.1 coordinate 1,312, forward strand.
ATTTATTTTATTAAATTCTTGCAACATATAATCTAATTTTGGCTGATAATCATACGATTTTGTATTATAATTTTCAATTGCCTTTATTAAGCCTGCAATATTTTCTTTTCCCACTTTCATAGGTCTAGCCACGCCTCCATACTGCTTACGGCACGCCTGTATCAAATTTTTTTTACCAACAACAAATCCCGATGTCGGTCCTCCTATTGCTTTTGCTCCACTATAGACTACTAAATCACAGCCGCAGCTTAAATATGTTTTTAAATCTTCCTCAGCAGCTGCATCAAGAATGACAGGTAAATGATGTTTGTGAGCGATATTAACGACCTCTGCTAATGGAAGTTGTCCTGTTTGTGAAGCATGATGACTTTTCACATACAGAATAGCTGCTGTATTTTCATCAATGGCATTTTCATAATGATACTCTACTGTCTTGCATACTGTACCAACCTCTTTTACACGACCACCTCCTAATTGAATCATTTGATGAATCGTTGCCCCAAAATGTACTAAATGTCCACATGAAATAATAATATCTTTTTTATTAGTTTCTACAAATGGCACCTTTTCAACAAGATATGGATCTCCTTTCGTAATAATAGCGGCTACTGATAAAATGATACCTGCAGATGCTCCTGCACAAACACAAGCAGCTTCTCCTTGACATATTTCAGCTATCACTTCACCTGCTTTATCCATTAAATCATCCATTTTGACATAGGCAGCCGATGCCTGCTTCATACTTTCAGCAACATCTTTTTCTAAAATTGATGAACCATAGGGTGTCATTTTGCCACTACAATTGATAATCTCATTAACCTGTAGATGCTCATAAATATTCATATTAAACTCCAATTCCCAAAGTTGTCAGTCCTAATAAATAAGCTACATAGCCAACAATCATGGCACCAAGTGTAATACCACCAATGATAGGTGATTTTTTTCTATGACAGATAACAGCACCAAGCATTGCTCCTAAACCGGCATATAAATCAAATGTGATTGCTGAAATCAGAAGCATTGGACCAAACCATGTACCAATAGTATTTCCGGCACCAACCATAATTTCAGTTCCCATTGTACCATATCCATTCGGCATCAATTTTCTAATAACTAAAATAATACAAGATAACACAATGCCAATCAGTGCACCAACAATTAATGAAACCCAAAAATTTTTAATAAGTACATCTAATCCCATAGAAAGAAAGAGTGCTGGCATACCTCCACCTACTCCAGTCATAACACCACCGCCGATGTCGAGAATACCTACTAACGGGCCTTCTAAAATACGTGCAAACAGAAAGCCACCTGTATAACCGATCAAGGCTGTGTAAACACCTGTTTTTACGGCTTCTTCTAACATGACTGAAATTGAAACACCATTTAGAAAACCTACTCGATATTCAAGAAACAGACTTGAACCAGCAAATACACCTGAACAGATCATAGCCATCAATACGATAAACGCTGATTCACTCATAAAGAATTTTTCTATCTTACTATTCATACTTACCTCCATCATCAATTAAAATGGCAACAAGCCTCTAAAATAAGCAATTATAAAGAACATAGCAGAAACGAAAAGCAACATTGATATACTTCTTTTGCTCTTCAATCCAGTATCCTGAACCGACTGCCCAATCAAAATACCTAAGATACATCCCGGTGCTGCATTTTCCATAACAAACTGTGCGATGATTCCAAAAATCGTTGCATATGTACCATGTTCTTTTCCAGCACTCAATGCCGCCAACCAAAAAGCTACCGGTAATACTGGATTCAACAAAAGAGTAGCTGCCGGAGATACAACATTGCTCGCTATCTGTGCCATTGTTGTTGGTACAAAGCTAGCTAACGTATTTAAAAAAGTGACAACAACAGCTCCAACAATAGCTCCCATAATTGTCATCTTGGCCGGATTTTTATATGCTTCGCCATCCTTAAATCCTAAAACACTAAAAGCTGCCGACCAGTTAGGAACAATACGATGCAGTACATTTGAACTTAAGGCTCCCATTCCGACTACATCTCCTGCCGAACTAAAAATAAATCCCAATCCATAACTGAAATGTGAAATTGGATCACCGTTACAAGCATTCATTTCACCTAAAGTACGAAAGGACCCCATACCCTGAACTTCAGGTGCATGATACATACGTGCAGCTCCTCCTGCCGCTCCTGCTCCTGCTAAAGCACCAATAATCACTGATTTAAATACTAAGTCTATCATAACCTCATCTCCTTTACTTTAGTATTTCCATCACATTGATTTGTAAAATCAATTCGATATCCAAATGTGTATGTTCAACTGGCATAAATAATCCAAATAATTTTTTTATTTCTGTGTGTTCAGATTCCTTAACCAGTTTTATAGACTGTACGTGCATTTCCACTAAATAACCTTCAATATAAGAATGAATATTTTTCCTTAAATTTTTAAAAGCATTCTGATAGGCTTCTTCCCTGCTTTCTCCACTTGTCTTCATTTCAATTTCATATATTTTTTCTCTCAATAACTCTTTCATAAATCACATCCTATATTTTTGATAGGCTTCCGTAAGTGCTTTTCCTAACTCTTCAGTATCCATAAAGCCAAAGCCTAAAGCCTCATATCCATTTTTAATAGCAGAAACTCCTGCATTCACATCACGCATATCATAAATAGCTTTATATCCGTACTGGTTTTGAGCAGTCAATGCTCCGCCGCCACCACCACCACAAAAACTGATACCAAAATTAGCATTATTTTTTTTCATCACTTCACCTAGCTTCATATCAGCACCAACTCCCGGAACCAAAATAGCTTCTCCGCCAGCCATTTCAACTCCTCTAGCAACATTTTGTCCCTTGCCCATTCTATGAGCGATCACAACTTTTACTTTTTCCATTTTGCTCCTCCTTTATTCTTTCTATCATCGCGCCTAAATGTGTAGCGATGAGAAACACCTCGTCTGTTGACAAATCTTTCTTATAAATTTTTTCTATAATATGAGCAATCTCTTTTGCCATGAACTGCAATTTTTCTTCTATCTGATTAGATAATTCCTCATCAATATCAACTTCTTCATGCGTAAAAAACAATCGATAATACAAAGTCGTTAAATGTGTCACAAAAGTTATACCAGCACTCTCATCAAAGACAATTCCTTTATTTTTGCATATCTTTAAGACTTCAATACATGCTTGATAAACCTTTTCATGATCCTCATTAGAAAAATCAGACCAATGTTCACTTCTCTCAGAGATAATAGAATCTATATCAATATAGTCCATGATTCTCAACCTCACTTCCCACTAATCTTTCAAAGACCACCTGCTTATCAAATATCCTTTCATTTCCTTCTGCATCTACATATCTTTTTTTATCTGTCTTGTTAAATGAAACAATTGATAAATCTGCTTTATTTCCCACCTGAATCATATTATCAAGATGAAGGATCTTAGCTGGTCTAATCGATATGGCATCAAGGATCTGCCTTTCATTCAATCCAAGATTGTAAATCTTCGTGACGATTTCTGCCAAGGAAGAAATTTTATCCGGATAATTATTTGCATGCAGATCTGAAGAGATTAAGTGTGGTATAAGTCCTAATTTAAAAGCTTTCTCAGCAACATCAAAGCTAAAACTTGCTGAACCGTGACCTACATCAAATAAAACACCTTTTTGATACTTCTTTATGGCTAATTTATTCAATTCACCATTTTCAAGAAACAATCCACCTTTTTTTCCATGATAGATATGAGTAAGAATATCCCCTTTTTCTACTAATGATAATACTTCATCTAATTTAGGAGGTTCATTACCCACATGGATCATGAGCGGCAAATGCAATCTATGTGCAAACTGAATCCCTGATCGTATGGGTTCTGTTCCTTTATCTTTCACAACACTTTTGCTTGCTCTTAACTTCACTCCACATATCACATCAGGATATTTTTTTATAGCCTTCATTAATTTATCTTCATCTAACCAGCAGTTTTCTGACAATTCACATGAATTTTTCGTCAATCCGATAGATGAATAATTTATAAATATTTTTACTCGAGTTTTCATCTCAGATAAATCATCCATGAAATCATCGATATCATCTGCACCGCAGCTTCCGGCATCTACCAGATTTCTGACATTATTACATATCCCTATTTTATCTGCATACAATCCCAAATTTGTCCTTTTATGGAAACAATGGACATGCATATCAGTCACTGATGGAACGATCCACTTATCACAACAATCCAATATCTCGTCTGCATCATATATAGCTTTTCCAATTGAATGAATGATTCCATTACAAATTGCTATATCTGCTTTTCTATTTTCACCACTTCTTGGGTCATATATTCTTCCATTTTTTAATAATATCTTCATACTGCTCCTTTTCTCCCCCAATATACATTTGGATTGAACGTATATCATATTCCGATAAAACACGATTATATTTACTATAGAGGATATCCAAACTTTTAAATATGATTACCTCTTCTTTGCTTAAATGATTTAAATCTATTTTTTTTATATTTTCTGATTGATTAATTTGAAGCATTAAATGGATTAAAATACCTATATATACTGAATTTCTCAAATTTAATTGCAATTCAGAAATAATTTCATCCAGTGCATTAGCACAATCGCTGATCAGATACATCGTGTCCATAAAACTAAGATCATTTTTTGTAAAAGACTCTGATAGGTTAATATGAATATCCTCTGACTGAATTTTTAATTGTTTTCGTATTTTTATCAAATCTTCTTTTAATAGTAATGGACTAACCGTAATAACTGGTATCTGTGTATCTGTAATTCGAGTAGTAGCAATGATTGCATCCGCCTGATCCTTTGTAATATGTGTGGCATTCATAATAGAAATTGTTCCTAAAACATTTAAGTCTGGAAGTTTATTTTTTAAATTAGCCAATAATAATTCGGCACTCCCCCTTCCACTCGTACAAACTGCATACACTCGACAACTCGACTGATTTAACCTTTCTACAGCCGCTGCAACATAAATAACGATATAGGCAATCTCATCATCCTCTAATTCTTTTTCGAAGAATAAAGTTTTATTTAATTCTTGTGCACATATTTCGAATATGCCCGGATATCTTTGCATCATCTCATCTTTCAACAAATTCACTTCAACAAGACCCATTTTCATTCTTTCTATCGTATTTAAAATATGCTCCCGTAATCCATCAATCAAAATTGAATCACGTATGAGCGGCATACCTAATCTTGCAGATATTTTTTCTACAAAATTCATTAATTGAGAATCAAAGTTAATTGTTAACTGATTGTTTTTTTGGCTTCTGCTCTGTGCGGTTATATAGTAGAAAGACAATGCTTGTGCTTCATCGCTGTTAACTTTAAAATATAGGTTCTGATTCATCATTTCTTCGATTACTTTTTTTTCATAAATAGCTGGACAATTTATAAAACGATCATCCTTCTCAATTTCATGTTTTCGTTCTATTCTCCCTAAGCTAACCATGAATATCCATATAAAAAATAGCTGTTCCTTATCTTGAATCAAATCATTACTATTTTTTTGTAAACGCTGAAGCACTAATAATGGTAATGAAAAAGATATTTTTTTGAAATAATTTTGAATCATTCTGTAAATCAGTATTTTTTCATCTTTAAATCGATGGATACTTTCCTTATGACTTAAAAGCATCCATAAATTAAATTCATCAAAATTCTTTCTTATAAAAAGAACCATGGCTTCTCTTATTTTAGATTCTTTTCCAATCAGCAGTAATCCATTAGATTTAGTCATTTTAAGGCATATATCAAACTTTGCGAACCAATATCGAACGTATTCCAAGTCTTTATAAAAAGTCGTACGACTAATACCAATAGTACTGCATAGTTCATTTAATGTAGGAGGTTCATTACCAAACATCACCATTGCAATTACAAAATTTGATCGACTTAGCTGATTAAGAGGAGTAGCAAAAGGAATGATATCCTGTAAAATATTTCCTAAGATATGACGACTTTTTTCATCAGCCAATACAAGCAATGAATCTGTTGTTGTAATGAGTTTAATCTCCGATTCATCAGCCCATTCTCTTATTTTAGCAATATCATTGTATACAGTACGTCTACTTATCTTAAATTTATCTATTAATTCTTCCAATTTAAGATCATTGCCTTTTAAAATTAGATCTACAAAATCCCGCTGTCTATTATTTAGCTGTATCATCATTCTCCTCCTTACATTTTCATTTTAACAACATTTGCATATTTTATTTTTTATTTTCAATTCTATTTTTTACATTATTTTGTGCAATTCACTTTATTTTTATATTTAAAAACATCCGACATGATTAAAGTCCGATGTTTTCTTTATATTCATATTTCTATTCAAACACATCCACCAAACGAATTGCTTCAAGCAGATCATTTCTTTGAATGACCATTGGCATACGATTCATAGAATACTTCGTACTCATGCTCTCATCAATGATTTCCAATAATTCTTCATCACTGATATCATCAAGACCGATCTCCTTCAAATGACATGGCAGACCCATAGCATGATAAAATTCTCTTAACTCATGAATGTTTTCATCATTTTCCAAAAAAAGCTGTACCAGCAAGGAAAAAGCGACCAGTTCACCATGCAAGCTTTTCTGACACTTTTTTGAGAAACCATAACTCAATGCATGAGCACCGCTGCCACCGCTATTCGCAAAAGAGATCCCGCTCATATACAGAATCGCTTCATAACATCTTGACAATGCTTCTGACATAAGTCCTTCTTCAACATCATTTTTAGCCTGCATGCCGTAATTAAGTATCGTATCTTTGCAGCTGCGACATAACACTTCAACAGAAACCGGTACCTTGTAATGTTTTGCTTCATAATAGGTAGATAACGCATCCCCTATGCCGCTAATGAAAAAACGTAAAGGCACTTGCGAAAGCACGCTTTCATCCACCAGGACCTTTTTCGGGCAACCACATTCAATGTATTCACCATCAATAACAGCCACAGAAGTACATGGAGCATCTGTTGCGGGACTTGTCGGTACCAGGATACAATCAATATTCTGTCGATGAGCCGCAAGCTTTGCCTGATCCATGATCCTTCCACCGCCAATCCCTACGACAACATCACAATTTCCGATGTCCTGTATATCAAAAACAAAACGAACCCCCTCATCAAAACCATTTACGATCGTTTTACGATATTTTTCAAATACATGGCCATCAGCAAGAACCACTACCCTTTGATATTCACTGACATAATCTTTTAGATGAGATAAAAGACCATCTTTTTGAACATAGTAACCAACATTTTTAATTTCCATAATAACTCCTTTTTTGAATAATATACCACTTTTACTTTTAAGATGATAGTGATAAAATACTCTCATGAAATATTGTGTTGAATGTGGTACAAAGCTGATTTATAAAGAACTTGAAAATGAAGGAATGATTCCTTATTGTGAAAAATGTCATGAATATCGTTTTCCTATTTTTTCAAGTGCTGTAAGCATGATCATCTTAAATCCTGATAAAAATAAAATACTGCTCATCAAGCAGTATGGCAAACCATCTTATATATTAGTCGCCGGCTATATCAATAAAGGCGAAAATGCACTTGAAGCTGTCAAACGTGAAGTTTTTGAAGAAGTACATTTGCATGTGGATGAATTAACATTTAATTCCAGCGAATATTTTGAACCGACAAATACTTGTATGTTTAATTTTTCATGTGTCAGTGACAGCGAGGACTTTTCATTAACCAATGAAGTAGATGAAGCAAAGTGGTTTTCTTTTGAAGAAGCACGTCAATATATCAAAGAAAACTCATTAGCTAAAAGATTTCTGATGCATTATCTTGATCACCAATAATTATTTATTCTCTCTTATGATCCTGCATGGATTGCCCGCAGCTATCACATTAGCCGGTATATTTTTGGTGACGACACTTCCGGCACCGATAATCGTATTATCACCAATTGTGATACCCGGAAGGATCGTACAATGTCCGCCGATCCAGACATTTCTGCCAATCGTCACCGGTTTTCCAAACTCTACATCCTGTTCCCTTTCTTTCGCATCTAAAGCATGTGCTGCGGTATAAATATGCGTACCGGGACCGATCAGCGTATGTTCACCTATTTTGATCGGACATACATCTAACAGTACACAGCCATAATTCATCATTACATTTTTTCCTAAATAAATGTTATAGCCATAATCACAGAAAAAAGGTGGTTTGATCCAAAAATTACCTTCTGTATGCAATAGCTTTCTCATCCGTCTTGATCGCATATTGATTTCGTTCAAGGCTTTTTTATTATAACTACTACAAATGCGATTGGCCTTAAAACGTTCAAGAACTAATTGGGGATCAGCCGCATTATAGATTTCACCACGTATCATCTTTTCTTTTTCACTCATAATATCTTCTCCTTTTGGCATCTCTATTATATACGATAAAATATCAAAATGCTCATGTAAATCATCTACATGAGCAAATGAATGATCCTTGATCTTTGACAAATGTATCATTGGTGTTCCTCACACTAAGCATTCGGTTAAGGGCGTTATTCTGTCAAGAGAACTGTGATTCCTTGCAAGTGAGCGACACTTACGCGATCACAGCTAAGCGTTAGCTTCAAAGCTCTGAGTCCTCCTGGGACCAACGTTCAGGGACATAGGATTTCCATATGCTGATATAACCTTTGTGCAGCTTTCCCCTACTTGTACGATCACCCTGACTTATAGAACATTACTGTTCATCAACTGCAAAGGGCTTATTTGGTATCTATAGCTAGTCACTGGCTACCACCCCATTGACATTACTACCCTACACGTACACTGTACTGTCGGCGATGACCCCGTCTGGATGATCTACATTACGATAATAACCGAACCCCACTTCAGACTTGTTTTTGAGTGTTATCACTCATTCAAAGACAGCATTACTGATGCCTCAACGATACCCTTTAAGAGCCTCCCCTTAAACTCATCGATTCAAGCCTGATCCTTATAGGAGTGTCCCTCCTATCTTTCATAAGGTTCAATGATACATTTGTCAAAGACCAGCAGGATTTCCTCCTGCATGATTATTATAATTAAATTTCAATAAAAATAAAATGGTCAGATTCTTTTTATTAATGACCCCTTTTTTTATTATATTTAAAGCACTTATTTATTATTTTATATTGAAATATAACCCCTTTTTAGGTATATTATTACTATGAGCGAAAAAATAAAAATATATCTTACAAATGAATTAAAAGAAACATTATTAAAGGATGCTTCAAATTTCGGATTTTTAAAATCAAACGGTGATGTGAATATCAATAATTTCATCAATACGTTGATTGTCAATTACTATGAAGAACACCAGAATAAACAAAAATATTTATATGCTTCGATTCAGAATATCCTCAGCCATTCCTCTCTTTCTGTTGAAGAAAGAAATCGTCTTTCAGAAGAAATTACTCATGAGCTTCAAACTATTAAAAATAATCAAGGATCAAAAAAAGCATCTGCTTCTATATCCTTCAAACCAACAAAAAACTCTGAAACTGCTGTTGAGTATATTGAAAGAGTCTTATTACAGAATCATAGCCTATCTTCTTATTATGCTTCCATGTTTGCCTCTTATGCATCTTTACCGCAAGATAAAAGAGAACTGATTCTTTTCAAAGATATCAATGACATCATTCAGAAAGTTATTGAAAGTAAACAAACGATCATCTTCACCATGAATCAGGGAAATGATAAATATATGGCAGCTCCTTATAAGATTGCCGCTTCATATGAGGAATTGCATAACTATGTACTGGCTACCATCCTCAGCTATAATGATGCTTTGACACAGCAGCCTTCAACCTTCCGGCTTTCTAAGATCGAACGTCTTAGTATCCATGAACAAAAATATGCGTTTCATGAAGAAGAAATAAATGTCTATACCAGAGCTTTACGTAATGGTGTCCAATTCATTTATCATTCTAATGACCAGCCTATCAAGGTACATCTCAATGAACCTTATGGAAAAAGAATGTTTGAACGCTTTTATGTTCATCGCCCTCTCCCTACTAAAATCGAAGGAAATGATTATTATTTTGACTGTTCCTATAACCAGCTGATCAATTATTTTGCACGCTTTGGAAGCAATGCAGTCATTGAATACCCAACAGATCTTGCCCAAAGAATGGCAAAGCTTCATTTCTGGGCATACAAAAAATATAATTATAAGCCTGAGCATCAGGAATAAACGATAAAACAATAGATGGCTGATATCAATATCCGCCATCTGTTTTAATATCATCTATTATAATTCTTCACCATTGCTGGCAATCACTTTCTTATACCATTCAAAGCTTTTCTTCTTGCTTCTTTTCAACGTTCCTCTGCCTAAATCATCACGATCTACATAAATAAAACCATAACGCTTCTGCATTTCACCGGTACCACAGCTGACAAGATCGATTGGTCCCCATGGGGTATAACCCATCAAATCGACCCCATCTTCTTCAACAGCTTCTTTCATGGCCTGGATATGTGCTTTTAAATAATCGATGCGGTAATCATCATCAATGCTTCCGTCTTCCTTGACGATATCCTTGGCACCTAATCCATTTTCAACGATAAATACCGGTTTTTGATAACGATCATATAAATTGTTAAGGGCAATTCTCAGACCGATCGGATCAATCTGCCATCCCCAGTCACTGGCTTTCAGATAAGGATTCTTAACAGCATTTACCATGTTGCCATCGGTACACTCGACATCATCTCTTGAAGATGCTACGTTCGAGTTATAATAAGAGAAAGCGATATAATCGACAGTTCCTTCTTTTAATGCTTTTACATCTTCATCCGTTATATCAAGTACGACTCCTTCTTTTTTCCATGAAGCCTTTGCCTTATTTGAATAATAACCACGGCATTGAACATCTGAGAAATAATATTGCTTATCAACCTGTTCCATGGCACAAAGCTGATCTTCCGGCTTACAGGTTTCTCCATAGAAGGTTGGATACATCATCATCATACCAATCTTAAATTCAGGATTGATCTCATGTCCCATCTTTACTGCTTTGGCACTGGCTACAAACTCATAATGGGATGCCTGTTTGATCACCTGGTTACGATTTTCACCTTCCTTGATACGCAATCCCATCGTCATCTCCGGATGAAAACCGTTGACATTGATTTCATTGAAGGTCATCCAATATTTCACCTTATCCTTATATCTTTTAAAGATCGTTTCACAGAATCTTAAATAAAAATCGATCATCTTACGATTACGCCATGTTCCATAGTTTTTCACTAGGGCATAAGGCGTTTCATAATGGGAAATCGTAACGACTGGTTCAATTCCATATTTCAACAGTTCATCAAATACATGATCATAAAATTCCAAACCTTTTTCATTAGGGGTTTCATCATCACCATTGGGAAAGATCCTGCTCCAAGCAATTGATAAGCGAAAGCATTTGAAGCCCATTTCCGCAAATAAAGCAATATCTTCCTTATAATGATGATAGAAATCAATCCCTTCATGATTCGGATAATATTTTCCTTCCACGATTCCATCAGTAAATTCACGCTGTACGCCATGATGTGAAGCAACCATACAGTCTGCTGTGCTCATTCCTTTACCATCTACATTCCAAGCACCTTCACACTGATTGGCAGCAACTGCACCACCCCATAAAAAGCCCTTTTTTAATGTCATAATTCCTCCTTTTACAATTTAATGACCCTGAAATAACCTTCATTGGTTGCCTGTCCTAATTTTCTGACCTTGTAACAGTCGCCAATTTTAAATGTATGATATGTAATGCCATAAAAAAGATCTGCTTCCTGGCTTCTTGGTTTGAAGCCGACTGAAAGAATAATCGTATCTGCATGGATTTCTTTAAGTTTATTGTCTTGTTCGATAACAACACTATTATCCTTGATTTCGATGACCTTGGCAGATGTATAAGGCTGACAGTCCACTTGTTTCAGGATCCAATCCAACTGACTCCGCCAATTGATATCCTGCTCCTGCTTGGCAATCTGATCGCTCATTTCTATGACGCTGACATGATGACCCTCATCCGCTAAGAAGATACCTGTTTCAATACCGGTAGCACCGCCGCCAATAACTACCACTTTTCCTTTAACTTGTTCAGGATGGGCATAGACATCAATGGCCTGCATTACTTTCGCCTGCGTACTTTCAAGCCCTTTGATCTTTGGTGTTATCGGTTCTGCCCCTAAGGCAAGTATCAAAGCATCGGGGTGCAATTTTTCTACCAGTTCGGGTGTTGCCTTCGTATTTAAAAGCACTTGGATCGGATATTTTTCTACCTGTCCTTGCAGGAATTTACAGAAAATATCCAGATCGACTTTGAAACGGTCTTTTTGAAAATGTCGGATCTGTCCACCCAGCGTATCTTCTTTTTCAATCAGCGTTACCTGATGGCCTCTCTGAGCAGCCGTGATGCTCGCTCGCATACCACCCGGTCCTCCGCCCACGACAACGATATGTTTTTTTATTTTTGCTTTCTTTGGTTCTTTTTCCACCCATGAATAATTTCCATATCGGGGGTTGATGGCACATCCCATGCCATTTTGTTCACTGCAGCTGGCACACCTCAGACATGGATAAATATCTTCCTGTCTTCCATCATAGGCCTTTTTAGGCCAATCAGGATCTACCATTGCTTCACGTCCGATAGCCACAAGATCACAGGCTTTAGATGCGATCGCATATTCCGCTTCTTCCGGCAGGATCACCGAACCCACAAGAACGACCGGTACATGGACATGTTGCTTTACTTGACGAACCAGATCAATTTTATCGAGATGAGGTTTGAAGTTTTTAGATACACAGTGATGGAATAATTCCGGTTCTGAATCTAAGCCTGCCGATACATGCACTAAGTCAATATAGGGTTCAGCCAACTGTACGAAACGAATACATTCATCAACATCAAAGCCGCCTTCCCGATATTCTCTTGCACCGACCCTTAATTCAATCGGATAATCTTTTCCTACGGCTTCTCGTACTTTTTTAAGTATTAGCAGCGGAAAGCGTACACGGTTTTCAAAAGAGCCGCCATACCGATCTGTCCGCTTATTGAAAGTCGGTGATAAAAACTGATAAGGCAGTCATCCATGTGCAAAATGAAGCATGATCATATCAAACCCGAAATTTTTGAAATTAACAGCTGCTTTCGCATAATTATCCGCAACATGCTGGATCATGTCCTCATCCATGCCCTGCACATGAATCGTTAATCCTTTTTTATGAAGATATGTTTCCGTGATCGCTCCGATCGCATGTCCTTCCTTTCCTGAATCTTTTGGAAAGTTATGCGCATATCGTCCGGCATGGATCAGCTCTACCGATGCATACATGCCATAACGCTGTAAGGCAAGCATCTGCTGACGCAGCATCTTCGCACCTTCCAATCCATGCACCTGCTGACCTTTTGGTTTGACAAAAGGGTCAGGATAGCCCATCAGCTGTGACCATTCATCATCGATCTGCCAACTGCCAAGAGTCATGAGTGAAGCTCCTGACTGGCCAAATTCTTCACAGATTTCAGGTACACCATTGCCCATTGGTGCAATTTCGATCCTGTTAGGAAACCGTAATGAGTTAATTTGTATCGGTTCAAAAAGATGTGGATACTTCAAATTCATTTTACATTCACCCCCGCAAAATATCCGTCATTGACAGCTTCAATCACCGTTGCAACGCTCCGGCAATCGCCAATCATCGTTGTTTCCGGTGTCACGCCATATAAACCATAAGCTTCTTTTTTCTTTGAACGTAAGCCAACGCTAAGGAATACCTGATCTGCTTCGATAAAGCTCTTATTTCCTTCACGATCTTCCACAAATACACCTTGCTCTGTTATCTCAGTTACTTGTGAGTTCAAATGAACATGCAATTTTTCACACTTCTCCATATGATGACGCAAAGCGATACGATAAAGCTTATTTCCTTTAGCACATAACGTATCACTCATCTCAATGATTGATACTTCTTTTCCCTGTTCCGCTAATTCAAGTGCTAACTCTGTACCAATCGTACCACCACCGATCACAACAGTCTTTCCACAGATATTTTCCAATCCATGCTCATAAGCCTCTACGGCCTGTCTTGCATACTCAACACCTTTGATCGGAGGCGTTATATAATCGGCACCGATTGCGATGATAACATCATCCGGCTGCAATGATTCCAAAAGTTTCTGATCAGCATTAGTAGAAAGCATGACTTTGACATGGCTTTTCTCAATATGATGAATCAGATATTCTTTAAATTTACGTAAATCTTCTTTATAAACACCCTTATCCGCCACATTGAGCTGCCCGCCTAACACATCCGCTTTTTCAATCAGGGTCACATGATGTCCTTTCGCATCTGCACTCAATGCCGCCTTCATGCCTGCAGGGCCACCGCCGACAACGACGACATTTCTTGGATGATCACTTTTTTCTTCCTTTAACGGAACTCGATTTTCTCTTCTAAATCTTGGATTGACCGAACACTGGACATTGGCATGTTCCGTAGCTATATGATAACAATTTAAACAGCGCAAACAAGGTACGATCTCTTCATCCAAACCTTTCTCCGCCTTTAATGGCCAATAAGGATCAGCCACTAATTGTCTTCCCAGCATGACCGCATCAATTTTTCCTTCACCGATCAACTCATCACAAATTTTCGGATCTGAAACACCACCGACAAGACATACCATGGCCCCTGTTTCTTTCTTTACCCTTTGCGCAAAATCAAGATTGTAATACCGTGGTTCAAAAATCGTGGTATGCGTATATACATTGGCCTCATAATGATCAACATCCCCACCATAACAATCCATACCGGCAGAAATATTAAAGATATCAACGATATCCTTCACAGAATCAATAAAATAAAGCATATCATCTTCACAATAAGTTTCAGGAATCACCAATTGACGAGAAACACGTACCATGATCGGATAGTCCTTACCTACTGTTTTTCTAACAGCAAGCAATGCTTCTCTGGCAAAACGCGTTCGATTTTCCACGCTGCCGCCATATTCATCACTGCGTTGATTCCATACAGGAGATAAAAAGATCGAGCATTGTGAATCATGACCAAAATGAAGCATGATCATACGGATTCCAAAATCCTTTGCCTTCTTGCATTCTGCACATAAAGCATCAATTTGGGCACGCATCTGTTCATGAGTCATCGCCTTAGCCTTCTCACCCGTATAAGCAATGCCATCACTAGGCGCTTGAATCGTACCATCCTCATTTTTCAGCGGATGAAAACTAAACTCCATGACTCCGACAGCTCCGCTTTCTTCGATCAATGACCAGGTTTCCCGTGTCACATCACGGGCATATTTATCAAAGGGACTGGAACATTTCGCAATATCCGCTGTACCATAGCTTGAAACAACGATCGCACTGCTGCCGCCCTGTGCCTTATCCGGTAAAGAAATCCCACCATAGTAAGTCGAAGATAAAAGCATGGCTCTTGGTACCCCCATAGGAGCTGCTATCACTCGGTTTTTCAACATCACTCCATTTACCTGTAAAGGAGCAAACAGATTCGGATATTTCATTTCTTTCACACTATCACCTCTGTTATCATTATTTCTAAAATGAAGCTTTCTTTCAAGCTTCACTCTTGCACGAGGGTTATGCAACTTTAAAGAAAATTCATCAGATCTGCCCCGTCACAGTGCAAAAAATATCTTCGATCTCCAATAAGAAAATGATTTTGTAACCAAAATCGTATGCACGATCGTAAAGACATTTATAGGCCTTATGAAGAACACGGTTATAGACTCTCAGATCATGAAGAATGCTGTTCTTCAGATCAGGGAATTCACGGTAATAGAAACGGTTGGAAAGAGAAAAGACTTTCAAGATGTCTCCTTGATAGAAAAAAGAGTATTCACACAGATATTAATGACACATAAAATCATAATATAAGTATACTTAACTTTTTTCATTCTCTTTCATTATCTTCCTGTCCATCAAAATTGAAATTTCCTAATATACAAAAAAAGGAACAACGATCATTGTTCCTTAATCTAAATCTTCACCATTGCTGGCGATAACTTTTTTATACCAATAGAAAGAATCTTTTCTTCTTCGCGAATAATCACCGCTTCCGTCATCATACCGCTCCACAAAAATAAATCCGTATCGCTTCCTCATCTCTCCCGTAGATGCACTCACCAAATCAATGCAGCCCCATGGTGTATATCCTCTCAGATCCACTCCATCCAATATGGCTTCATGCATCTGTTCGATATGTCTTCGCAGATAGTCTATTCGATAGTCATCATGAATGCTGCCATCCTCTTCGATCTTATCATAAGCTCCTAAACCATTCTCTACCACATAGATCGGCAGCTGATAGCGATCCCAGATCTCATTGAGCGAAAACCGTAAGCCGATCGGATCGATCTGCCATCCCCAGTCACTGGCCTTTAAATATGGATTTGGCACTCCATTCAATATATTCCCTTTCCCTGCATCCTGTTTTGTTGGATCGGCACTCTGACAGTTTGACATGTAATAAGAACAGGTATAGAAATCAACACAGCCGTTTTTCAGTATCTCATCATCCTTCTCTTCTTTTTTGATTTTTATATTATTTTCTTTGAAATATCGCTGCATATAGTTTGGATAAGCTCCCCGGCACTGTACATCGCTGCAGAACCAGTTAAACAGATGATTCTGCTTCTGTGCCGCAATCTGATCATTCGGATCACAGGTCAGCCCATAGGTCGTTGCCATGATATTCATGCATCCTACCTGGTAATTCGGATCGATCTCATGCGCCATCCTTACTGCCAAAGCACTGGCGATAAACTGATGATGCAATCCCTGGAAACGATTCTGAGGAACATCTTTCTGATCCATGAACTCCATTGTTTTGATCTCATTTAAAATACCCTGACTTAAAAAGCCTCCCATCTTTCCAGTTGCGGAATTGATCTCATTAAAGGTCAGCCAGTATTTTACCTTGCCTTTGTACCGGGTAAAGATAGCCCTGCAGTATCTCAGATAACACTCGATCATCCTGCGATCTGCCCATCCATTCCATTTCTTGGTCAGACCAAAAGGTACTTCATAATGTGAAATGGTAATCATTGGCTCAATATTATATTTCAAACACTCATCGATCAAACCTTCATAAAACTTTAGCCCGGCTTCATTTGGTCGCTCTTCATCACCATTTGGGAAGATCCTTGTCCATGCAATCGAAAAACGATACATTTTGAAACCCATTTGCGCAAATAACGCAATATCTTCCTTATAGCGATGATAATGATCGATCGCATCATGACTTGGATAAAAGGTTGCTTCCTCCAAAACAGGCGTGATTCTCTTGCTTCGAGTCGCCGTTCCTCCTGTACAGATATCAGGACAGGAAATTCCTTTGCCTCCTTCCTGCCATGCACCCTCACACTGATTAGCTGCTGTTGCACCGCCCCAATAAAATCCTTTTGGAAAACTCATCTTTTAATTCCTCCTATTCTTTCTTAATTTATAACATTAAAATAAAAATAGGACAATCCTTCAATTTTATAAAATGATGAAAACATGCATCGTTCCAAAAAAGGTCATGCTTTTCTTCATGAAAATGCAGCCAAATGAATGGCTGCATTTTTACTCATTATTTAATATTTAAACAACTACTTGTGATTTATGAAAAAAGAATGATCAGGATCGTAAGAGTAATGATACTTATGATCATGCTTAAGGAATTAACAGCTGCCGGTACAGGTGTTTTTGAATCGATCATGTAAGAATAAACAGGAGCTACTGATGAGATCGGTGCAAATAAGCTTAAAACGATCATCTGTTTTGCGGTAACTTCTACCGGCAAAAAAACAAAAACAAAAATTGAGATCAAGATCATCAAGCCATATCTGCCGATCAAGATATCACGGATTTTTTTTACCTGTGATAAATCCAGCTTTATCTCCAATGATATACCGATCATGAGCATGGCCAAAAAGGCATTTGCATTACCTGCAATACTTGCGACACTGATCAATTGTTCAGGAATCGTTATATTTAAAAACGAAAGGATGAATAAAAGCACATAAGTACAAAACGGTACAGAAGAAAGCAGTCTTTTTATAAACTCAACTACGATCTTTATCCCTCTTGATCGTACGACCATCGAGCTGGCAACCGAGTAAGTACCCCCTAAGCACATGATCGCATTTCCCGTATCAAACATTATGACATAGGCCAATAAGCTGGATGGGAAAAAACTTTGAACAAAAGGAAGCGTAAATGTTCCGATATTATACCCGGACATATTGATCATATATATTGCTTTTTCCATCAAAGATTCCTTTTTGACCATCATATATCCTACAACGATCGTAATGATATTTGACCCAAAACCAATCAGCAAGGCTAATAACAGTGATGATGAAACTTCAATATGACCGACTGAAGTAAACAGTGCACATGGCAAAGTAACATTCATGATTACAAACGATAAAAATCGGGCATGTTCTTTTTGAAAGATTCCCTTTGATTTAAAAACATACCCCATAACGATAATTAAAATAAACCCTATTGCTTTGATCAAAATATCCAGCATATCTTCACCCCATTTGAATACTGATTTATTTTACCACTTTCTTTTTCAAAATCAATGTTTCATATAATAAAAAGCAATCAAAGGATTGCCTTGTCCATCAATTCCAGCAATTCTTTGATCACTCCCTGATTTTCATTTGAATCAATTATTTTATCCGCTGCTTTCTTTGCTTCCTCACTTGCATTCGCTACTGCATAACCACAGCCTGCCATCGACAACATTTCCACATCATTACCGCCATCGCCAAACGCAATACATTCATCCGGGGATATACCAAAATGATCACACAGCTTTAAAAGCGCATTTCCCTTATTCTGATTCTTGATGATCAGATCAATGCATCCCTGACCACCGCTTGTAGACACGATATCAGGAGGCAATGATAAACCTTCCATCAGCTCTTTTGTTTCATTTATCGGACACATCAAAGCAAATTTCAATATATGATCCCTGACGATGTATGCTTTGAAATCATCCACCCGCTTCAGCTTATGATAATAGCGATGTATCTGTTCATAAAAAACAAGACCGTCTTTTTCTAATACATACGCTGAATTTTTTCCACATACGACAATCTTGATCTGTCTGTATTTCTGAAGCTCTTCTAAAACCATATTAACCGTTTTTGTTTCCATGATACCGCAGTAAAGCTCTTTCCCCTCGCTTATGATCCATGCGCCATTTTCTGCAATATAGCTGATCTTATCACCATATTCTTCAAAAAAGCTTTTCAATTGATAATATTGATTACCGCTAGCAACGACAAAATGACCGCCTTTCTGATAGAAATCATTAAAAAACTGATGAAAAGCTTCCCGGTCATATGTCTTATCATGGGTAAGGAAGGTCCCATCCATATCAACAGCTGCCAGCTTTATGCTCATGCTTTCTTTTCTTCCTCTTTCTTCTTTTTCAAATCTCTTCCATAATATTTTTCTATTTCTTCTTTCATATTATCCGGAATTTCTTTCGGTACCGGAATGACATACGCATTCGCCATTTTTTCCACAAAATCACAGATAAAAGAAGTATCCTGAACCAGCATCTGCTCAGATAAATGCTCGATTACATCATAGCGGGAATGAATTTCACCCGTACCTGATGTAGTGATACGTGCAAAAGAAACGGCCGGTACACCTTTATCAGCAAACGGTGTAGAATCACTGGAATAAACGCCCTGGGATACTTCGATCGGGAATCCCTTGATCTTTCCAAAATAATCAATGTAATGAACAAGTGACATATCACTTGTACACACGGCAATTCTACGTCCCATGATCGATCCGATCATATCTACATTGACGCATAGCCCGATATGCTCCATCTCTTCCTGATGTGCTTCTACATATGCCTTTGAACCTAAAAGTCCCCGCTCCTCACTGCCACACCAGATAAGCCGTATGCTGTGTCCTAATTTTTTATCCTTCAATTCTTTCGCAAGACCATACAGACAAACACTTCCTGTCGCATTATCATAAGCTCCCTTTGAATGCGGAACGGAATCATAGTGAGCGGTGCAAACAAGGATATCATCATTTTCACCTTTTATATCACAAACAAGATTATGGGAATGAACCTTTTCAATGGTTTGTTTTACAACGATACGGACTTCGCTGGCCCCTTTTGCCACCATTTCCATCGCATCATCTACACGAATATTAACTCCCGGAAGGTTGCCGAATTCCTGTAAGGTTTCTCTTAATTCTCTTGGATCAAGATCGTTTTCTTCTCTGTCAATGTTTCCATTATATGTGATAAAACCAATGGCTTTTGCTTCTGTAATGGCCTTGAATGTCTTCATTCCCAAATAACCATTTACCAAGGCAATCTTACCGCTGACCTGTTTCCTGCTGACGGCATTATCGCTTTCAAAATAACAAAGATCTCCGGCAAGCCCTTCAGTATTGGTGCAGCCCATATAAGCTGTTGCCTCATATGTTTTCTGATAAGGCTGCAATACCTCCAGTGAAACTTTTGATACATGATTGGTGACTACATCAAAAGCTTCGATATGACTTTCCAGACCAATCTTACTCAATTCATCCTGAATGATATGACAGGCTTCTAATTCTTGATCTGTCCCGCCTATTCTTTCAAAATATAATTTTTCTAATAATTCATATTCATTGCTTTTCATGATATTACCTCCATGTTTACTATTCTAGCACGTAAAAGGGCTGTATTACAGCCCTATTTAAGTAAATTCATAAAGGATTGACCATTTTGCGGTGCACTGACTCCAAAGAAATCACATACGCTGGCACCAACATCTGAAAGTGTCTTACGAAGTCCGATGCTGACTCCCTCAACACCTGCTTTTTTAATTAACAGTGGTACATTTTCACGAGTATGACGGTTATGACCGATATTTGGATCATTTCCATGATCCGCCATGACGACCAATACATCATCATCATGTATCAGATCCATGATGATACCGATCTTTTCATCCGCAATTTCCAAAAGATTCTTGTACCACGTCGAATCCTGTGAATGACCGGCAAGATCCGTTTCTTGTACATTGGTACAGATAAAACCGTTTTTCATATCTTTGATTTCCTGAATCGTAAGATCCAGCACTTCCGCCGTATCAACACATGATACTGACTTACCGGCATCATTGGCAACGATGTCGGCTACCTTCCCAAACAGTGATACCGGTATATGAGCATGACCTAAAATCGTCGGGGCCTGTACTTTTTCATCGACACCATAACCTAAATGACGACACTGATAGCCATGTTCATACGATTTTGATTTAACAGCATGAATACCGATGAATCGATCCTCACGTGTTTCTTCTGCTGCCAGAATATCATCGATCGTAGTATTGGTGCCGCCAAATGGAATCACACGATTCACGGTGGCAACCTCACGTACCAGACGGCCGATTTCCAATTCCTTATCAAAAGAGAGATAATCAAGCGGTGCCGTACAATTATAAGCCATACCTAGATCAGCATCGATATTATCTGCTACCGTACAATAATCATCGACCAACAAATATCTTAAATGACCATTTTGACGTACTTCTACTTTATGACCATGCTTTTTTAAATGTT
Organism: uncultured Traorella sp.; assembly: GCF_944327115.1. Taxonomy (GTDB): domain Bacteria; phylum Bacillota_I; class Bacilli_A; order Erysipelotrichales; family Erysipelotrichaceae; genus Traorella. Next base: position 22,985 of record NZ_CALVGS010000047.1, read on the forward strand.
CTTTGATCTCATCAACTTTTTCCTGAAATGGCTGGACCACCGGTTTTTTAGGAAGTGAACCCATGATTTCCTGATGCCCCATAAACGTATCTGCACCAAAATGCATCAATTCGCTTTTGCCCCAAACAGCCTTATCAGAGAATTTCATCTTCTCGCTTTCTTTTCCAAAGGCGTTCATAAGTCCTAAAGCTTCCAGATTCGGTAATTTTAAATCAGGATGATCATGGAGGATACTGCCCAAGGTAGAGCTTTTTTCATCACCCGGGCGAGCGATGGCAGCATCGGCCATCGCCTGCATACCAAATCCATCCAATACGATTACGATAAACCTCTTATCCATTTTTATTCCTCCAAAGCTTTTATAATGCTTTTTTCGAGAACCTCTAAAACAGTGTCTGCACCGCAGCGATTCGGATTGATACGAATCATCGTGTCAGCAAAGGAAGGATCGCTCTTCAAAAAGGTTCCCGATACCCGATAAAACAATGGCGCAAATTCATATTTACTTTCAGCACCGACCGGATTCGGCAATGCTCCCAGCTTTTCAGCTTCTATCAACACCTTCTTTGCGATCGGTCTTTCAAATTCTATCAATAAGACCTTCGATTGAGCATTAGCCAGATAAGCATGTTTTACACCTTTAATACCTTGCTCATGGATTCTTTTTAAGATTTCTTCTCCCGTCTGCGCAGAAATGGCCAGCATCACCGGTGCATTGATCAAGCCTCTAAGCACCTCCAAGGCTTCCCATCCCTGAACCTGACAGCCTCCTGAATAATGCATCTTGCGAATTTTTTCAATATATTGCTTCTTACCTACGACACAGCCGATGCCTTCCGGTCCCTGCAGCTTAAAACAAGAAAAGCAGGACATGTCGGCACCTAATTCACAGCTGATTCTGCTTACTTTTAAGACTGCATAATTATCATCACAAATGATAGGAATATCACGACAGTCTTGAATGGTCTTGATCACTTCTTCCATCGAATAACGGTCATCCGGTTTCTGTCGTGTAAACTGGATCAAAGCACCCTTGATATCTGTATGTTCTTCCATGACATGACGCAGCTGGTCCAACGAGTTGAAATCTGCCTTTACGATTTCCAGTCCAAGCATATCTAAGCTGATCTGAGTTGTTGAATAAACGGCAGCATCATGGACCAAAATCTTATCTTTCGGTTTGAAAATCGAAGATAATCCATAACGTATGGCACCGGTACCGGCACCTCTGACTAAAATACAGTCTTCGGCATGAAAAAATTCCGCAATCGCTTTTTCAGCCTTATGGGTCGTCAATGGCTGATTTTCAGGCTGATGGACTCCTAGATCACCACGTGTCAGAAATTCACTTCCCGTAAAATAATGCATGGCACATGCGCTCATACGAAACTGCTTCTGCATCGCTTCTTCGATATGAATACTTTCTAAAGGATATACTTTCATAACTTGCCTCACTCTACCTGATAACCCTCATTAAAATAAGAGTCAATATCTAAAAAATATCGTTCGATCAATTCATCATGAACATGTTCGATCTTTTCACTTAGCTTCAATAAACGTGCGATCTTATCATTTCTGCTTTCACACATCAGCAAGGTCGCCATGCCCAATCCCTTTTGAGGAATGGCCAATGCTGTTGCCTCAGCGATATTGCACACACGTACATAACCTTTATTGGCTGCTTTTTGAATCTCTTGAGTCCGGCTATCAAAATGACCAAATAAAGAATCACCAAAACCATATAAATCAACAGGACCTTCAGTAACCATCAATACATCACATTGTTTCAACACATCTTTTAAATAAGCGGTTAATTCATTTCTTGGCGCATGTGCTTCCATGACATCGATGATCGTTGAATCGATACCTTCATATTTCTGATCGCTGAAAACTTTGCCATATCCATCAGCTTTCGTTATCCCTGTCGCAACTTCAAAAGCTTTAAATAAGATCTCACGATCTCTAGCCATAAAGCCAATTGAATTACCGGCAACGATTCCATCCGTATTCGCTTTAAGCGAGATATTGCGATCTTTTTCGATCAGCTTTGAGATCATCCCATAGATATTGACACACATGGCCGGTGCCAGCACGCTTCCGCCCCCATCATTGCCAATACCTAAATCATTGATACCGGCAAAAACATTCAAGGCAGTACCTGAGGATGAGCCTGACATATAATGTCCGGTGATCGGATTGATCAGCTGGGTATCTACCGCTCTTCCCGCCAACTGTGATTTCTTATCGATCGTATGCAATCCAAAACCATGTGGCTCCAGCTTTTTCATAAGCGTATTAGGTATGGACGCTACATTTTTGATTCCTACAAGAATACTATCTTCATCGGGATCAAAAACACGAACGACCGATTGATATGGATTCAACAAGGCCAGACGATGCTGTTTTTCATACTTATCCTTCATTTGTTTCACCTTTCTTAAGCATATGACCATAGGCATCATAGATTCCAAAAAGTTCAGGCCTATGATCTTTCAGTCCTTTTACAACTGCGATATGACTGCGTGTCGTGAACATTTGTGCCCTAAAACACATCAGCACGGTATCACCTACATCAAATCTGCCATCCAGCTCAAAATGATAATCGATTGAATCATCATGGACCGCATAGGCTTTTGTCAGCTTCAGATCATCTGCCGAGTGACCCACAAGTGCATATTTCAAATGTCCGCGACGATAATGTCCGCCGCCATAACAATACGCTTTATCCAGATAATTATGTGAGATCTCACTTACATACACATAACCCGTTCTTTCATATCCGTCATTATTTTTATGGAAGGGTGTCGTTCCTGTAAGTCCATGACCCGGCTCTCCATTATTACCGCCAAGCTCATGAATGAGTGGGATAGATGCCATACAAGTGGCAGAAGGAAGATTGATCAATAAATCATGATATCCTCTCTTTTCAAGCAATAAACGTCCACGCTTTAATGCATGATAATTCGCTGTCGGAGTAATCTCATTTTTGCTTTCATCATATAAAAGTGCAGGAAAGATGGTCAGGCCACCGATTCTCACATGCTTAAGCATTTCGATGCGATCGATCAATGCCTCTAATTCATCCACCATGAAGCCGCCGACCTGGCCCGAATAGAATTCTGAATCAGAATCACTGATGCGCAGCATGATCGGCTGGATCATATCCAGCTCTTGAGCTGCCTGATTGATTTCTAATATCTTTTCATAAGAATAAACGGTCATGACCGTCGGTCGTGCTGCTACCACTTCTTTGATGCATGCTTTTGGTATCTGAACAAGATGACCTACATTGCCAAGCTTGATATGATTTTTTAACATGACCAGTGTTTCTTTAAAATCAACTGCCACAACACCATCAAAACCTAATTCTTGCAGACCTTTGGCAATTTCCGGATTACGTCCGAGCTGTTTCAGCATGAAAAATAATTTAACTCCTAATGGATCGGCAATTTCTTTCATTTTCCTGCCATTTTCCATAATCGTATCATAATCCAATACATAGGTATCAGGTAAAATAAGTCCCTTTTGATGAAGATGAAAGGCAAATTCAATTAAAGCACGATTATTCTCCTGTACTTTTTCTATAAACATACCCTTCCCTCCTCTTTATTTCCATTCATTATCTAAAACTCTTGCAGGTGTCAGTGTCGTAATCTTATAAATATCTTCATCGGTTGCACCATATTCCTTCATCAAAGGCAAAACGGTCTTATATGCCGCAAGATAACCGACACCGCCATGGGCAACAAAATAGCTTCTTCTTGAAACATCATCGCTAACCATCAAATGATCTCCATATCCAGCTTCAATGATCCTAACGGCATTTCTTGCCCTTACTTCATCAGCCATATAGCTTACCTTTCCACAAGTATCAAAAGCTATATTGACACCTCTTTCCAATAAGCTTAAATGATACTGTGAATCATTAATCAGATCCTGATGCCCGATAATGATCTTATCCGGATCCATTCCACAAGCCAGCAACGTATCAATCGTTTCCATTGCTGTATAGCGTGATGTATGCGTACTGACAGCACAACCTACTTTTTTTGCTGCCATTCCCGCTGCTTCCAAGATCTTTTTCTCATTCTTTACAAATGAATTCGGACTTGATGCGATTTCCGCGATAATACCGGCTTTGATCCCTGTATCATCGATGCCCTCCATCAGTTCTTTGACATATATATCCGCAATCTCTTCAACACTGGCACCATCCATCCAGTCGGGATGGTATTCAGACAGATAAAAACCTGTCGAGCATATAATATTCAAACCTGTCTGGAGCGCAATTTCTTTTAATTTCAATACATCTCTTGATAAATCGATCGTTGAAACCTCAATGGCACTTTTGACACCAAGCTCCATCATCATCTTTATTTCCGGTACTACCTCTTCTACCGTTTCTATCTTCGAAACACCATCATGCCGCACCCGATCTAAATCAATAATAAAATGCTCATGGCACATCGTAGCACCTAATTCACTTTTTTCTATATCACCAAGTACTGTTCTAATCATGTTAACTTACCTCATATAAATGAAGGGCATCAAGTTGACTTGATACCCTAATGAACGATTTTATTCAGGCTTGCCTTCCGTTTTATCAACCAGCGCTTTAACTAAAGCAGGAACAACAATATCCGTATGCGTCTTTACATAACCGAATGCCTTATGATTGCCACTATAAACCATGTGACGAATTTGCTTTTCATTAGGACAATTGCCCTGTTTTGAAACTACTAAACAATTACCATATCCCAAAACCATGATCGCTGTCGCTAATGAACCACCGCCACCAGTCATGCAGCTGCCTAAATAATAATCGATTTCTTTATTTTTTACTTTACGTGCAGCTATCATATCCGGATCCGTATAAGTTTCAACTTGATCAGCAAAATTTTTATCTATAATATCTTTTGTCTGGGTTGCCGTTAAACCGCAACATTCAATCTTAATCACAGAAAGCCTCCTTTATTTATATAATCATTATATAACGATAAATCCTAGTGCTACAACAATATTGTAGATGATACCTACGGCAACTGCCGCAATAGGACCAACTGCACTCTTTGGTAATCTCTGACCCGTTACTTCATTTACAACATAGAATGCACCAACAAGCATGATACCTACTTCACCCCAAGTTGCATTAGCAGCAAGGAAAGCACCAATCGTCAATGCCAAACCGATCGTAGAGATCATACCATCACGAATATGATCGCCACATTTCGAGAGTTCCGGGAATTTCGATAACAATTTTCCTAAAAGACCGATCAACTGGATTTCAACAAATTCTGCTGCGAAGCCTAAGATCGGAGCCAGCCACCATGTCGGTGCCAAAACACCAAACAACATAACTGAACATAGACCAACTGCCTGATAAACACCGGTAGCCAGTGAAGTTGATACGATCAACGGAATAAAGGCAATGATGACACCTACCATGGCAATGTAGAATGGCGTCATATCGTTTGATAAAACAGCTGCTGATAAGATATAAGGCTGATATGCCTGAGCTAAGATCTTGATACCTAAAGCATTCAATGCACCCTGAACGCAAAGATACTTCCAGTTTGATTTGATTCGATCTGCATTTTTAGAGAATAAGTTTTCTTCTTCTGCATCTGTTTCAACACTTTCTGAATTGCTGCTTCCTTTTGCGGCAAAGACGATCAGGCAGATCATACCTGCCAGCATTGCGAAAGTGTATGGATATAAGCTGATGTTGATAGAGCCGATAGTTACGGTTCCAACAAGTGTACATAAGATATAAACGATTGCTTCAATGACACCTGTTCCGATACCTTTTCTTGCACCAAACTGTCCGGCTATTGCTACTGCCGGGAACATACTGAAAATCGGCAATGTAGGGGTAGAAATGTTCGTCAGGTCATTTAAGAAATTATAAGGCAATGCCATGAAAGCCTGATTGATAACATTCGTACCAAAAGCACAAAGCAAACCATATCCAGCACCGATACCTAAGGCTACCCACTTATTTGGTGACCAAGCACCTAAACAGTCTGTCGCAATAAGCGTTAAGTGACATGCAATCAAGCCAGTACCGAGCCACTGACTGAAACCAGCAAGCACCCAACCAAAGCCCATACCTGTAATAACAACAGCAAATTCTGCTCTTGACATTCTCTTTTCGATCAGTTCTGGGAACACCGGTCTAGCACCATCGTTAAAGTTAGAAATACATTTATGCGACAATAAGCTTGCCCATGCACAAATCATTACTAATACAACGGTTCTGGCCAACATTGGAAATTCAAAGTTAGTAATAATTCCTTCCATATTTTATCTCCTTTTCTTTTCTCTTAATTCCACTCATCATTTGTTTGAAAGAATGAAATTAAGTTATTTATATGAAGCAAAAGATAACCCTGCTCGGTTGCATTCAACGGTATATCTGTTGCTTTCATAACCTTATCTAACACTTCTGTTGAGAGCGGATAAGTATCCAGAGAAGTTAATTCGTTCAATACTTCCTCAGGAAGTTCATCGATATCCTCCTCACTATGCAGACGTGCATACGCTGCACATAAATGAGCGATGAACGTATCAGCATTTTCTTCCTGTAACGTAACACCATATTCTTTTTCAAATAAAGATATGACCTTATTCACATTTTCAACATCTTTTTCAGTAATCATACCGCCTTCCAGATAAAGCTGTAATCTTTCACTAAAATCCATGATCCCACCTACTTCCTTTTCTTCTTTACCGGCATCTTTCTTTTATCATCAGGATGATATTCAACATATTCTCCTTTTAAAAATTGATAAGAGATATATAAGCAAAGCTTATCTGCCCATAGAGATATCACGATTGCAAACATACATGTAACAATCAATAAAGCATAATTATTCATATTCTGTACCTGCATAAAACCAATCATCAAGAAAGCGACTACGATCATCACAAACAGATAGCGAACCATCTTTAATTTTCTGATCGACCTGAGATCATATGTCATTTTCGCATGACAATGAGAACAGCTGATCGTTTGTCTTATATTTTTATAATTTAGCTCTATAGGCTGTCCGCATCGATAACATTTCACCGATCTTGTCAAGATATCACCTCGTACAAATTTTTGTATATTTACATTATTATATTAAACTACTCGTTTGCTGATGTCAATATTTTATATACATTTTTATGTATTTTATAATCAAACAAACAAATATCCCTATAAAAAAGCAGACCTTGATTTTCTTAATAACTAGGTGTTATTTTTCCTTCTAAAACCAGCTTCTGAATGTTTGTCACTGTCTTGACATCAATGATCTCATCCAATAATGAGGCCATTTCAGGTTCTTCTTTATTTACGACCAAAACTGCTTCATCCGCAAGAATATCCAGATTTTGAATTTCCACATAATTCACTTCGATCATCTTATCCAATATCTCATCCTTGTTCCATACAGAGGCATCAATATCACCGGACATGACACGCTTTAAGCTCTGCGAATAATCAATATGAACAAATTCTACTTTTTTTCCTTTACATATAGCTTCAGTCAAACGTTTTTGATCCACGGAATCATTATCGACACCGATTTTCATACCGTCCTCAACCGCATCATATTTATTGTTTTTAAAAATGATGACATGCTCGCTCAGATAAGAATATCTTCCAAAGGACTTTACGATGATGATATTATTATATTTATCCAATATCTGTTCAGCCGCATCTCTGGAAATGATGGCATAATCATAACGATTCGATTCCAGCATGCTGATTCGGTTCAAAGAGCCACGCATATACGCCATGGAAGCCGGAATATTATAATGATTTTCCATCGCTACCAATAAACCGCTGGCCAATCCTTCATAACGTCGTGAATAAGGCAGAGGCATCACACCGACAATAGAGGTAATCCCCGCAAATTCAAGTAATACCTTCATATTTTTCTTAATGAGATAAGAGCCTAGATGTCCCTTTGATTCAATTCTTATCGCATCATTGTTCTGAAGCGTTTTTAAAGCATTCTGCACCGTTCCGCGTGCAAGATTAAAACGATCACTGATCTCAGTTACCGTAGGAATTTTATCACCGACACTGTATTTTAAAAACTCCTTTGCGAGCGTCAGGGTCACATAACCATTTTTACTCAATAAAATTTGCTTATAGTCCATATATTTCTCCATCTTTATTCTATCACAAAATAAAGATTTTTAACGATTTTTATAAAAAAAAGACGCATTTCTGCGTCTTAGGGAAATGAGTTTCTCCCTCATTCATAGTATGACATCAATTCTGATATCTATTCATTTCTTAATTCAATTAACATATCTCTCAGTTCTGCTGCTCTTTCAAAATCAAGATCCTTGGCAGCCTGCTTCATTTCTTTTTCTAATGAAGATAAAAGCTTATCCTTTTCTTTCTTGCTCATCTTATTTTTCTTCTTCAGATAGTTAGCGCTCATCTGCTGGGTTTCTTTCGAATGCATGACCTCCTGCACCGGCTTTATGATCGTCTGTGGCGTAATATGATGCTCTTCATTAAATGTTTTTTGAATCGAACGACGACGATTCGTTTCTTCGATAGCCTTACGCATGCTGTCCGTCATCGTATCCGCATACATGATGACCTTACCTTGTGCATTACGGGCAGCACGTCCGATGATCTGAATCAGAGAACGTTCACTTCTTAAAAAGCCTTCTTTATCAGCATCCAGAATCGCAATCAGCGATACTTCAGGAATATCCAAGCCTTCTCTTAACAAGTTGATACCAATCAAGACATCAATTTTTCCTAAACGAAGATCTCGTATAATCTCACTTCGTTCGATCGTTTTGATTTCGTGGTGCAGCCACGCTACTTTCAAGTCCAGCTGTTTAAGATAATTCGTCAGTTCCTCAGCCATCCTTACTGTCAAAGCCGTAATCAATACACGCTCATTCCTTTGAATCCTTTCATTGATCTCATCTACCAGATCATCGATCTGATGCTGGGTCGGACGTACTTCTACGATCGGATCCAATAATCCCGTCGGACGGATGATCTGTTCGATTACTTCACCATGCGTCTGTTCAAGCTCATAATCGCCCGGAGTCGCAGATACATAGATGACCTGATTGATTTTCTCTTGGAATTCTTCAAAACGCATCGGACGATTATCTAAAGCACTCGGCAGACGGAAGCCATAATTTACAAGCGTTTCCTTGCGGGCCCGGTCACCATTATACATACCACGGATCTGCGGTAATGAAACATGGCTTTCATCAATGATCAGAAGATAATCATCAGGGAAATAATCCAGTAGCGTATAAGGACGCTCACCCGCCTTTCGGCCGTCGATATGCCTTGAATAATTTTCAATTCCCGAACAGAAACCAAACTCTCGTAAGGCTTCTATATCATAGCGGGTACGCTGTTCCAGGCGCTGTTTCTCTAAAAGCTTGCCTTGTTTTTCAAGCTCATCCAACCTTTCTTCAAGCTCTTCTTCGATCGTATCGCAGGCATGGAGGATGATGCTTTTTTCAGTTGCATAACCGCTGGCCGGATAAACGACATATACGGTATAAGCATTAAGCACCTTACCGCTGACAGGCTCTATCTCACAGATTCGTTCGATCTCATCATCAAACAATTCAATGCGTAATACGTAGCTGTCCGTATGTCCCGGAGCAATTTCGATAGAATCACCCCTTACACGAAAGCTGGCTCTTTCCAGATCCGTATCATTACGATGATATTGCCGATCCACTAATTTTTTTAATAATTCTTTACGATCGATCGTTTCACCGACTCTGATCGTAAAAAACATATCCTTATATTGGGCAGGATTGCTGGCACCATAGATACAAGCAACAGAAGCGACAATGATTGTATCCCTTCTTTCTAAAACGGCATTGGTCGCTGCCATCCTCAGCATATCCAGCTCCTGATTTGTCGTCGCTGTTTTATCAATGTACATATCACTGCTTGGGATATAGGCCTCCGGCTGATAGTAATCAAAATTGGAAACGAAATATTCGACACGATTATGAGGAAAAAATTCTTTTAATTCCGCATAAAGCTGACCTGCCAAGGTCTTATTATGAGCAAATACCAGGGTCGGTTTATTGACCGCCTGAATGACATTGCTGACCGTAAATGTCTTACCGGTTCCTGTCGCCCCTAAAAGAACCTGGCTTTTTTTACCGGATTTTATGCCCTCGATCAATTTTTCAATTGCCTGAGGCTGATCACCTTGAGGCTTGTAATTTGATACTAATTCAAAATCCATACAATGCTCCTTTCTGATGAATGAGGCATAGATACTATCTATGCCCTTTTTTTATCTATTAAATTCTTCAATAGCTCGAAGCTTCTGAACATCCTTGCTCTCATCAACATGACTGACATAAATAACCTTCGACAAGATCACCGTCAAAAGTTCATCATCCAGTTCATCTTGGGCATCCAATCCATAATCCGATTCAAATTGGCGCAGTGCTTGTAACGTTTGTGTTGAAAAATAACCGTCCTGACGATCGATATCATAACCGAGATAATCCAAATAGATCTGCATCGTATGACAGGCAGATGAAACGCTGTCCACGCCCACCGTTTCGAAATCCTTCGGTGCCGGTGTCAATAAAGCGTTCGCCGTTTCTACCAAAATATCCGGTGTAATTCCGACATTATTGATCGAATTACCATTTGGTGACAACCAAATGGCTTTCGTATATTTCAACATGCTTCCATCACTGAACGGAATCGTCGTCTGAATCGTTCCCTTGCCATAAGAAACATCCCCGATGATCGTTGCATTCAGCGTTTCCTTTAAAGCAATCGCAAGAACCTCAGCAGCACTTGCCGTATCCTGATTGATCAAAACCTCGATCTGATCATATTCATAAGGCTGGATATTCGAATTGGTCCGATCCACGACAACATTTTTTTCCTTATCCTGCTCCTGAAGCACGATGCTTCCTTGAGGCAGAAAATAAGAAGCGATATCAACCACAGAAGTCAAATATCCACCGCCATTATCCCGTAAATCGATCAATATCTTTTTAATGCCCTGTTCTTCAAAATCAGCTAAGATATCTCCAACGACCGAAGCCGTATTATCAGCCACTGTCAAAATTTCCAAAACGCCCACATCACCATCGATATAACCGTTTGCACTGGAATTCACATCCCCGCGAAGACATTCAAGATCCAACAGTTCCTTGCCCCGTTGCACGCTGATCATTACCCGGCTTCCTGCTTCACCTTTTACCGCAGCCGAAATATCTTCGATATCTTCTACCGCAACGCCATCGACCTTGCGAATGATATCACCGACCCTCAATCCTGCTTTCTCCGCAGGAGAGTCCTTGAATACCCTTAGGATGATATAGTCTTGTGTGGCCGTCGAATACTGGACGCCAATTCCCACAAATGCACCCTCCATGCTTGAAATAAACTGCTTGGCATACTCACTGTCCATATATTGTGTATGAATATCTATTTCCTGTGAGGTAAGACCGTAAATGGCATCATCCAGCAAATGTGTGGGCAGATTCTCAATTTCATTACCAAAATACCAGTACTCATTCATGATCTTAAGGATCGTATTCAATTTACTGCTTGAAATGCTCTTTGAATCCTGTGGCTCCGCCAAAAGGGTTCCTGCAGTCATCCCACAAAAAAATAAAACAACAGCTAATACGACACCCAGCGTCACCTTTATATATTTTCTATGTCTGGCACGTCTTTCATCCGGCCATTCATGCTTTACGAGTTTTACTCTTACTACCTTTTTTTCTTCGCTCATAATCATACTCCTGTGACTTTTGTATTATACCACGATTTATCTAATTATTACATCTTTCCACAACAAAAAGAATGTCACTCCACATTCTTCTCTTTGACCTCTTTAATCAGACGCTGCACATTGAATTTATTGACCAATGATTCATTGACTGAATGTAAGATCTTGGTCAACGGATCATCTGTATCTGCCTTTTGATGCTTAACCGGCTCCCCATTATAAATAGATAAGATACAAGCCTCGAGATCTTCGATATAATAATTATAGGCCTGTTCGATCGGATACGCATGAACCTGAAGCCGTATCATCTGTGTGATCTCATTCATGGAATATACCTGTTTAAAAATACATACAACGATCAAATACGCTATATGAGTGGTCGTATATCTTCTTTTTTTAGGTGCATCGACGATCCCATGCTTGACATAATTATTGATCATAGATTTTGTAATCAATTTTTCATCATTATGCGGTATGAAATCAAGCCATTCTTCAAGCAAAGTTACAACCTGATCGATATATAAGTCAATTACCGGAAGCTCCTCCCATCGCGGTAAATGTATTGATGTTTCCATATTTTCACCTTCTTTTGATAATTTTATCATACACATTTTTATTGTCAACTATTGACAATATAACATTTACAAGTTATTCTAGTATTGAATACTAGATAGTATGGTAAGGAGAAACTATGACACAAATTATCAGCGACACCTCAACTCTTTATAGCGTTGCCGAAGGCAAAGAAAAAGATTTGATCATTCTGCCTTTACAGATTGCCATTGATCAGAAAACTTATTATGAGTATGAAGAAATCACATCAGAACAGCTTCTTGAAAAAATAAGAAACGGTGCGATCCCCTCATCATCTCAGCCTTCTATCGGTGACGTATTAAATGCTTATGAATCAAATCCTGATCAGCCATTACTGAATATAACGATGGCGGATGGTTTAAGCGGTACCTATCAAAATGCAATCATGGCCCAGCAGCAATGTCCAAACCAAGACATTACCGTATTAAATTCAAAAACGCTGTGCGGACCTCACCGTTATCTTGTCAACAAAGCATTAAAATTAGCAAAAGAAGGAAAATCAAGCGCTGAAATCGTTACGGCACTCATGCCATCCATTGATAACAGCGTTTCATTCCTGATTCCTCAAAACTTTGAATTCTTAAAAAGAGGAGGCCGATGCTCAGCACTGTCAGCATCTGTTGGCGGTCTTTTGAGATTGACGATCGTCATGAAGCAATCAGATGATGGCAAGGTCCTTGAGAAACATGCCGTTGCAAGAACTTATAAAAAAGCACTGGCAAGTATCGCTGAATCCTTTAAGGAAAAAGGTGTTGATGAAAATTATATCATCACGATTTCACATGCGACAACTGAAAAACAAGTATTAGAAACAAAGGCTTATTTCCAAAATGAATTTCCAAATACAGAGATAGAGATTTATGATTTAAGCCCGGTATTCATTACCCAAGGCGGCCCTGGTTGTCTTGCTGTACAGTGTATCATGAAATAAAGATTTCGCATCAAGCGAAATCTTTTTTTAATATGGAATATAATCTTCCGGTCTTTCACGGCATACAGGTGCTTTATTGCTGCATTCCCAGCCATAAGCATGATAACTCATACCAAATGTATAATTACCTGTATTGCGAACATAGTTATATGCTTCCTCTACCGTCATCGAACCTAAATTATATAAATCGATATGTACGTGAGGTCCCGTGGAGTTTCCGGTCGAACCTCTGGCTGCCACAACCTGTCCCTGGGTCACGACCTGACCCGGTGATACCGTAATCGAATTATACTGCAGATGCAGCATATGGATCGCATATGTCGTTCCATTGACCGTACCGATGATCATGACATTATTTCCCGTAGCAGGATTTTTTGTACCTTCTACCGATGTTATATTTTGAGCAATGGCAACGATTCCGTTAAACGCTGCATATACCGGTGTTCCACGAGAACCAGCGATATCCATGCCGGAGTGTCTGGCACCTCCAAAACTGGCAGGATAGTACCATGTTCCTGCTGAACGGTAACCTGATACGACCATACCAAAGCCGGTAGTATCTGAAATATCACCATCTCCGACACTGAATGACGGCATGCTGTTACGTATAGAATTTACAGTAGATTCCAAACGGCTATATTCATCCATCAAATCTGCTTCTTTTTCATGTTGTTCCGCAATCAACTGATTCTGATAACTTTCAAGAGCGGCAAGATCGTTTCTTTCACTATCCAAAACCGCCTTCTGTGCTTCAACGCCTTCTTTCTGTACTTCAAGCTGATTCTGATCCAGCTCAAGCTGGGCAATATCCGCACTTAACAATTCGATCTGCTCCTGTTCAGAAGCGGTGATCTGATTCATGATGCTGAATCTGCGAATCAAATCAACGAAATCCGTAGCACCCATCAGAAAATCAATAAAACCAAAGGTTCTTTTAAACGTCTGCGTTTCCACCATACGTTCTTTGATCTGACTATCACGCTGTTCGATATCCTGCTCTTTCGCAGCAATTTCTTCTTCTAAAATAGAAATGTTTGTTTCCAGTTCACTTATTTGATTCTCAAGCGTTTGGATCTCACTGTCTTTTGCTTCGATCTGACTCTGAATATCATGCAGCACATCATATAATGCATCAATATCGCCCTGAATAGCCGCTATCTGTTCATCAAGACTGTCCATGCTGTTTTCTACGTTATTTGCCTTTTGAATCAGATAGGCATTAAATCCCTGACATGAAGCAATCAGATCCTCAGAGATACGGCCGTTGCAGACACTGTACCAGTAATCTTCATCCCCGCTGTAATCGATCGCATACGCCGGCGAAATCGAATATAACAGCATTGCGCAGATAACCAATATACTGACCTTCTTCTTCATCTCTTCCACCTCAGATACTTATTAACCGCAAAGAAGCTTCCCAGCATACCGACGATCATGCCGGTCGCCAAAAGCGCTAAAGATACATATACCGCAAAAGGAATCACGGGCTGCATCCGAAACATAGGAATCAGCAGTACACCATTAAGCGCATTGTACACATAACTATAACCGAAGATCGTAAGCAATATCGGAAGGATCGCCCCGATAACTCCGATCATCATTCCCTCGATCATAAAAGGCATTTTGATAAAGCCGTTGGTAGCACCTACGTTACGCATGATCGAAATCTCACTGTTTCTTGAATAGATCGCACTCTTGATCGTATTAGAAATCAAAAATATAGCCAATACGCTAAGTGCCGCCACAAAGATACCGCCCGCAATACGAACGCCATCCATGGCTTTTACAAGCATGACAACGCTGTCACCACCATAAGCAGCATCATAGATTCCCTCAAGATCCTGCAGTTCCTTACTTACTGTTTCCAAATTATTTCCATTGTCAACTTCGATGACAAACGCATTCAACAAAGGATTTCCTTCACCCCGATAAGCAGCATATAACCTTTGCGAAGCTTCATCATCGTTATTGCCAATATAACTTTCTAATTCCTGTTCTTTATCTGAAAAAGTAACTTTGACCACATGATCCATCGCTTCTATTTCTGATTGAAGAACAGTAATTTCTTCCTGTGTCAATGTATTTTCGATCGTTGCATATATCTGCAGCGATTCTTCGATACTATATGTAAAGCTTGATACATTACCCGCAAGCACCAAAAACACCATCAGCAATGTTAACGTTACACTGACAGCACTGGCACTTGAAAAAGTCAGAGCCAAATGACGGGCAATGCTTTTAAACGCCGTTTTTGTATGATAGGGAATTGATTTAAAAAATTTAATCATTCTTTAGATATCCTCCCTTCTTTATATCAGCCACGATATACCCCTCTTCAAGCGCAATCGTCCTTTTCTTGATATTATTGACGATCGTTGAATCATGAGTCACCATGACAATCGTTGTTTTCTCCTTTTCATTGATCTTCTCTAAAAGCTCCATGATCTCCTTGGACATTTCAGGATCAAGATTTCCCGTAGGCTCATCGGCAATCAGCACTTTTGGATGATTGGCAATCGCCCTTCCGATCGTAACACGCTGCTGCTGTCCGCCTGAAAGCTCATTAGGAAAAGATTTCGCCTTATCCTCCAGCGAAACTAATTCCAAAACCTCTCTTACACGTCTGCGGATCGATAGCTTATCTTGACCGATGCACTCCATCGCAAAAGCAATATTTTCAAATACGGTAAGGCTCGGCAATAAACGATAATCCTGAAATACGATTCCCAAATTTCTTCTATATAATGGTACATGCTTATGTTTTAAGCTTCCTACATCTGTATCGGCTACAATGACCTTCCCCTCATCAGGAATTTCTTCACCATCCAAAAGCTTGATCAACGTCGATTTTCCGGATCCGGTAGGACCGATGATATAAACAAATTCACCTTCATCAATATATAATGAAATATTCTTAAGAGCATTCACACCGTTTTTATACGATTTAGAAACATTCTCTAATGATATCACTTTTATCACATCCTCCAAATTATTATAACATAGTTTCCGTTTTCATGAATTCCCAAAACGACTTTTTTTCGTGGTAAATTGTGGGATATATTTGTGATAAATTACATCGATCATATCAAAACCAAACACATCCTTTTATATATTTGAAAAAGCTCTCTTTTCCATTTTATCCCGATAAAACTTAATTATTTAGCCTTTTCTATCACACTCTTTCATATCCGTCCATAAATATGATCTCAACATGATAACACATAAAATACCCCGGCATGTAAATTCCGGCTATGAAAAAGACATCCTTAGATGTCCATTCATATCATTATCGTTCATTATGATTAGGAGCAATCTTTTCCAGCTCCTGATAATATGTAAATCCATTGCCGGTAACCTCCTGTGCATCTTGGACAACCAGGAAGGCATTCGGATCGATCTCATTTATAAGCTTATTTAATTTAGGATATTGCTTATTGTCAATGACAACAAGGACCACCTCACGTTCCTCCCGTGTATAACCGCCCTGTGCATGCAGCAGGGTAGCACCGCGATCAATCTCCGCAATAATGGCCTTCAGCATCTCTTCATAACGATTTGAAATGATCATTACAGACTTTGTTTTCTGTCCGCCAAAGCTGATGGCCTTGTCAATCATAAACGAGCTGGCATATACAGAAATCAGACCGATCAATGCTGCTTCGATCGAATAGGTGCTGATACCTAAGACCACTGTCAGGCCATCAATGATCAGGCAAGCGGTTGACAGCGGTATATGCAGATATTTTTCCATTAACAAAGCAGGAATATCCATTCCACCTGTGCTTGAACCCGTACGGAAAACGATACCGACACCTAATCCTATAAAGACACCGGAATATAAGGAAGCTAAGATAGGACTCTCTGTCAAAGGCCTGCCTTGAACCAGATAGGTAAGCCCGCTTAAGAAAATAGGATAACAAAGCGTACTAAGCAGCGTCTTGAGGAAAAATGATCTCCCCAGCAATACCGACCCCACCAAAAATAATCCTATCGTAATGGCATTGATCAACAAAGTGGTGTCGATAAAAGGTAAAATCGGATGCAGGGCAACTGCAACACCGGCAACACCTCCTGATAAGATTTCATTTGGAACAATGAAGCAGGAAACAGACAGTGCCACAAAAAAGTTACCAACTAAAATCAAAATAATATTTAAAACCGTATCTTTCTTCATCGACATCCCTCCTTTAAAAAGAGTAGACACTGTCTACTCGATCTGTGATTTCAAATATGCGAAAATAAATCCGTCCAAGTCACCATCCATGACTGCCTGAACATTTCCGACTTCATAGCCGGTCCTTAGGTCCTTCACCATCCGGTAAGGCTGAAATACATATGAGCGGATCTGTGATCCCCATTCTATTCGTTTTTGTTCACCCTTAATTGCCGCAAGCTTGGCTTCCTGCTCCTCAATCTGAAGCTGATACAGCCTGGACTTTAATATCAGCATCGCCTGCTCACGATTTTCATGCTGACTTCTTCCTGCCTGACAGGTTGCGGTAATACCTGTCGGCTTATGAACGATGCGTACAGCAGAATCGGTCTTATTGATATGCTGCCCGCCGGCACCAGAAGCACGATGTGTATCGATCTCTAAATCATTCGGATTGATTTCGATTTCAATCTCATTATTGAACTGAGGTACCACATCCACGCTTGCAAACGAGGTATGCCTTCTGCCACCGCTGTCAAAAGGTGAAATACGCACCAAGCGATGAACACCCTTTTCTGCTTTCAGATAACCATATGCCAGATCACCTTCAATAAGCATCGAAACCGATTTGATGCCTGCTTCTTCTCCGGCCAGATAATCCAGCACCGTTACCTTATAGTTATGTCTGGCAGCATAGCGGGAATACATGCGATACAACATTTCTGCCCAATCCTGACTTTCGGTTCCGCCGGCACCCGGATGAATTTCCAGAATCGCATTGGAATGATCATATTCATGCGACAACAAAACCTTGATCTCAAAATCTCCAAAGGTTTTCAGGCTTTCGTTATATTCCTCTTCCAAAAGATCCATCAGATCCTGATCCATCTCTTCCTTTAAAATAGCCGCTGTCTGAGCAAAGGACTCAAACGTTTCCTCCAGCTTTTTATAAGATTCCACCAGATCTTTTAGATGATTACATTCATTGATCACCTTCTGTGCAGCCCTGGCATCATCCCAAAAGCCATCCTGTTCCATTTGCTTTTGAAGCTCTGATATCTTTGCCTCTTTCTTTTCAAGATCCAGGGACTCACCCAACTGTTCCAAACGTGAACGATAGTGGTCAATTCCCTGCCTTATCTCAAACAATTCCATTATTTCTTATACTCTCTGTATCTTACTTCAATCTTCATTCTGTTGGCAAAGAATACAACTTCACGGGCAATATTTTCCATCATTTCCTCAAACATTGCATAACCCTCTTCTACATAAGCCTGCAAAGGACGGTCCTGTGCATATGAACGAAGATAGATACCGCTTCTTAATTTATCCATCGTATCAATATGATCGATCCAGTTACGATCCATATTTTTCAAAACGATCGTCTTTTCAAAAGGAAGATAATTTTCTTTCACATCCTCGATCTTATCATTGTAGAACTTCCAATCTCTTTCAAGACACAGATCCACAACGCTCTTGAGATCCTTACCGTCAATTTCCTCTAAAGTTACCATATCTTCCGGACATCCCAATACCTTTAAACCCGCCAACAGCTGTTCACCGTTGACCTTTGAAGATTTAGGATCCGAATTATTCGCAACGACCTGATTAAAGACCCTTGTAAACATTTCATATACAACTGAATGAACGTCATCATTATTCAATACATAATCTCTCTGTTCATACATGACCTCACGCTGTTGTCTTAAGACATCATCGTATTCCAACAAGGACTTACGAATATCATAGTTCTGTCCTTCAACACGCTTCTGAGCACTTGAAATAGCCTTTGTTACCATGCTGGACTCAATCTGGGTATCTCCCATCTTTTCAAATAAGCCTTCCAGTCTTTCACTGCCGAAACGAACCATCAGCTCATCCTTTAATGAAACATAGAAGCGTGAGAATCCCGGATCCCCCTGACGTCCGCTTCGTCCACGCAGCTGGTTATCGATACGGCGGGATTCATGACGTTCACTTCCTAAAACAGCCAGGCCTCCCAATGCACGCACTTCATCATTAATCTTAATATCCGTACCACGTCCGGCCATATTGGTCGCAATCGTAACAGCGCCCTTCTCACCGGCATGCTTGATGATTTCTGCTTCACGGGCATGATTCTTCGCATTCAATACCTGATGCTTGATACCTTCTTTGGTAAACATCTCCGACAATCTTTCTGAAACCTCTACCGAAATCGTACCGATCAGAACCGGCTGACCTTTTTCATGCAGCTGCTTTGCCTCAGCCATCAATGCATCAAATTTAAGCTTTGGAGTACGATAAACAACATCCGGATAATCGATACGCTGAACCGGACGGTTGGTAGGAACCACCAAAACACGCATATTGTAAGTATCTAAAAATTCTTCTTCTTCAGTCTTGGCCGTACCTGTCATACCGGCAAGCTTTTCATATAAACGGAAGAAATTCTGATATGTGATCGTAGCTAATGTTGCCGTTTCTTCCCGGATCTTACATCCTTCTTTGGCTTCCAAAGCCTGATGCAGACCATCAGAGAAAGCACGTCCTTTCATGATACGTCCCGTAAACTGGTCAACGATCACGATCTCACCATCACTAACGACATATTCCACATCCTTCGTCATGATATAATTGGCTTTTAATGCCTGTGAGATATGATGTACCAGCTGGACATGCTGAAGATCATACAAATTATTGATCTTAAACATCTTCTCTGCTCTATCCACACCGGAATCTGTTAAGTTGATCGCTTTTGACTGGACATCGATCACATAATCTTCCGGTGACAATGATTTAGCAAAGATATCTGCCTGACGATAATAATCAGCCGTCTGCTTCTTGCCTCCGGAAATGATCAGCGGTGTACGCGCCTCATCGATCAAAATAGAATCGACCTCATCAATGATCGCAAAATGCAAGCCACGCATGACACGATCCTGTGGACGAGTGACCATATTATCACGAAGATAATCAAAACCTAATTCAGCATTCGTCGTATATGTAATATCGCACTTATACACATCCTGTTTCTGATAAATATTTAATTCTCTTTTATTTACACCGACCGTCATTCCTAAAAATTCATAGATCTGTCCCATCCATGCCGCATCACGTCCTGCCAGATAATCATTGACCGTAATGACATGAACGCCCTTGCCTTCAAGCGCATTCAGATATACGCACATGATAGATGTCAATGTCTTACCTTCACCTGTTTTCATCTCGGCAATATCTCCGCCATTGAGGATCAAGGCACCTAAGATCTGGACATAGAACGGAAATTCGCCTAAAACTCTTTTGGCAGCCTCACGAATCGTCGCAAAGGCCTCCGGGAGAATATCATCCTTGGTTTCTCCGTTTTTAAGCCTTTCCTTAAATTCATTTGTCTTAGCCTTCAGCTCATCATCGCTCAAGGCTGCCATCGTTGATTCATAAGCAACGACTTCATTGGCTTTTTTTTCGTATTGTTTCATTATACGTTTTTCTTCATTGAATATATTGGTTAAAAATCCCATCTTCGTACCTCCATGTCTATATAGATATAGCATTACTAATTTATTATATCAAAATAATCAAAGCAATTAAACAAAAAAGTGAGGCAATGCCCACTTTTTTCAGTTATTACATTTTTTTATAGTTTGACGATATTGTGAGCCTGCGGGCCACGATCTGTTTCAACCAGCTCAAATTCAACGGCCGTATCATTTTCAATTGTCTTATATCCTTCCATCACAAGCTGTGAATAATGAAAAAATACATCCTTTCCGCCTTCGACCGTAATGAAACCATACCCCTTTTCCTGGTTAAACATCTTTACTTTTCCTTGCATAATCTTATACCTTTCTATGAAGCAACTTCATACACATCATTATAAATGTTTTTGATTCCTTTTGCAAATAAAATTCAGACAACGCTTACTTCTTTTTTTACTACATTTTTGGCCTGAAGCCCTTTTTCAATCTCGATCGGATCAAACTCTACCAAAGCACCCTCTTCAAGAGTCTTAAACCCTGTGATCTGAATTTGTGTATAATGTACAAAATATTCCTTATTGTCATCTCCTACAATAAATCCAAATCCTTTTTCCTGGTTGAACCATTTCACTTTGCCTTGCATAATTACTCCTTTCCGCACTTTCAGTATAGGAAATTCCGTTTTCACTTACAACTGTTGTTTATCGCACATTTCGACAAAACGGGGATGCACGCTCAATGCATACGCCTCCATGATCTCATCTTTTTTTCTTAATAAAGCAGCTGCCGCAAGCAGCGTATGACCGCTTGTTACCACATCATCAAACAGATAAAAATCTTTTGCCGGAAAAGAGGTCCGTTGAATGACCGAATGGATTTTTTCCCTGTTTTGTGCACGTTGTAAGCTTTGCTTGTAATTTTTAGTTTTGATGAAACAATCGCATACCTCAACCTCACAGCAAGCCAGCATTTTTTTCAGGTGATGGAAGCCTCTGCTTTTCAGCTTATCCTCACTGCTGGGCATGATCACACATTGGCGATGTCGAAATATGTCAACCATTTTTTTCCTGTATTTCCATAAAAAAACATTCTCTAAAGCCACATCACATCCTTCCTTAAATTGATATAAAAGGCTCTCCAAAAAGTCATCATACCGATAAAATGCATGTACCCTCAGATATCCATATGTATAGATACAATCATTTTTTATAAAACGATGCCGGCAATTTCCACAAATGATATCCTCTTCAAAAAGGTACTCTTTCAAAGTAACTCCCTCATCCAGTGCATTCATGCAAATCAAACAGTGATTCATTCATTTTCTGCAGTGCATAGATACATCTTTTCATTGCGTGATTTTTCCTATCGGCATAAAGAAGCGCAAATCCTTTTGGCTCCTTTGGATCCCTTCCAACACGTCCCACGATCTGAATCAGACTGGCTTCATCAAATACCGGATGTGCACTTTGTAAGACAGCGACATGAACTCCCTTAAAGGTAACGCCTCTTTCAAGAATCGTGGAGGTAAATAGTACAGTCAGCTGATGCTCTTTAAATCGTCTTAGCACTTCCTCTTTACATATCGTCTTTGACGTGAATGAAGCACACGGCATAAAAACAGACAACCATTTTCCATAAGCATCAGACATCGCAATCGCAGGTACAAAAACTAACCACTGACCACCATATTTTTTCATAAACCACAATAAATGTATCAATTGAAAATAATGCGGAAGAATGAAGCATTGGGGAACGATTAACGGATGACCATGCGGACGAGTGAATAACTCGATCATTGATAGCTTGCCACTTTCTGCTTTTCGAAGCAATTGCCGGGAGGGAGTGGCACTTAGCAGCACCTTGACACCTTTACAGGCATTCATCGCGATTGCTTCCAGCATTTCATTATCCTTGTAAGGAAATGCATCAACCTCATCAAGAATAAGAAGATCAAACGTATGATGATAACGATAAAGCTGGTGCATCGTACAAACGATCAAATCCCCATCATCAACCTCGGTATGACCTTGACAAACCGCAATGACCTTTAGCCGTGGATAGGCCTTTCGTAATCTTTCACAGATTTCTAACACCACCTGCCTTCTGGGAATCGCAAAGCCTACTTTTTTTCCTGCGTTAAGAAAGGCAGTTATCGTTTCAAAGCAGATTTCTGTTTTCCCTGCCCCACAGCAGGCATACACCAAAGAATCAATACCTCCAAGTGCATTTTCTTTAAGCCTGACAGAAGCCCTCTTTTGCGCATCTGTCAATTCAAAATTTAAATGAGCTTTTACACGGTGTTTTCTACACTTGTATGGTTTCGGTTGAATGACATCGGTTATGTTCACTCTGCCAAACTGGATACACTTACGACAATAGATCTGTTCCCCATCCTGATAAAAATATTTAGGATCTTCATTCCCGCAGCGAGGACACTGCATCTATTCACCTCCTACTCTTATATATGCACTCCATCGTCATTTTTCCCACTTTTTTTATAAATTTTTACAAAAAATTTTTTTCGCAATCAGATAAGCCCATAAACCGGTCATGAAGGATTCAGACAAAAACTTGGTTTTATTAATTTTCTACTTTTTATTATTAAAATGATCATTCATATAATTTTTATCGATAATATATTCAGATAGTCATAAGCTTGAAATAAATTCCATATAATTCATTAGTTTCTATTGACAAAGAGGTCCAAATTGGTTAAATTTATACTATCCTTTGAGGGAGTAGTTGGCTATATAGCGGTAATATCAACATACTGATGAAAATCTGGTGTTATCTTAAACAACAAGACTCATGGACAATGGTTTTTTTCTATTGTCCATGAGTTTTATTTTGGGAGGTTTACATGGACACATTTACATTAATTACTTGTGCAATCGGTTTATCAATGGATGCCTTTGCAGTTGCAATTTGCAAAGGATTGGCACTAAAAAAAATCAATTTTAAAAAACAGGCATTCGTCGGATTATGGTTTGGCGGCTTCCAAGCCTTGATGCCTTTGCTTGGTTATCTTCTAGGCATTAATTTCAGAGATTACATCACTTCGATCGATCACTGGATCGCTTTTATTCTTCTAGGCTTTATCGGTCTGAACATGATCAAAGAATCATTGGATAAAGATGAATGTGAGGAGTGTGAAGATGCTTCGTTATCTTTTAGAAGCATGCTGATCTTAGCGATTGCTACCAGTATCGATGCCTTAGCTGTGGGAATCACATTTGCTTTTTTAGATGTCAATATCGTTACAGCAGTTTCATCTATCGGTATCATTACCTTTGTACTTTCAGCAATTGGTGTAAAAATAGGTCATGTCTTCGGTTCACGTTTAAAATCAAAAGCTGAATTAGCCGGAGGCATCGTCTTGATTCTTTTGGGCATTAAGATATTACTGGAACATCTGGGTATATTTTAAAAGCACAATGCAAATAATGCATTGTGCTTTTAGCGTTTCAGATGTATTAAATATCTTTTTTAATCAAATACGATACATTTATGTATATTTATGTGAGGTCTTTCTATACAGGGGTTTGTTTTTGTATCGATACATTTAATTTTTAAGATATTTTTTGTAGAATAAACGATATTTATATTTATCAAGAAGATGCTGATTATATTGCTCTCCGCCGTCAATGTTAACACTTCTCAGAACAGGCGGCTCATAACCGTTTTGTTTCAATTGTTTAATTGTTTCTACTACGATCCAGTCATAGATAAAGGCTGTTATGATCGTAGAAGTCGGTCCTACTTTATCTGCAAGTCCTTCAACAGTTATCGTGGCATCTCCATAAACACAATGGTTATCAATGACCAGATCGGCCAGTTCATATACCATCTTTCCTGATGAATGACGCGGTGTACATTTTTCCGCAAACTTCTTGGCATAGCAGGTAATGACCTTTACACCCATATTCTTTGCATACTGGGCAATTTCTACGCTTATCGGATTACGGCTTGAATTAGAAGTAATCAAAACCAGATCATTTTCCTGCAGATCATAGTTCTGCATAAATCTTGTTCCGACACCCTCTACCTGTTCATATAATCCTCTTCCCGCTTCATCCATTGCCTTGATCGGAACCAGTCCGCCCGCACGATGGCAAAGCTCGATAGACAGGGTATGAGAATGACCGCTGCCAAACACATGAATCATTCCGCCTTTAGTGATCGTATCACAGAACATATCCACTGCTTTTTGGATATTCTCTTGTTCATTCTCCTTTACTTCCTTCAACTGATTGATCACATTATCATAATAATCAAAGCTTAAGCTCATTTTGATCAACCTCTGGCAATAATTCCTAAAGCGCCTAAGATAAACATGGCAACCATGAGAATGAACGTGATCTTGATCGGCGTGATCTTTTTCTTCTGATACATCCAATAGACAACAGCCATCAATGCTACCGGCAGCAACTTAGGCATGAAAGAATTTAAAACATTTTGCAGTACGACAGCTCCTGCTGCGTCTTCAGGAACAGCACTGGTGATGACTTGAAGCGGTACACCTTGATAATCCAGCAAAAATGAGATTGGTGTAGAAACAGACAGCATGGAAGCAACCATACCACCAACGACTACCAGGCCTAAGACACCTGCACCAAAAGATAATTTATCCATCAACTCCATTGACTGAGTCAGCTTCGATCCTTGTGAGAATCCGATATTCATCAATTTCCATTTTACAATAGATAATCCTATGATCAATAACAGATCTATGATTGCCAACACCGCAATCGCAGACATGGCATTACCGCCAATAGCCATTGAAGCAGGAATTGAGAAGAAGATAGGCAAAATGATCGAAAAGTTCATGGTATCTCCGATACCTGCCATCGGGCCCATCAAAGAGGTCTTAATACCTTCGATAGTTTCCCCATCAGCCTTACCGAGCTCTAAGGCAGTAACCATACCTAAAATAGGATAGGCTCCCCAAATCGTTGAGGTATTGAAGAAATGAGTATGACGCATCATGGCATTCTTTAATCCTTTTGGATCATCTTTATAAACCTCTTCTAAAACAGGAGTAATTGAATTTAAGAAGCCAATGCCTTGCATACGCTCATATGACCATGAAAGCTGAAAGGTCAAAGCACGAATATAAACTTTCTTTAATAATTCTTTTGTTTCCTGCTTACTCATTAGAATTCACCTCCAATTTGTTCAACTGCCTCATCTGTTTTATTTTCTTTATTTCTATACCATAATGTCGTATAAACGATTGCACAAACCAGGCCCAGCAAAGCAATGCCCAATGTCGGAACACCTAAATATGCACTTAATACAAATCCTAATACGACCCACCACCATTGTTTTCTAAATGGCAGATATGTTAACAGGATTACAAATCCTAAAGCCGGCATCGCTGCACCGATTGCCTGGAAGCCACTTAATATAAAGCTGTTTTCATTCAGCATCTCTACTACCTGGGCAGCAAAGGTATTTCCAAGCACACCTACGATCAATACAGGAATGATTCTTGATAATCCCCAAGGAATGACACCCAGATAGTGGGATATATGGGCCTGCTTGATATTTCCTTCAGCAGCATATTTGTCAGCTCTTTGTGCACAGAAGGAATTGAGCGTACGTGCTAATACATCAGTATTCTGCGTAATGGCAGCCATAGCAACACCTGTCGTTAAACCAATATCAGAATTGTTTGTCAAGACACCTACCATGACACCGATAACTGCTCCTGTCGTATAATCCGGAACAGCAGCTCCACCATAAGACCATACTCCCAAAGAAGTCATTTCCAGCATGGATCCTATTAAAACACCAAGCTCCACATTACCGGCAATAAGTCCGGCTGCCGTTCCTGCGATGATCGGACGATTCCAGAAACCTACACCTGTCGTAAGAACTTCCAGCTGGGCAATTGCTGCCCATATCGATAATATAATTATTTGCAGTATTGATAATTCCATTCTATACTCCTTTCATGATATCCTTAAAGCTTCTTTTCTGATCATTTGGCAACATTTGAAAATAAATATCAACATTGTTATCAATAAACCATTGAATATCTTTGATTTCCTCATCAGTAGCAAAGATTTTTTCATTCAATTTCTTGGCTCCCTCTTTAAATGTCATATTGCCAATATTTAAACTATCATATTTATTCAGCAAAGCACCTTCAAACAATTTCCTTGCATCATGTATATTTTGTGTTAACAGAAATACATTTTCATTTGGTGCCAAGCCCCTATTTAAATAACCAATGACCTTTTCCACGCTTACCATAGACAGTCTTACCTGTTTAGGTGCAGCTATTTTCAAGATCTGTTGCTGTAAAGCATTTGATGCGACCGCATCATTTGCCAGAATGATATGATTTGGATTTACTGCTTTTGACCATGATATCGCTACCTGGCCATGGATCATCCGCTGATCAACACGAAAATGTACAATTGGCATCTTCTCACCTCTCTTTTTACAGGCAATCAATAAGTGACTGATATTTTTTGATCTGTTTCTGGTTTGCTTCATCCCCATCATCTAAATTGGAGCTGACATATAGAGGCGGTTTATATCCGTTCTCAACACAAATTTCAACTGTTCTCGATGTGATGCAATCCATGACCAGCATTCCTAAAATGGTACTTGTTCCGGTAAATTTACCTTGAATCTCCGGCATTTCCAGACAAGCATCTCCTAATACACACTTGATATCAATAACTAAATCAGCAACATCACATAATTTCTTTCCACTGCTATGTCTGGAAGAAACGTGACTTGTGAATTCCTTTGATGTCAGTGCAATTACTTTCATTCCTATTCTCTTCGCCTCCAGTGCCATATCAACAACACCCGCATTACGTCCTGATATAGAAACAATGATCATCGTATCTAAAGGACTTGTATTGACCTGTTGAAGATATTTATCACTAAAGCCTTCGATTCTCTCACCATAAGTACTCAGTTTTGCTTTTGGAAATAATGACAAATGCGGTATCAGTAACGCATTGACCGGGAGCAATCCCCCTGCTCTATAAAACACTTCCATCGCAAACATTTGTGAATGTCCACATCCAAACACATGGACCAGCCTTTCATTTTGAATTGAGTTGGCACAGTATTCTGCTGCCTTATTGATGTTCTCTTTTTCTTCCTGAAACTGCCTTTCCATCTGTTCTTTCACAATTTCATAAAATTCTAAGTGCTTCATCCTCCACCCCAGGCCATAATATGTGTGACCTGATCCTTTCCTCTCATAGAACTGAGATCTCAATTCAAGATTGCAGCCGCCCTGCTCTGCCGGCAAAAGATCGAGCATGCACTTACAAGTCATGAATTGATTTATATCTATACATTTGCTTTTGACAAATGTTAGATTTAAGATTAAACATTACATCATCATAACGTTATAACCAGTAACTGTTTAAATGAATCTTTACCTGTCAAGTAAAGATCCTTTCAAACTAATTTTCCAGACTTACTGTAAACTTAAAGCTGTTTCCCTTTGACACCATGGTCGAATAGCTGATGATCCGATCATTAAAATAAGAAATTCTTTTTACCAGTAAGCCATACATCGGCGATTTACATTCCAGCAACTGACATTCATGAACATTAAGCTCACAACCGCTAATCGTTTCAACGACGTGATTGATGAAAATTCCCGCCTTTGTTTCCAATGTTTTATATAACGAATATTTCTCGAAATCAAGATTTAACAGAAATTCAAATCCTTCATAAGGAAAATACGCCTTCTCTACAATAATCGCTGTCGTATCATCACATCGTAATCTCTCGATATAGATTACTTTATCTTGAATAGATAATCCGAGCTTCTGTGCAACTGCAGGTGTACATTCCATAACTTCGCGCCGGACCAGCTTGGTTTTTGATATCTTTCCTTGCTTCTCCATTTCCGAAGTAAAGCTATATACACGATTTGTTAAATTTTGAGTAACCCCTTTCCCAACAACGTAAGTCCCTTTTCCTTGCACCTTCCTCAATTTACCTTGATTTTCTAATTTTGAAATTGCATTTCGAACGGTGATTCGCGACATTCCATATATTTCACAAAGTTCTCTTTCAGAAGGTATGCATTCACCCGGCTGCCATTCGTTATTCTCAATTTTCTCTTCGATCTTATCAATCAGCTGATAATATAAAGGTATTCTATCTTCATATTCCTTCTTCATAATTGCATTATAAACTTGTTATAACCAGTTGTCAATACATCAATTATATTTTTGTAACCGGTTGCATTTTTATATGGTAATGTTAATAAACAAAAATAATAAACAAATTTCAAAAAAAGTGGGAATTTTGACGATTTGACGGATATATAAGAGTAGGAGGAATTTATGAACAATATCAATTATCAGTATGATACGTTTTGTAAACAGGTCCTTGCTCGTCCTATCTTCCTCGCACATATCCTCAAACAATGTGTCAGCGAGTTTAAACAAGTCGATATTTCTGTCATTGCTAAGGACTGTATCCGTGATATCTATGTCAATCAGAAAAATATTCATCGCTTCTCCCCTTTTCTTTCCCAGTTTGAAGATGATTCCCTAAAAGAAGGTAGAGCTGTCTTCGACATCTTCTTTGTGGCACGTCTTCCGGACAGCAGCCATGATATCGATTTCTATATCAATATCGAAATTCAGGATGACTTCTATCCCGGCTATCCCTTATCATCAAGGGGTGTCTATTATGGTGGAAGAATGCTTTCCATGCAGTATGAAGATCAGATCAGACATTCCAATTATGGCAACCTAAAAAAAGTCTATTCGATCTGGATCTGTTTGAATGCGCCAAAGGAAGAAAGAGGGAGCATTACGGAAATCTCACTGGACAAAAAGGTACATGTCGGATACAATAGGATTAGAAAAGAAGACTACGACAAACTATCCGTGATCCTGCTTTATCTGGGAAAAGAAAGCGA
>NZ_CALVGS010000048.1 GCF_944327115.1 uncultured Traorella sp.
TTCATACTAAAAAGAGGGTACCCACATGAGATGTTAAAGATACCCACACATAAAGTTAAATAGGTTTTAAAATGGCAACACCAAAGTTTAGAGCTATGGCACACCCACACACGAATTTAAAGTGCCCATAAAAAAGCTATCACATTTCGATAGCTTTTTTAACGTTATTTGGTATCATCAAATCGTGTGGCAATACTATCGGTGCTATATCTTAATATCTATCACCTTTCTTAGATAAATTTTGCCATTTTATTAATGCATCCTTTATGCTATATAATGCATTAATTACTTTATCATTATCTTTATATACACCTAATACAATTCTTAAATGGCCCTCTCCACCTATACCATAATTTATACCATCATTTACAGAAACTTTAGCTTCTCGTATTAAATAAGAAACGATTTCGGAAGAATTTCCAATCTTAGAGACATCAATCCATCCTAAAAAACCTGATTCAGGCAAATCCATAGAAACGTTTGGAATTGAATTTATTATTTTAAAAGCCTGATGCCGGCGATAATCAAAAGCTTCTTTAAATTCATTCATAAAAGAAGAATCTTTCAAAGCCGGAATGATTGCACGTTGACACATTGTATTCGTAGCACCTAATACAGAAACGGCATTTGCAAACATAGAATCCATTATAATATCACTACATACAAGATATCCTACTCTTAATCCGCTAAGTCCCATTCCTTTTGAAAAAGAAAAAACAGTGATTGTCCTCTCAAACATTCCTTCTAATGATGCCGGAGTAATAAATTCATTTTCATAGCAAAAATCCTCAAACGCTTGATCACAAACAAGTATAAGATCATGTTTAATAACAAAGTTTCTCAATATCTCCAATGACTTTTTATTAAACACTGTTGTTGTAGGGTTATTCGGATGTGTTAATAGAATCATTTTAGTCCTAGGAGTACAATACTTCTCCAATATTTCTTCATTCAGTTGATAATGTTCTTCTTTACTTAAAGGAACACTGATAGGTTTTCCTTTCATAATCGAAATGTTCAAGAAGTTATTTGGATAACTAGGAGATGGAATCAATACTTCATCACCTTGATCAATAAAAGGTAAAATTGCAAAATAAAGACCACTATCAGATCCAGGTGTGATAAGAATATTTCTACAAGAATCAACTTTTAAATGATTCTTCTCTTTTAATTTTTTTGCAATTTCATTTTTCAATTCTTGATTTCCAATAGGAGCGGTATAGTGTGGAGCAGCTGCCTGATCTATTTCCGTCATAAGCGCTTTTTTCACATGAGCAGGTAAAGAATAATCTGGCATAAATGGGTCAGCCCATCCCATCAGACGGATTCCCTTTTTTTCCATTTCTTGATATGATCCGCCTACATCTGCTTTTTCAACCTTACTAAACAATCCTCCTTGTGCATATTTAAATGCGTCTATCATTTTGTTTTTCATTTGTCCACCTTTTTATATTAAATATGTGCGATTACCTCTATTTCACATAATACTCCTTTTGGTAACTCTTTAACAGCTACACAAGATCGAGCCGGGCAATTTGTAAATGTTTCACTATAAATTTGATTGAATACAGAAAAATCTTCCATATTAGCTAAAAAACAGGTTGTTTTAATAACATTATCTGCTGTCATTTTTGCTTCTTTTAGTATTGCTTTAAGATTTTTCATGACTTGCCGAGTCTGTTCCTCTATTGTGGAAGCAATATTACTTGTATCTGGATCAATAGGTAATTGTCCTGATACAAATAAAAAATCATTTAAAAGTATTGCTTGAGAATATGGTCCAATTGCTGCTGGCGCTTTTTTTGTAGATATTTTAGTAAACATTGTATTATCCCTCTCTTTTCATAAATATTTTATAAATTCGAAATAAGAGTTTGCATTGATTAATTGAGCAGCTGTCTTTGGGTCATTGAATAATTTTCCAATATGTTCCACAAAGAAACGAAAAACATTTTTATCATCTTCAGAAATAGCAAGTAAAACAATAACAGAGATTGGATATGATCCCCATATGATTGGTTTACTTAAAACTGAAATAGAAACAGCTGTTTTTTTTGCAGAAAAGTCCGTAGCATGGGGTAATGCAAAACCATTTTTAAAGCTTGTTGATGCCGCCTGCTCTCTTTCCATAATACGCTCAAAATATGTCTCATCTACATACCCAAATTTCACCATATCATCTGTAATAACTTTAATTATTTCTTTTGGTTTTTTACTCGAAAAATAAGTATAAAATAATTCTTTTTTTACATATTTATTTTTAAACTCTTGAACCAATTTCGCATTCTTTTTTTCATCTAACTCTAACAACACCTTATGTATCATAAATTCATCTTCGCTTGTTAAAAAAACATTGATTTCAATAATAGGAATATTAATTATCTGTGTAGTTCTTAAAGGAATGGTAGTCAATACAAAGTCAATATTTTGCTTATTGATATTTACTTCATCTAAATATGCAGATACATCTACAATGTTTAGTTTTGAATTGAAAGATTTATTTATTTTTGTCATACAATTTTCAGTCGTTGCTGCCCCTAAAGGTGAAATCAACAAAACTTTATATTTATCATTTTGAATATATCTATCATAAGCAGTACCAAAATGCAAACAAAGAAGTCCAATCTCATCTTCATTTATAGAAGTATTCAAATATTTGTCTATAATTTTCTTTGATGTTACGGCCATTTCAAATAAAAGCGGAAATTTACTTTTTATATCAGATAGGTACACATTATTAATTGATTCGTTATTTTCTTTTATTCGTTTAAATAAAGATTCTAAATGTAACGAAAGACTGTTTGTAAAAAGAAAATCATCTTTGAAATCAATGCCATAATTTTCATAAATAGTATCTTTAATAGCATTAATTATTTCTAACACTGTCATATTACTATTTTGATTATTCGCTGGCCGTTCTGCTAACCTTACAGAATGTAATAAGTACGCAACTTCTTTAATCTCATAATACGAAATATTGATGCCCATCTCTTTTTTTATGGAATTGAAGTATTCAACCAGAATTGATTCCTCTAGATTTATGGGAACTTCATCTTTTTCAGAAAATTCCATTCCTTTATCATATTTGGCAAGACTAACTATTACACCTATATGTATCATGATTAAAGGTATATATTCGATTTTTATTTGATAATTTTTATTAGATAAAATTTTTAACAATTTATCTTTCAGATAAACCAAATCAAATCCTTCAAATAATTTTGCAACTGAGGTAATATTGGCAAAATTTCCTTTAGCTTCTTTTTTTATTAATTCACTTAATAATTGTTTCTTTTCTTCATCTTTACCACTTAAAACCAGACAATTATGTTTCCTTTCTATTATAAGTGAACCAAACTTGGAAATCATATTATTTAAAAGCTTAATGTCTTTTTTGATTAAATAATCACTGATATATAATTCCTCAGCAAGCTTCTGAATTCGAACTGAATTGTCTTTTGCCAATAAAAGTTTTCTGAGTATAGCATGAGCTGTTTCATCTTTAGTTGTTGGAGCAGCTGATATTTCATCATCAAGAAAGGAATTTTCACACAACTTATAACCAAATCTTTTATTTGCTATAATAATATCATCATAAACAATATTTATATTTAGTATATCATTACGAATTGTTCTATCAGTCACTTTAAAAAGCTCTGATAATTCTTTACCAGTGATATAATCTTTTCTTTGTTTTAAAATTTCTAATATGAAAAACTGTCTCTTATTTAGCATAATTATAAAATACCATTTATTCAACTTGTGTCAAGCTTTATTTTTGTTTAATAAATCTCCATGGTTAAGTTGAATATTCCTTTCTTAATAATATTTTATTTTCTTACAAAAGAAAAACATTTTCCTGGATCTAGATACTCTAGAAGAAACATCTCTTCGTCAATAATATGACCCACATAATTATGATATGGTTCTGCTTTAATAGCTTTTCTCACAATATGTAGTTCACCCATATATCTAGGAATGATATTGTTGATAATAATAATATCTCCAGGACTATAATATTCTTTATTTGCTTTAATAGAAGCTATATCACTATTTGTAAATACACAACGTGACCATCTCGATCTAAATATCGTATGATTATATTCTGCCACATTATGTTTATCATAACTAAATAGAATATCCATTTCATCTTTACTGATATTTTCGTTCACTATAATTGTTAATGGTATTCTCAAAATATCTCCTTCAGGAACAAAATGAGTATTGCCCTTAAAAATGCCTTCTTTATCTGTTACCGTAACATATGATTCTTTTATCACTTTCTGAATATCCTCGAACTCTTCTTTTGAGGCATGACCATTTCCAAATATAACTGAACTGATTCCTCCCATTGCAAGCAAATGTTTAAGCTGCAAAGATGGTGGTATATCACGATGCATTTCTATAGTTGGAAGTCCATCCCTAAGAGGCCATGGCCCATGGGCATTTTCTACTGCCGACGATATAAAAATTTCAACTTCAATACCTTTTTTTTCAAAAAAATTATTTACCTTTATTACATCTTCCGGGCTCGCCCCAGTATTTCTTAATGGATAAAAATTATATGAAGCCATTATTTTTTTAGGATTACCTCCTGCTTCTAGTATTCCCTCTACAGCCTGCATTTCACTTGCATTTAATTCAATTTTTATTCCATATTTATTTTCAATCATTTCTAAATCTCGGTAATCACCAAAAACCCCATCCATTCTCAATACGTCAAATCCCATTTCTTCAAATACAGATAAATCTGAAGGCGTAGCTTCCATTTTTTGCATAAATTTTGAATTGCAGTCGCCAATCACTTCCATATGATTATTATGAGCTATTTCAGACAATTTTTTAAAATAAGAAATGATTTTACTTTTATCATCCTGTACAGAAAATAAACTTGTAAATACACGAGTAAATCCATAATTATTAGCAAGCTTTAAATAATTTTCAATTTCTTCTATTGTTTCCTGTTCTGGATATACTGATACTCCTAATTTCATTTTAACCTCCAATTTTTTTACCATTTCTACTACAAATCTACATTTTCCAGATCAATGCTATCAGCATCTGTTAAAGTGATTGTTTCTGTTTCTTCTTGGTTAAGATATGTTCTATCAAGAGCTATAAAGAAAGGTGCATATATTAAAACATCTATAATTACCAAAACTAATTGCATTAATGCGACAGATATTCCACCAGCTAAAAATCCTGAAATAATAACTGGACAAGTCCATGCAATAGAAGCACCATTAGTAAATGCAACCAATCCAATACTTGTTGCAAAATATGATAACCCAATATTAACAATTGGTACTAAAATAAAAGGAACTGCAATATAGGGATTTAACATAATTGGTAATCCATAAACTAGTGGTTCTGAAATATTAAATAGTGCTGGTATCAAGGAAATTCCGCGGACTTTTTTTGATCGTCTTGATTTTCCAAAAATAAACATTGCAATAACTAGTGCCAGCACACTGCCAGCACCACCATAACCAGCATAATGATATTCAAAAAAACTTGTCAAAATTTCCGGATTGCCTATTCCTTTAGTAAAGTAAGCTAAATTTATGGCATCATTTCGATAAAAATAAGGCATACAAATAGTTTGTACAAAAGCACTATTAATCCCAAATACCCAAAGTACCATTTTAATTAGATATAAAAACATATATCCCCATACAGAAGTCGCTACCATTCCCAATGTATTATTTAATAATATATTAATTAAATCAAATGTATTATATCCAAATGCAGAAGTTACAAGGAAAACCAATAAAAATATACAAATTACTATAGCTGAAGGAATCAAAGATATAAATGAATCAGCAACGGCCTCAGGAGTACCTTTAGGCAATGCTATCCGCCAGCCTTTATTATGTATTTTTTCATAAATATATCCTACAAATAATGCTGTAACAATTCCAATCATTATACCATTGGAACCTGTTCGATCCGTTGAAAGATCACCCATAATCAAAAAATAGCATCCCATAGCTAAAATACATAGATTGATTCTTTCAAGATTTTTAACTTTAGCATAAGCATAGGCAGTACCAACAACCATATATAGGCCAAGAAAGCTAAAGCATGCGTTTGTGCCCTGCAATAAAATATTGAATAATGATGCTTCACCAATTTGAATAGAATTTATAAAATTGGCTACAGACTCTACTGGAAAACTAATTATGATCATAAACATAGAACATATAATCAGTAATGGCATAGTTGGTGTAAATGCCTGAAATATTATTGTCATGTATTGATTTTGTGAAATTTTATTACATACATTAATTAATTTATCTAAGCTTTTTTTCATTGGTTTCCCCTCCTTTTATTTTTTATTAAATGTTTTAAGTAAATAAATAGCTTGTTTTAATACTGCTTCACCATTAACCATTCCATAATTTTCTGCAGATATTACTCCAATCGGAATTTGCTTATATTTTTCAGTAATTGTTTCACTTCTAAATCCAATCTGCGGACCTAACAATATAACATCAGGAGTATCATTTTTAATTTTTTCATCAATCTCTGTAAAAGAGAATGCTTTAACCATCACTGGTAATTTATATTTCGTAGCTGCTTCTTGCATTGACTGCGATAATAAACTTGTTGACATTCCCATATTGCAAAACAAATAAAATTTTCTCATAATCCACCTCATAATATTTCTTTACATAAAGCTATGTATTCTTCCGCTATTACGGAAATCGTTTCTACACTTGACATCTGGTCTTCAGAATGAATGAGTAATAAATTAATTTCTAAATTATCATCTTTAGAAGCACTTTTCTGTAGCATTTGAGCATGAATTCTTTGTCCTTCTAACATTCGCTGTTCACCTTTTTTCATTAGCTCATTAACATTATTATATTCTTTTTTTCTCGCTTTTCTCATAGCTTCAACAAATAAACTTTTTGCTTCTCCAACTTTAGAAATCATTTGACAGCATATCATAACTATATCTTCCATTTTATCCCTCCTTTCCTTGTCTATATAATAAAATACTTTTTTACATTTTAGAGATACCTTATTCTTAAATGATAGGAATTATAAAATTTCCTAATACTTAGGAAACTTTATAATTAAATTAAATCGTGACAATTATAAAATATGTAGGTTAAAAATAAAAGGATAAATCCCAAATGCAACCAAAATAAGAATTTAAATATCAGTAAATTATGTTCTCTCAATAAAACCACCTATATAATCTGGCTGACAAGCAGCAGACTGAACGTTTATTTTACTGATAAAGTACCTTAGAATGTATACAGAAAATAATTAACATATGAGTATGTACAAATGAAGATCATAGAAAAAATCTTCTATAAAGCGAACAAATGGCATATATTATTGGTATTGATTATCAATATATTTCATTTTATAATATATTAGTTCCCGAGTGGAATTTAAAAATTGGTCATAATAGATGCCAGAAATCCTATATATTTTTAGAGAGGTTAGATATATGAAAAAAATACTTATAATTCAGAGTAGTGGAAAAGCAAAAGGTAATACTGCACAGCTTGTAGAAAGTTTTGCCAAAGGAGCTACTGAAAAAGGTCATAAAGTTGAAGTAATCTCACTTGTAAAAAATGAGGTAAAACCTTGCTTAGGGTGTAATGCATGCCGCTATGAAAAGCCATGCATTCAAAAAGACGCTTTTAATCGTCTAGTACCCAAAATCAAAGAGGCTGATTGTCTTGTTTTTGCGTCTCCACTTTATTTTTGGTCAATGTCTGCTAGAATAAAAGCATTTATTGAGCGATTTTATTGTATAGCCATAAAAGATGAAAACCCTCCATTTGGAAGACATGAGAAATACCCAATAAAAGATTGTGCACTTCTTATGACAGCTGCAGATAATAATTTCTGGACATTTGAACAGGCTGTATCCTATTATCAATATGTATTTATAAATTATATTGGGTTTAAAGACAAAGGTATGCTTTTGGCTGGCGGATGTGGTCACACTGACGGAAAGCCTCAGATTGACAAAACGAATCATTTAAACGAAGCATATGAATTTGGAAGAAATATCTATCCAGAGCAATAATTTTATAAATTTTTTATTCAAGGAAAAAGATTATAAACAATATAAAAAAACCAATATTCATCAAATAACTACTTGATTTATAGGCAAAATCTGTCAAGCTGAAACATTTACTTTAAAAAAATCAAGAAATTGAAACCACAAAGAAATATGTAATCGTTTGATACAGCTTATAGCTTATTTGATTATCTTACCAAGTCCATAAAAATATCGCATTGATCTTATCAAAAGTGATAATCTATTATCGAGAAGAGGCAATTCTCAATTGCATCAACTGATGAATTTTTATGACGATCAGAATAAAGAGCAGTTCAAAACTTACAAGGACTGTCTTGTTCTAAAATTATTCTACTGAAGAATGTCAGAATTTTTTTCAAAAACAACAAAAGGAAATCAGCAGATTCAGGACCTGCTTTCTAATTCGCTCGACTGTTTGAATTCATCAAAACTTGATGTATTAACTAGATCCATATTCGATAGTCAGAGATAATTTGCAGGCAAAACTATGCTGGGATATCAATACACCCTCTACAATCATTTGAAAAATTGAATGAAAATGAAAAAGTTTAACGAATATCATCCTGTTATGATACTACAGGAGATATCTATAAGGATACATGGATATTCAAAATCATTTCATTAAAAATATTACAGACTGATACAGACCATCTGATTAATCCAAACCATACTGAGTGAAGATGATGAGCCAAGAAAAGACTATACAGATAGAATGATGAGAATATACCAACGAATATAACAAAAATAAAAAACGATCATTCAAGAGAAAAAGGACCAATAAATCAAAGATATCATATTGTAAGATATATTAATCTAACTTGCAAAACCAAATAAAAAAACAAGGTTCAATTGAATTTTTTTGTGCTGCGTGAATACATCAGCCCTACACATCAAAAAAATCCCTCATCTTTTTGTATGAGAGATTCATAAATTCGACATTTCTGTAAATCCTTATTTATTGCATTAGATGTATCCCATCCTTTAATTTTCTTTTTGTACGGTTTCATCTACATAGGTTTCATCAGATAAAGATTCACTGACGACCTCCAGATCGCTTCGATATGTTTTAAAAGACTCGATAGCTTCTTCATCTGTCTTTTCATCACCATACAGACTGATACGTGATATCGTCAAGGAATCCGGACCCAGATCCACTTCTTCCCGGCTGCTGATATTATTGATCCGGACATAATAATATTCCGTAACGGTTTCGCTGCGTGACGTATAATCTTCCGTCACATTCGTACGATATACATAATAAGCCGTTCCTTCGTGATAATAACTGTTATAGGAATAATAAACACCGATCTGATCACAGCTGTTGATCACGATCGTATCCGGTCCAAAGACACTTTGTGCAGTATCTTCGATATCCTTTCTTAAAGCTGTTTCTGCCGCCTGTGCAAATTGTGAGGATACATCCTCAGGAATATCTGCAAACGTACGATATACGACCTCTAAGCCTTCCACTGTAAACTCTTTTTGCGGATTGACTACTTCGATCTTGCTTCCTTTTGCGGTTTCTTCACTATATATAGCTTTCAATACGATGGTATCTCCATTTGACAGAGAACCGTTATTTTCCACTTCGTAAGAAACACCATTGACAAAAGTAACAAAATTTGGATTGTTTTGATCATAATCGACATTGCAGCTCACATTGGCATAGCCTTCTCCCGATACCCCGCTATATGTCAGTTCACAGCTTGAAGTAAGATCGATCGGCGTTTTCTTCAGACTGAAATAAACACTTACGGCAACGATCACCACGACCACACAAGCAAGAGTGATACCGCCATAGCGTATCGTCTTTTTCCCTTTCTCAGTAGCATAGTAAGCTTTCCATTTTTCAGAAAGCTTATTGGCTTCCCTGCTTGCGGCATCCATCGCCATAGAGGCTTTTTCCTTGGCCATTTCCCCTAACTGTTCAGCATCCTCTTTCACCGCTGATACATCCAGTTCCTCAGTCTTCCTGACAAACAAAAGATAACCGGCTGTGACACCCTGTGCAATTTCACCGGCAACAAAGAGAAACAGCATCGTTCCTAAGCTGCTTAAACCGCCAAGTCCAAAAAGCGCCATAAAATTGCCATTCAATAACTGATACAGCGCATGTACTCCGGAAAAGCTCAAAAGTCCCATCAAAGAACTGAATAAGCTCAGGCCCCCTAAAATCTTGACCGTGATCTCATGATCCTTGACATAAAACAAACGGAAAGCCAGACAAGCCGTCAACAAAAGTGAAACGATCAAATCCAGATAAAAAAGAACACACATGAATTTAAGCAGTGACAATACATTCCCCAGATCATCCAAGCTTGTGACATTTCCTCCGGCAGAGAGATACAAAATCCCCAAAATGATGGCCACTATGCCAATCACCAGATTCCCGAAATAAACATTTTTACGCGTCAAATATAATTTCAACTTTTCCATCATATCCTATCCACCTCACTTTTAATATATTATATCACATATTTCAATTCCAAAATATGCTTTATTCTTTACTTTCTGCCGCATCAATGGCCGATATCACAGCTCCCCGGAAACCATCTCTCTCCAAAGATGCGACCCCTTTGATCGTTGTACCGTTAGGTGAGCATACCCGGTCCTTCATGATTCCCGGGTGCGTTTCTGTTTCCAGATAAAGCTTACCTGTTCCATAGATCATCTGAGCAACCATGCGATAAGCAGCCTGCCGCGTCAGACCATGCTTAACGGCTGCATCTGCCAACGCTTCCATATACATCGCCGTATAAGCCGGCGTACAGCCGCAAATCGTACCGGCAATCGACAATTGTGATGTATCTGCTTCTTCAATCAAGGCTATCGGTTCAAATATCTGACAGAAAATCCGATATTCTTCCTCGCTTAAATTATGACGATTTTCACATATAAGGATACCGGCCCCTACCTCAATAGGAGTATTCGGACTTGTGCTGATATGATGAACCTCCTTTGGAAGCAGCTTTTCATATTTATCAAATGTATAACCGGCAGCCACCGATACGACGATCTTACCGATCAGCGCATGAGCAAGCGCTCCTACGACCTCTTCAATCTGATAAGGCTTAACGGCAATGATGACCATGTCAGCAGCCCGCACGACATCAGCAGCACTTTCACAAGCCACGACACCCAGCTGTTTTGCGTTATGAACCAGTTTGTCATAATGCCTGGCACAAGCATAGATATTTTGAGGACTGACTACGTTTTCCTTGATCAGCCCTTTGGCCATCGCCTGTGCCATATTTCCATAACCAATAAATCCAATTGAAATCTTATTCATCCTCACTCCTCCTTCAATACTAAAATATTACCATATTTTTAAAAAAAAAGACGATGAATCATGAAGATTCCATCGCCCTGGCTATCTGAGCCTGTTTCCTGACAAGTAACTTTTCATCATAGGAATATGTATAAAGCGTACGCATCAGCCAGATTGATATGATCAGACCAATTGCGATAAAAATGATCATTCCTGTCATATTCCATGAAATCGGAAGTACAGAAATCGTAGAAAATAAGGTACGCGCATCACGAAGCTGTCGGATCCTTTTAGCCTGACTGCATTGATGTCTTTGTGCGATATCCGCAAGATTGGTCAGCAGCTGATAATGAAGATAGAGCGATAACGCTAAAAAGAAGATCGTAAGGAAAGATTGATCGATCATCACACCAAATGCTGAAAGCAGCCACGAAATCAGCTCATAGCCAATCAACAAGACCGTTAAGGATCTTAAAAGCATGACACTTTTCTCATAAACCGCTATCGTTTCCAATGTATTATAAATCATCCAATAAGCGATCCAATGCGGAATACATTCAAATGTTCCTAATTTAAATGAAAAGAAAAGTATCAGATAAGAAACAGCAATTCTGCTGACTGCCTTTGGATATTCATTCATAATGATCCTCCTTTAGATCTAAGATGACCTCTTCCACCGTTTCCCAATTGATCCTGACACGATAATCAAAGATATCAGGAAGTCCCATCTCGATCTCAGATGAGCTTTCATGAACATCACTGGTATGATACATCTCGATCGTACGATCCCAGTTTTCATCGATGGCATAAGCCCTTATGCTGCCATCGCTTCCAATAGAAGTACAAGGATTTTGCGGACATGTCGGATAACGAACAACATCTTTATCCGCCTTATCAACCATGGCCGATTCGATCCTGTAATAATCAAAATCATCTCCGGTATAGGTATATTTAATCTTCATCGTCTGATAGCTTCTTTCAAAAATGGCATTCGCATTCGGTTTTGTCGAATAAAAACCCATATTGAAATAGTCTGTTTCATTTTGAACGATGTAGGTCCGATGAACGCTGATATCTGTTTCACCGTTTTCTAATTCCATATGATATGTACCATATGCCGGGGCATCCCAATGGATATTTCTGATTTGTGAAAAAGGGGCACTGCGATCCAGTTCATACTGTTCGACCTTTCCGTTTTGTTGTACCTTCCAGCCGATTTCTTTTGTAAGTTTGATCGGTACATAGGTGCTGGTAATGAAATCATTTGAATTATTCGTGAAGACCAAAAAACCTTCGATCACATGATCTGCCGTTTCCTTCAAATTTAACACACGATACAAGGCTTCATTCGGATAAGAAATGCTCACTTCAGGAAGATCATCCAGAACAGAAAGATATTCACTTTGTAAAGAAGATGGCATCACAGCCATGATATACGCATCATTATTGGTCAACAGACCTTTCGTATAATAATCAATCGCACCTGCGACATTCGGCATGGTCATCAGACGCGTACTTGCCAAGGAAAGCTGCTGACCAAAATCACTCGTATTCGCTTCGATCATCGTAACAGAGGAACCGCTTCCTAAAACAAGCGGCAGCAAGAGGATCCCGATACACACAGAAACCAGCCCCATTCCCTTTGGATATTTTTTGAAGCGGGTGATGGCTTCGATCCTTTTTTTGATTTGCCCGGCACCGTTTGAGATCGATGTCGTAGCGAAGGCATGGGGATATTTCTCATTGGTCATTGCCAATAAGATCCGTCCATAATCACGCCTTTCTTCTCCCTGTATATGTTCCAATACCCGCTGATCACATAACGCTTCTAAATCATTTGAAATCGTATGAAAGACATAATGAAGAAACGGATTGCACCAGTGAAGACATTTCAAGATGGACCATATGACATTCTGCAAAGAATCTTTATAACGTACATGAAGCAATTCATGAAGAAGGATCTTGTCATCAATCTCTTCTTGAGGAAGGACCAGCACAGGCTTGAAAATACCGAATACAAAGACAGAGGAAAGCCCTTCAACAACGACCGCCTTACATGGTGAAAGCTGATAGCGATGCGCAACATCCCCGATCTGTTTCTTTACTCTCTCATTGACAGGTTCAGCTTTATGAAGCAGTTTTTTTAATGAAAGGTAGTCTTTCAGATACTTGATCATTCCTGATAAAATGCCCGCAGCATAAATCACAAACAGGACATCCGTTATACTGGATGGAAATGAAGTGAAATATGGGAAAACAGATGTATTGATCACAGCGACATAAGCCTGTGTATAAGACGAATGTAAATGACTTTCACATATCGTCTTAACAGCTTCTATGAACACATCCAAAAGTGGTATCAGATAAGTGCCGAACAGCCCGGCAGGAAGTAAGATCGACAAAATCAATATGCTCCAGATTCCATATTGCCAGCGGGGTGAGAGCTTATCTTTCAATAAATGCTTCAGAATTAAAAGCAGGATAGCTAGAAGAGAAACTTCCAATGTCTGGATCAAAAATCCCCAAATGTTTCTCATACCTACACCTCCATGTCATCAAGAAGCTGGCTGAGCCTTTTCTTTTCTTCTGAAGTTATTTTATTCTCTTTCAAAAAAGCGGCAATCAGATCTCCCACAGAACCTCTTTCAACCTTTTTGATCAACAGCTCCCGTTCGGCCTTTAAACATGTATCACGTGAGATCAAAGGTGCATAGCGATGCGGTTCCTGTTCACGTTTGATCGTTACAAGTCCCTTCTTTTCCATCCTTGTCAGATAAGTCAGCACCGTATTACGATTCCAATTCTTCTTGGAACGCAGCGCTTCTACGATTTCTCCCAAAGAAGACTCCTTTTGTTCCCAAAGAACATCCATGACGCGCCATTCAGCTTCAGTTAATTTCATCCCTTCACCTCCTACACTTGTAGTATCTACTTATATACTACAAGTGTAGTATATATTTGTCAACAGATATTAAAAAAACTGATGATTTTACTTTCATCAGTTCTGAATTTCTTTGATATATTCAATTTTCCCATTCATCCAGTAAATCATGTATCGTCTTTTGAATATCTGCATTGATG
Organism: uncultured Traorella sp.; assembly: GCF_944327115.1. GTDB lineage: Bacteria > Bacillota_I > Bacilli_A > Erysipelotrichales > Erysipelotrichaceae > Traorella. The sequence continues at coordinate 14,418 of NZ_CALVGS010000048.1, forward strand.
CCTACGGACCTTTCATTCAGTGAGGCAGGTATGAACGCTTCATTCAGATTGAAACGGATCAATGAGAAGTTTTTATGTTCACGTGCCATTTTCTCAAAAGGAAAACGAATGATAACAGGTGTATTGAAGCCTACGCCCAGCTCCAGTAAAACGACTTTCTTATGTTTATTTCTTTTTAAGAAATCATGATATCTTTGTGCCTGCCGATGCCAATGCTCATCTTCCACAAAAGTATCATCACATCGCAGGTGCATGGCCATCACGCCTCCACAAACAGGACAGTGGGGCACCATATAGGAAGGAATCTCACAATCTTTTCTTGCCTGATCCATCCGGATGAACAACTCCCTCGCATCATAAACTTTTGGATGACAGCCTTTGGCACACTGGATCTCTCCATAGTCACCCTGTGTCGCAAAGACATCTTCATCCTTAAAGCCGGCCTTGTAGAATTGATGATCCACATTGGTCGTGATCACAAAAACTTCTTTTTCTTTTACTAGCGTATATATTTGTTGGTACAGCGGCATTGCTTCTGGTAAGATACGGTTGATCATGCTGTGTTTTGACCAATATCCCCATTTTGCCTCTTCACTTGGAAACGGATAAAATCCGGCACTGTACATATCGCTCATATATGGAGAATGATATTTATCAATAAATTCCTGAAAATTATCGGTAAAACGTTTGCCCCCATAAGCAAGACCTGCAGCAGTTGATAATCCTGCTCCGGCTCCAATCAGAATGGCATCGGCTTCTTTGATCATGTTTATGGCCTTTTTGATCTGTTCATCATGATCTTCTTTTTGATTGATGTAATCTGATGCCGGTGTAGTGCTTAATAATGTCTGCCAATTCATCGAATCACTCCTTTAATAATTTTTCATAAATTTCTCTATCCTCTTCCTTAAATACATTGAAGATCACCTGTTTTAATTGAGATGAAGACAAATACTTTCGGACCGTATCCACTGCGATCACAGCGGCTTTTTCATGCGGGAAACGAAAGACGCCGGTTGAGATACAACAGAACGCAAGGGAATCCAGGTGCATTTCATCCGCTTTTTTCAGGCAGTTCAAGTAACACATCCTCAATAATTCCTCATGACGCTTTGTCAGTGCAGAAGATACGACAGGGCCTACCGTATGGAATACATACTGACTCGGCAAATTATAGGCCGGGGTTACTTTTACTTGTCCAACCGGTTCTAAATAGCCCTGTTTTTTCATCAGCTCTTCACATGTCAAACGTAAGCGTACGCCTGCGAAAGTATGGACGGCATTATCGATGCAGTGATGATTCGCTACAAAACAACCCAACATCTGCTCGTTGGCAGCATTGACGATCGCATCCGCCTTTAAGCGTGTGATATCCCCCTGCCATAAAACGATCCGCTGATCACTTTTGATTTCCACGATTTTCTTTTTTTGAAGCAGTTCTTGTAAATATTCATCTTCAATTTCCAGATATTCCTCATCGATCGGCACCGGCTTGCGCACATTAACAAGAGCACGGTACAGATCAAAGCCATAGTCCTTTTTATCTGCTTTTTGATGGCGCTCCATGAGCAAATGATCGATCAAATATTCTTCTCTTTCCTTCTGATTCATCCTATCACCTCTAAATTCTTACGATCGCCTGTTGAAAACAGACCTCAACACATTTGGCACAATGCAAACAATGCTTCTGAATGATCTTAACAGGCGTTTGCGTGATATCAATACATTTCTGCGGACAGACATCATAACATTTCAAACAGCCGATACAGTTGTCAAGAACCTGATATCGGCCCTTTGGCAATGGCCGCTGATACGAAAATGGAATACGTATGAGGGGTTTTTGGCTCAGATCAAAATATTCACCCTGATAATCTTCAAACCGGAAGACTTCTAAGACATCTCTGGCCTGCTCATTCGGATAGATGTCTTTCATATACTCATTTTCTTCAAAAATTTCTTTCAGCTTTTCATGTCTTATATTTTTTACCTTTCCCTGTAAAGAAATGGCCACAGATGAGAGGGTATCCTCTCCTTTGAGCCCTGTTAACGCAACATACGGATGCGCCATCAAACGCTCATAAAATGCTTTGCCCCGAGCTGTCAGAAAATAAAGGGTATCATCCTCATATAACATCAGATCAATGGCACAGGTCATTGGATGATGATGTTCATCTATGGTTGCCATGATGACGGTATGTATCTTTTTCTGTAAGATCGTTAATATATCACTTGTTTTCATAAAAGTGTTTTCTACATCATTCTGATTTTTATTCATCATCACTTTCCTTCTTTCATATAAGAATTGATAGTTGTAATATTGTTTATTACATCTAAAGGATATCACTCCTTTGTTGTAATGTCAATAGTTACATCAAGAAAATAAAAAAACCCGGCTCTATGTCCGGTCATTACCAAGTATCTTATCTAAATCTTTTTTCACATCAGCCAGTGTCATGGAAGCCAGTTCATCCTCCATTACCTGTTGGATATGTTCAAGTCTTTCATCCAATATTGAATGCATATTGCGTCCTACCGGACATGTTGGATTGGGATTTTCATGAAAATGAAACAGTCCCTTGCTTTCAACACATTCAACCGCTTTATAAATATCTAAAAAAGTAATCTTATCTAAAGGCTTTGAAATCTCAGCCCCTCCGCTTCCCCGATGTACCTGTACCAATCCCGCTTTTTTTAACTGACCTAATATCTTACGGATAATGACCGGATTGACCTGTACGCTGGAAGCCAGAAATTCACTTGTTATCTTTTCATTCTTAAACGTATCGATACAACAGAAGATATGGATCGCTATTGTAAATCGGCTGGATATCTGCATATGCTCACTTCCTATCACTCTGAAAACATTTCAACATAGATTTCCTTTAATTGATCCTGCTCATCCTGACTCATCACTCTTTCATGAGCATCATGTCCCTCAACAGTTCCTACATGACCGCTGATTGCTTCACCATCCTTTACGGTTACTACCAGCGGTACAAAAAGAGCTGCATTGCCCTCGTCATCCGTATCTTCAAATTGACCTACATAAGATAAAATGGCGCTTTTCTCTTCATCAGTGTAAATCAGATTACGCTCATCATCTCTTGTACGCACATAATAAATGTCCTTGCCATTCTCTTTAGCGGCCTCTTCCATAATAGGCAATGCTTCTAAGCACCACGGGCAATCAGGAAAACCAAAATACAAAATACCGCTTTCTTGATTTTCAAACATATCGATCGCCTCCTGCATCGTAATTTCTATGAAGACATCGCTATCCTTGATGAAGGCTTCATATTCATCGCTATCCGACAGACACTCATCACTATTAAAACTGCAATAAGGCTGATCTGTTTCAGGCTCTTCCTGTGTCCGGCATCCGCCTAATACCAAAACAAGCATCAATAAAACTATTTTTTTCATGTTCTCACCGCTTTCGTCTGAATTATATCATGTTCGTGTTGTAATATCAATGATTACATTTTTCTAACATTTTCCTTATCATTTTCTTAAACATGCATCTTCATATCTTCCACTGATAGTTTTTCATATCTACATGGCCGTTACTTTTAAACCCAACACCTTCTTCCATCAGTCTCTCTTTTTGTTCATCCCAATGAGGAACGAGCCGTCCGGATTGACTGACGACCCGGTGACACGGATAATTGCCATAGAAAGAGGCATGTGAGAGAATACGTCCTACGAGCCGGGCATTTTTCTCATGACCGGACAGCTCGGCAATCTGCTTATAACTGGCCACCCTGCCTTTTGGTATTTCAGAAACGATGGCCAATATCTGATAAATCAAATCTTCATCCATATCTCTTCCTCTACATCATCCGTATGCTTCCCTGTTTTCTGATCTTCAATAAATGCACACTGTCCTCTCCAAAATATTTTTCCATTTCTTTCTTGTAGCTCCATGCATGTTCATCTTCCACAAAAGCCTGGATCGTACCGGCAAAGCCACCGCCATGAACACGGCAGAAACCCTTATCCTGTAATATTTTTTCTGAAAGGGCAAGTGCCAATGAAAGACTTTGATGATTTGGATCGGCATATACATTCTGTAAATATTTAAAGCTGGAATCACCGGATGCCTTCATGATTTCTTTGAATCGTTTAAAATCATTTTCTTTTAATGCTTTGACAAGCCCGTTCACTCTTTGATTTTCATTGAAAAAATGAATGGCCCGTAAGAGTGAACGATCACCACATTGCTTTCTTATCTCATTAAGCTGTTCATAAAATGTTCCCTCATCAACTTCACGAAGCACCTCTTTTCCAAAAAAATGGGCTACCTTTTTCATTTCTAAAGGAATCGCCGCATAGTCATTTGTCAGATCGCTGTGAGAACCTTTGGTATCGACGATACATAAGCAATGATGAAAAGCAGAAAAATCAATCTGAAGGCTTTCTATCAAAGGAGAAGCAGCATCCTTAAAATCAATGGCGATCAGTCCGCCAAAGGCACAGGCACACTGATCCATCAGGCCACATGGTTTTCCGAAATATACATTTTCCGCATACTGGGCGATCTTTGCCAATTCTTCTGAAGGAATCATTTGTCGATTATAAAGTCCTGAAAGTATCGTTGCAATCATCACCTCAAAGACTGCCGAAGAGGATAATCCGGCACCGATCATCACTTCACTGGTAATATAAGCCTTAAAGCCGCCGATCTGATATCCAAGCTGTTGAAAGCGTGCCAGGATTCCTCGTACCAAAGCCTCAGAAGTTCCTTTTTCTTCCTCTTTGACCGTCAGATCATCAATCTCAATATCTTCCAGAAAAAAATTATCAGAGATGATCGAAACCTTATCTTTTTGAACACTGACCGCTCCGATTGCATCCAAATTAACGCCGGCAGCTACGACACAGCCATGCTGATGGTCGGTATGATTGCCACAGATCTCACTTCTTCCCGGTGTATTATAAATTTGGACGTCATCGTTTCCGTAATAAGCGATATATTTTTCAAGCATGCCGATATACCGCTGATTTTGATCATCAAGACGATGTTCATCTTCATACAGCTCCAGCAATAATGAATCACAGTTGCGATCCATAAAACCTTTTTTGATTTGTTCAGCTTTCATCTTTCTCTTCCTAAACGTTTTAACGTTTCCTTTCATATTTATTTTAACCGTTGTCATAGTTCCTTGACAAGCTATTTTCTCACTTCACTCTTTTTATGAAAGCATTTGTGAAAACCATCATTAATGATATAATGATTCATATATAAGAAGGGAGCAAAGGTATGCTTATTGAAAAGACCGCTTTAGAAATCTTAAATGAAATTGACAGTTCTTCACCCACGCCCGGCGGAGGCAGTGTCAGCGCCCTTGTCGCAGCCTTAGGTATCTCACTTTCCGGCATGTATGCCCATTTAAGTATTCATAAAAAGAAATTTCTAGCCTTGGATGAAAGCACCCGGCAACAGTTTCTTGAACATTTCATGACACTTGAAGATCTAAAAAAAGAATTGACACAGGCAATTGACGAAGACTGCAAAGCCTATGATCATGTCATGAGCGCCTGTCGTCTTCCTAAAAATACAGATGAAGAAATACGGTTTCGTCAAAAAGAAATCCAGCAAGCAACATATATTGCCATTGAATCTCCTTACCATATCATGGAGCTTTCACTTCAAGCTTCACGGCTCTGCGAAAAAATGATCAGCAATGGCAATAAAAATGCAATCAGTGATCTGGCCTGCGGCATCATCTTTCTTGATGCGGCCATTCAGGGAGCCAGTGTCAATGTCGAAATTAACTTATCTTCACTTGATGAAAAAGAAAGATATGAATGGAATACAAAAATAAATCATCTTTTAGAAGAAAGCCGTCATATAAAAGAAAAAGCGCTTCTTCAAATTAAAACGCTTCTTTAAGAATAGTCATTGTGATTGCAATGGCTTCTTGTTTTTATTCTCTTAATTTCATTAAAATGAAAGATTGATTTGCTTTTTTATTTTATCGTATATCCTCTGTGCACTTAATCCATACTTGTCAAATAATTCTGCTATACTTCCGCTCTCTCCAAATACATCTTCAATTCCTATACGAATCACTTTACATAAGTGATAGGGTGCCAAAACTTCACATACCGCACTTCCCAGTCCATTGATGATGCTGTGTTCCTCACATGTCACGATATATTCATGTGTCTTTGCCATCTCTATCAACAACTTTTCATCAATAGGCTTGATGGTTGCAATATTCACGATCGTTGGTTCAATTCCTTCTTTCCCTAACAGTTCTCCTGCCTTCATTGCTTCCTGTACCATCATTCCACTGGCGATGATACAGACTTTTTTCCCTTTCCGAATTATCCTACCTTTCCCATATTCAAAACGATAGGATTCATCAAATATATCTTCAACCTTGCTTCTTCCTAAACGTACATAGCAGGGGCCTTCTATTTCTGATACTGCTTTAATGATTGCTTTTGTTTCTATCGCATCGCAGGGCTGAAAGACCTTCATATTCGGAATCCCTCTCATCAGCCCAATATCTTCATTGCACTGATGGCTCGCTCCATCTTCCCCTACGCTGATTCCTGCATGTGTTGCACAGATCTTTACATTCAGATTTGAATAGCAGATTGAATTTCTGATCTGCTCATGGGCTCTGCCGCTCGCAAACATCGCAAAGCTTGACGCATATACGATCTTTCCACTTGCCGCCAATCCGGCCGCCACGCCCATCATATTGCCTTCCGCAATTCCCATATTGAAATGCCTCTTTGGGCAT
>NZ_CALVGS010000049.1 GCF_944327115.1 uncultured Traorella sp.
AGTTGCTTGAGGAAGAAGTTTACAAACAAATACTTTTAGATAAATTATCTTTAAATGAAGGAATGTTATATGAAAATGCAATAGCACAGATGCTTGTAGCGAATAAACATAAATTATATTTTTATACTCATTACAATACTGAAAAACATCGTAATGATATTGAAATAGATTTTCTCTTACCGAACAATAGTAAATTAAATTATAAACTATATCCGATTGAGGTTAAATCAGGTAAGAAATATTCGACATCTTCTTTACTTAAATTTAAAGAAAAATATAAAAATCGAATTGGAGAATGTTATATTATTCATCCTAAGAATTTATCTATCAAGGACGACATAGTTTGTATTCCGCCTTATATGACCTTTATGTTATAGAAAAATAATAATTATAACCATAATACATATTGGTATCATGGCGGTTGATAGAATAAAAGTTGTATTGTGTTTATTTGTGTTGGACTAAGCAGTTAAGGAAATGCAACAGGTAAGAAACAAATATGCCATAAAACCTTCATTTCATAGGATTTCGAAGTTTTCAAAACGTTAGTAATAATTGTTATGAGAAGATTAGGGAAGTATTTAGACATAGGAGTGTTTGGATACTTCTTTTTGTTAGACAATGAAGCATTAGTAAATGAAATTGCAAGTATTATCACAAATGCTAGAATCATTAAAAATATTAATATTGAGTTAATTAATGCATATTGGAATATAGGATGTATTATAGTTGAGGATGCAAAATATGAGATTGCTTTATTTAAAATATCCAAATTTCCAGACACTGTCTAGCAAATTAAGTTGATCACATTATTACGAATTATTATATATATCTGATGATGACAAACGTAGTTTCTATGAAAAAGAAGCAATTAATGCAAATTGGTCAGTAAGGGAGTTAAAAAGACAAATTAGCACTTCATTATTCGAAAGATTGTTATTATCAAATGGAGAGATTAATAAAAAGAAGATTCTTGAATTAGCGTTAAAAGGAAATGAAATTGCCAAACCAGAAGATATAGTAAAAGATCCTTATGTTTTTGAATTTCTTGGACTGCCGGAAAATAAACCAATGATGGAATCTGATTTGGAAGAAGCTCTTGTTAGACAAATTGAAAAGTTTCTTTTGGAACTTGGAAAAGGATTTATGTTTGTAGGAACTCAGCAAAGAGTAACATTCGGGAATACTCATTATGATGTTGATATGGTTTTTTATAATAAGATCCTAAAATCTTTGTATTGATAGAATTAAAAACTATAAAATTGATGCCTGAAGCTGTTGAGCAACTTAATATGTATTTAAATTATTATGTGGCAGAAGTTAATGATGAAAATGATAATCCACCAATTGGATTGATTTTATGTATTGATAAAGGCAATGTTGATATGCAGTATGCATTAGGAGGTTTGAGTAATAATATTTTTGCTTCAAAATATGTAACATATATGCCTGATAAGAAACCTTTAAAAATCTTATTTTATCGTATTTTACAGTTACCAAAACGTAAATGTTGTCATGAGCAGATTAGATACTTCATTTTGCTTTTATGAATAGGAGTATAATCTCTTAAAAAAGTTATAATTATGAAAGTGAAATAGGAATATAGCTGTTGATTAAAAAGTTATTCTAAAAAGATACTAAGAAGTATGAATGCTTCTTTTTTTTGTTTATATTTCCAAATAATAAGTAAAAAGATTATAGTTTTTATTTATTAGTAAAAAGACTAATAAAATATAAATATTAGTTATATAGCTTATAATTATTGAAAGTAAAATGGAATTATATAGCTATTCTTAAAAATGTAAAGGGAATAGCTTTTTTTGACTAATTATATTTCTTTGCTACTTTATATGTGTAATAAATATCAATAGGCAGAGAAAGTATTAATATACTTATAGACCATAGATAGCACACAAAACCTTTTGTAAAGCAACATCCTACTATAATAAGTATTCCGTCAACGATGAATGAAATTCCACCAAATCGCTGACTTTTTCTCCATGTTATTTCATTTTTCATGCTCCATGTCGTTCTCAGACCAATCATTGAATTCATCTTCGCTTTAGGCATGATATTTCCAATAATCATAATGATCATACCCAATGATATAAAAATAAGCTGCATTGGATCAATAAATACAACAGTTAAGTTTTCCGCTTTGATAATATCTGTATAAAGAAAATAAAACGGCATGATATTAAATAATAATAGTAATAATATTCCTGTGGTGAAACCGATCTTTTGATTATTATTTCCATCTTTTTCTTGCTTAGCGGCATATTTTGTTATTATAAGTATGACAAGTCCGAAAATTATGGTAATTCCGGGGAAAATAAATACTTCATATTTGCTTCCCCATCTGTCAACTTCACCAGTAATTCCATAATGAGCAGGGATTTGATCCGGCAGGAATTGTAAAGATATTAAAACAGAAAGTAAAGGCAAAAACATTAGAAAGTAGAATAATCTTTTATTTTTCATTTTGTTGTTCTCCTTTTAGGTTGCTTAACCATAGAATCGTTTCATCTAAGATTGAAAGATTAGGTTCGTAAAATATAAAATTTTTGTATTTTGTTTCATAGATTAAATCAGCTTTTTTTAATTTTGACAGATGATAAGAAAGAGCCTGAGGGGATATGTTCATTTCTTTAGCCAAATCTCCTGAATTTATTTTGCCTTGTTGTAATATCATTAGTATCCTCCTTCGATTATCATCAGCTAGTGCACGCAAAATTTCATTTATCCCAAGATATATCACCTCAATCTGTTTAAATATTTCTTTAAATAGATTATATGCTAAAATTAATATAAAGTAAATACTATTTAAAAATAATTTTAAATAGAAGCTGTGTATATAAAATAGTTTGAATACCTTATATAAATAATTATATAGATGTCATAATAACCTGTTTCCTATGGATTGGATAGCGGTATTATGTTGAAAAAGGATGGATCATGGTTCTTGTGAGAGTTTTCATTGGAATTGTTTATGTTGTTGTATGCATGCAGCTGTTTTTTGATTTTGGACAATTGACCTTTTAAAAAAAGTATTCATTTTTGTCGAAATATTCTATAATAATTATATGTAAGAGGAAGGATCATGAAAGAAAAATTCGATTTATTCTGCAAAGAAAATCCGTGTGAATTTAGTGAAGAACAACTAAACAGATTAAAATATGAGCTGGAACATCCTCGACAGGGTTTCATCTGCGATGAAATGGTAGATTATATGCTATGGATGAAAGGTTTAAAATCAAGACAAGAATATTTTGCTGATTATGTTGCCCGTATTTTTACACCGGATCGATATCCCCATCTTTTAGAAGTGGGGTGCGGTCCTAGTGCAAGACTCTCTTCTTTACTTGTTTCAAAAGGATATAGAATGAGTGCAATGGATCCAAAACTGGAACAATTCAAAGATCCTGTCGAAGGTCTCAAAGAAAGGTTTGATCATAATACGACTTCGATATTAAAATATGATGCGATCATTGCTCAGGAACCTTGTGATGCCACTGAACATATCATTCGTTTATGTGCAAAGGAAAAGAAAGATTTCATTATCAGCTTATGTGCTTCCCCTCATCGATTTATTGATGGGAAAATGCCAGAGTCTGTTGATGAGTGGTATGATCATTTAAGAGCTATTGATCGTGACCATACGATTATCATTTATCCCAATATGGTACCAGGATATGATACACCGGTGATGATCGGGATGTTTTATAATAAAAGATAAAAATGATTCCAAAAGTTCACTTAGGAATCATTTTTATGTATTGTTAGTTATTTTTTTGAAATTCATTGAGGATGTCATCTAATCTTTCTAATAGATGAAGAATCGTGCCATCTTCAATAGAATGAGCCAAGAAACCATCATAAAATCTTTCTTTTCTTGTGATCATTGTCAGGATCGTTCGAATCTGATGGATATTTAAATCTTCTAAATAGATATTCTTACAGTATTGATCATAGTTTTCCATGTAATTCAGGTCAGCCGGTAAGAGCTGTATATACTCGAAGGCTTCTTTTGGATAGATTGGATAAGAGCGTCCTCCTTTTTCATTTTTCGTCCAGGCTACCTTTTTATAATCAGCAAAGAAATTGATTGCTGCTTGCAGCTGATCTTGATTGATTTGTTTGATGAGGTCTTCTTCTTTAAGATGTTGATTTAGGATGGTTTCACCTAACTGCAGCGTGTTGTCATCAGGAATCGCAAAGATGATGTTGATATCATAGTCGGGGTGTTCATTGATAAAATCACTGCAAGCCTGTATAGCAGTTTCCCATGCTTCTTTTTTCGGATATCCATAGATACCTGATGAGATCAAAGGGAAGCCTATCGAATGACAAGCCCGTTCTGTCGCAAGCTTTAAAGCGTTTTGGTAACAACGATAAAGTAATTCGGGCTCATGATGTTGACCATCTATCCAGATGGGGCCTACGGCATGAATGATATAATTTGTATTAAGCTGGAAGGCAGGGGTAACAACAGCATTACCGGTTTCACAATAATTGATATTGCGACAGGCTGCTGTTAATTCCTTGTATCCGGCAGCTTTGAAAATAGCGCCGCATACGCCTCCGCCGGAATAAAGATGGTTGTTGGCGGCATTGACGATACAATCCGTTGTAACTTTTGTAATTCCTATATGTTGAATATGAATCGTGCTCATGTTTTCACCTCTTCTTTTATTTTAACACGCTTTTTGATTAAAGGTTTGTTTTTTATAAATTTCAATTCTTTTTCAATCCCCGATGGTATAATAATACTTAACAGAGGTGATGAAATGAGGGTTTTGCTCGTGGAAGATGAAAGTCTCTGCATGCATACCATCCTTATCGGCAACCACACTCATCCCGGTATCCCCCGTATTTCTAATGCTGTCATTGGCATATGAAGGATTAGAAGGATTACATGTTGTTATAAGTGGTGGTGATATTTGTTTAATTGTCGGTGATGATGGTATTAATGCTGCTGGTGGTAATGATGCGAGTGGTACTGATGGCGGACGTGATGGCATGTTTGGTGATCATGGTGGCTTTGATTCATCATCTTCTTATGGTACGATCTTGATTTCAGGTGGTAACCTGTATATCCATGCTTCAGACGATGGTATTGATGCAAACGGTACACTTGAAATTAGCGGTGGTTATACGGTTGTCGTAGGTCCGACACAGGGAGATACCGCAACGCTTGATTATGATATCAGGGCAACGATTAGCGGTGGTATATTGGTACAGGTGCTTCAGGGATGGCTCAAACCTTTAGTGATTCCACACAGGGCGTGATTGCTGTGAATGCCGGGCAACGCGCTGCGGGAACGCTGATTATCCTGACAGATCAAAAGGGCAATACGGTTATGAGCTATACTTCAGAATTAGATTTTAATGTAGTAATCCTCAGCAGTCCGGATATCATCAGCGGTGATACTTATACGATCACGATCGGTTCTGATTCAGGTGAATTTGAAGTATCATAAATTGATTTCAGCGGAATTTCCTTTTTTCTTCATCAAAATTTCATTTTCTGGCGTTAAATTAAAAGCATAGAAAGAAAGGATGATGATTATGTTCGATAAGGATCAGACAGAGATAAATGAAAATGAAAAAATAACAGAGGAAAAAGATACGAAGAAAGATAAAACGAAAAGACGTTTTATCGCAATGGCGCTTTGTTTCTCACTAATTGGTGGAGTATGTGGTGCCGGAGTCATGAAACTGAGCGATGTGATCGGTAATGATGCATCAACGATCAATCTTGGAACACGTCCTTCTTCCATTATTAATGTCAATCATGTGAATACGGGAGAAGAATTGACAGCTGCCGAAATTTATGCGAAATATGTCAATTCAACGGTAGGTATCAAGACGGAATCAACAACGAATTATTTTGGTCATACAACGACATCAGCAACTGCCGGTTCCGGTTTTATTCTCACTTCGGATGGCTATATCGTTACGAATTATCACGTGATTCAAAATGCGCAGCGGATACAGGTGACTACTTATGATAACACATCATATGATGCGATCTTAGTGGGCTATGATGAGAACAATGATATTGCGGTATTGAAAATCGAGGCGGAAAATCTTACACCGGTCGTACTTGGTGATTCAGGCAATATGAATGTGGGCGATGATGTCGTTGCGATCGGTAATCCATTAGGTGAGCTGACCTTCTCTTTGACAGGAGGCAAGGTGAGTGCCTTAAATCGTGATATAACGACTTCAGATGGGATTACGATGGAATTGATTCAGACAGATTGTGCGATCAACTCGGGTAATTCAGGTGGCGCTTTGTTCAATATGTATGGTGAGGTCATCGGTATTACCAATGCGAAATATTCATCTTCATCCAGTGGTACTTCAATTGATAATATCGGTTTTGCGATTCCGATCAGCAATGTCCTTGATATCATTGAAAGCATCATTGAAAAGGGCTATGTCAGTATGCCTTATATCGGTGTCACGGTTACCGATGCATCTGATCAATCTTCAATTGAAGGTGCTTTAGTGGCAGGTATTCAGAGCAATTCTCCGGCTGAACAAGCCAATCTGCAGGAGGGCGATATCATTACGTCAGTGAATGGTGAAACAATTAGCGGAAGCAGTGATTTAAAAGATAAGATTTCAGAAAGTAAGGTTGGTGATACCCTCTCACTTGAAGTATATCGGAATGGTAAAACCTTGACGATTCAGGTAACGGTCGGTGAACAGAATACGACGAATAATGGCGCAAATGTAGAAAAAAGTAATTTTTCAAGCTCAAATGATAGAAATTAATGAAAAGCATAGGTCAAAAGACTTATGCTTTTTTAAATCGTAATGGTTAAAATTTGATATAATAATAGAGTATTTATTCATGAAAGGAAATGTATATGAAAGATTATAAGATACTCGTCATTAATCCGGGTTCAACCTCTACCAAGCTCTCTTTATTTATCAATGATAAAAATATGTTTACCAGTGATGTTTTTCATGATTCTTCAATTTTAAAAAAATTTCCAACGATCAATGATCAATTGGATTATCGAATGAAGGTCGTAAGTGATTTTATAGAAAATAACCATCTTGATCTTTCAGGCTTAGATGCGATTGCCTGCCGCGGCGGTGCAAGCTATTCGGTGGCCAGCGGTACTTATGAGGTAAGCGATCAGTTGATACAAGATACGAAAGAAGCAAAAGGCGGCTTATATCATTCCTCGATGTTAGGTGTACAGATGGGTAAAAAAGTACAGGAAAAATATGGTGGACGAATGTTCATGAGCGATCCGACCGTCGTTGATGAATATTGTGAATTGGCAAGAGTTACAGGTATTGACGGTATTTACCGTCGAGCAATCAGTCATGCCTTAAATTTAAAAGCAGCGGCCCGTAAGTATGCGACTTCAATTCATCGCAATTATGAGGACTTAAATCTTATCGTTGCGCATATTGATGGCGGCATTACGATTACGGCTCATGATCATGGCAAAATGATCGATGGCAATGATGGTGGTGGCGGAGAAGGACCTTTTACGCCTACGCGCATGGGTTCTATGGCCATAAGTGATGTCATCGCTTATTTATGGGATAAACCAAAGGAAGAAATGCGCAATCTATGTAGTGTCACAGGTGGCTTCTCCAATTATTTCGGTACTTCTGATTCAGATAAGATTCATCAGTTAGTAGAAAAAGGCGATAAAAAAGCAGTTCGTGTCTGGAATGCGATGATCTATCAGATTGCGAAATGTATTGGTGCCATGAGTGCGGTACTGGAAGGTCATGTTGATGGGATCGTGCTGACAGGTGGTTTGATGCGTTTTGAAGATATTAGGGAAGGAATTCAAAAGCGTTGCGGCTGGATTGCACCTATTGCGGTATATGCCGGGGAATATGAGCAGGAAGCACTGGCTTTCAATGCCTTGCAGGTGCTTAAGGGTGAAAAAAAGGCCTTAGTTTATACAGGAAAACCTGTCTGGAATGGATTTGATGATGAAAAGAAAACCATGATCTGATCAATATTCGTCTATGAATTATGTTGATGGGTGTTGTAATAGTTGACATGAATATTAGAAAAAATGGATGTAACTATTGACATTACAACACAGAAGTGTTATCTTTTAGATGTAATCAAAATGGTTACAACAGCCATGGCATTTAAAATGAGATATTAGGAGGACAAAAAGATGACACAGATTGAAAAAGCATTAGAATTGATTCAGACATTTGCAAGTGGTGATACCGATAAGGCATATGAGCTGCTTGCAGAGGGGTATATCCAGCATAATTTAGCTTATGGTACAGGACGTGATGCCTTTATAGGCAGCGTAAAATATTTAGCGGGTGCACCTGTTAAGACAACAGTAAAAAATATTCGTGCCTTTGAAGATCATGATAAGGTGTTCTTACATACCGTTTATAATTTTGCGGGTGCAGGTGAGCAGGTTGCTTTTGATATTTTCCGTTTTGATGAAAATGGTAAGATTATTGAACATTGGGATAATCTGGCAGCAAAGGCAGATGTAAATCCATCAGGTCATTCCCAGATTGACAATGTAGCTCCTGTTTTGGATTTAGATAAGACAGAAGCGAATCGTCAGTTAGTGAAGGATTTCTTATATGATGTGATGCAAGGCAACAATCCTCAGAAAACACCTGATTACTTTGATGGTGATACCTATATCCAGCATAACTCAGGTATTGCCGATGGTGTTTCCGGGTTAGGTGCTGCTTTAGAGGAAATGGCTAAGGCTAATATTGAGATGATTTATACGACCATTCATCAGGTGCTTGCCCAAGGCAATTATGTATTAGCTGTCAGTGAAGGAACTTTTGGTGGAAAGCCGACAAGCTATTATGATTTGTGGCGTGTAGAAAATGGCAAGATTGCTGAACACTGGGATGTGATGGAAACGATTGCCGATCGTTCTCAGTGGCAGAATGATAATGGAAAATTCTAAAAAAAAGTCGGATCTTTATGGTCCGGCTTTTATCGATGATAATAATTTTTTAAAAATTCTTTTTTATATTCTTCAAAAGTACCATTGATGATGGCTTCACGTATTTCTTCGGTCAAACGAATGATAAAACGTAAATTATGCATGGAAGCAAGATTGTAATACTGATGCTTATCTTCCTGTTTTTCAGATTTCATCAAGGCTCTTAGCTGTGTTCGTGTCCATCCGGCTTTGCATGTCGGACAATCACAGTTGGCATCTAACAGCTCATGGCTGCCATCAAATTTATGAAGGCTGATAGGACCATATTTTGTATAGATACGGCCATGACGGGCTTCTCTTGTCGGAGCTACACAGTCAAATGTATCGGCTCCCATTTCTGAACCGATCAAAATATCATCCGGATGTGACAGACCTAAAAGATGACGAGGTTTATTTTCAGGTAATTCTTCACAGCACCAGCGAAGGATCTCACCCAAACTTTCTTTTAAGAAAGCACCTCCAAGTCCATATCCGTCAAAATCCATGCTGGCCAGCTTTTTGGCGGTAGAACGACGCAAATCTTCCCAGCGTCCACCTTGCAGTACACCGTAGAGTGATTGGCGATAACCAAGATCATCACGATGCTTGAGATGTTCATCAAGACTGCGCTGTGCCCATCTTTCCGTACGTGCTAAAGCCTCTACGTTATAATCATAGCTGTCCGCCAATGAAGTCAATTCATCAAAGGCCATATGGATGTCTGCGCCAATACGGCATTGAATCTGCATCGATTCCTCCGGCCCGATAAAATCATCCTGATCTGTAAACGGATCATGAAAATATACCCCGTCTTCGCTTACATGTGCCAAACGATCTTTCGGATCGGTATTGATCACTTCCTGTTCACGCTTCATACTGACAACCTTGCCTAAACCGCTTCCTAAAGACATGACCTGGAAGCCACCGGAATCAGTTAATGTCGGTCCCTGCCATCCGGACCATTCTGCCAGTCCGCCATGCTCTGCAATTTCAGGGGATACATTACGCAAGTGATAGCCATTGCTTAACATGGCCTGTGCATGAATCGCATTCAAATCCTCACTGCTGACAAAGCGTACTTCACCTTTTGTGCCTACGCACATAAAAGCGGGTGTATGAATATCGCCGTGAGGTGTATGAAGGATGCCGGCACGTCCTAATTTTCCATCTAATTTTTTTGTGATCTCAAAGCTGAACTGATTATTGTTTTTATATTGTTTCATGTAATCTACCTCTTAACTTATTTGCAATGAACGCTTCTGATGGCGATAAGATGATCTCAAACCCCATACCGAGAAGATAGGCAAAAAGGGCCTGAGTCAAAAAGTCCATAAACGGAAGGACACCAATAAAAGCAATGGTTTCAAATATTGCGGAATCAACCAAATGGGCAAAAGCAGATGATCCCAAAGCTCTGGCAATAAAGCTTCTTGAAAAAATATTTGGACTATTTTTTAAACGTATGAAAAGATGATTATTAAAAAGATTGGAACAAATATAAGCCATCAGCGAAGCCACGATGATTCGTGGTGTAAAGCCCAATACATCCGCATAGGCTTCCTGCATCTTCCATTCCTTATAAGCAGGTAAAGCAATTACGGCATAAAATACGATCATTGCGATGATATTCACCAAAAAACCTGCCCAAATGATATCCTTTGCTGTTTTCTTACCATAAAATTCAACGATCAGATCACCAAGAATATAGGTAAGCGGGAAAACAACGATGCCTCCGTCAACGGCAATGCCGAAAAAATCCCACAACTTGATCGCCGCGAGATTTGACATCAACAGAGTGCTTGCTGAAAGAGCAGCAAAATAGATCAAAAGCTTTTGTTTAAAATTCGACATGAAAGTATTATACCATAAAAATAATGGAATGACAGTTAGATTCAACACATGAATCATCGTTGTTGCGATTCACAAGGATGAAAAAATAAACTTTTTCATTATTTTATTGGGAAAAATGACCATTTCATGGATATAAAATAGTAGGTGCCATAAATAAAAGGAGGGAGTACCATGACACCTGTATTTTTTGTATGGAGGGATTACAGATGGGTTTTGAACCTTTCATTCTTCTCCAACTATTCTATGAAAATGTGATAGTTGTGAAAGAATGCTTGCGTTTGATCATGCTGTATATCAGTCTGATCAGACGATAAGCTGTGATCCTCCCTCCTAAATGAAACCCCAGTGCCAACACCACTGGGGTTTCCTATTTGTATGGAGTTCATCCGTTATTATTCTAGCATATCTTTTCCCATTTGTCATTAACATTTCACTTTTTTATGCACGACTAATAATCGAAAATAATTTTGCTTTCTTGCCGATGAATAGTAATCCATGGTTTAGCTTGAATCATATAAAATGATTGGGAAAAAATAGAAATACTGATATAATAATAACGAGGTGGATCATGGAAAATACGATTGAACAATTAAACAGTATGTTTAAAGGTGGTCTTGTTAATGGAATCTTGACGATTTCATTCTATGTCATCTTATTTCTTCTGGTAAATTATCTCATAACCAAACTTATTCGCAAGCATGAGTTCAAACATAAGGATGCAGTTCTCAGGATCAAAAGCATACTTCTATGGACGATTTTAATTTTCAGTGTGTTATCGCAAATTACCTTTATGCAGGATATTGCGACAACCTTACTTGCCGGAGGAGGCATCGTAGCTGTTGTTGTTGGTTTAGCGAGTCAGGAAGCGGCAAGCAGTGCTGTCAGCGGTATGATGATCCTGATATCCAAACCATTTAAGGTAGGAGATACGATCATTTTAAAGGAATATGATCTTCGCGGCAAGGTAACAGAGATGACCTTATCCCATACGGTCATCGAAACGCTTGAGAAAAATCTGATCATGATTCCGAATACCTTGGTCAATAAAGCGATTGTTGAGAATATGACACATGAAACAGAGTACAAGGTAGCTTATCTGTCATTTGATGTTTCCTATGAGAGTAATCTGGATAAGGCAAGTGAGATCATGAAAGAAGTCATTACAAACCATCCTCTATATTATGATATCGGTGAAGAAGTAAAGATTCATTGCACGGAGCTGAAGGATAGCGGTATTACATTAAAAGCCAGGATGACGACCCGTAATATTGACGACAGCTTTGAATTATGCAGCCAATGTCGTTTACAGATAAAAAAAGCTTTTGACGAAGCAGGCATTGAAATTCCTTATCCGCATATAACAATAAAATAAAACTTTGCTTTATTTATGAAAAAGGTGATCAATTGATCGCCTTTTAATATGAAGATATGCTAATATATTTTTGAATTATAATCAATTATTCATAATAAATGGTACTCCAACTCATATCATAAATTATAATTTAAAGATTATGGTTAAGGTTAAAAATATGACTTATTATGAAATTTACATAAAATGAACTTTTTTTTCTATATCAGTAGGTACAAGACGTATTTCTATTTCAATACCCATTTTAATCATTTCTTTTAACTTTTGCTCATCTTCTTTACTAATAAAAACAGCTTTTGAAATTTGATAACGATCATCTTTAGATTGGGTTCCTCCGATATTTATTTTTTTTATTGATGGAACGTTCTTTGTTAAACGATATGCATCCTCAATACTTTCAAGTATGATGAATAACTTATATTTATCTGTACTACCATTATTAATTAGTTTGATGGCATCTTCTATATTTTTCATAACAAGTTTTACACCTGAAGGTTTTGCGATTTTCATTGCTGCCATTCTAATCTCATTCTTCATAAGTTGATCACTTATAAGAAAAATACAGTCTGCATCAAGAAATTTTGTCCATGAAAAAGCCACCTGTCCGTGGATTAAACGATGATCAATTCGAACACATTTAATCATTTTTATTTTCCTTTCATATTATAGTTCTATTAAACGGCAATTTAAGTTATTCGTCAATCCTAAAATTCTTCATCTTCTATTTTTACTAAACTGTTTTTACTCATTAATGTGATTCCTTCTTTACCTGCTTCCATAAATTTTGATAATTTTTCTTGATCTGTATCATCAAAACACGTAAGAACTTCTAAAACCATGCTCATGTTCATTCCTGAATACAGAAATAAATTATCATTATCTAAAATTTGCATCAAAGCTGTATGAACACTTCCTCCTAGAACATCTGCAATGACAATATATTGAGTATTAGGATGTAATTTTATCTCTTCATTCAATTTATTTGCATATTCTACAGCACTGTCACCAGGATATAGGCTATATGTTTCGATGTCACATGAGGGTTTACCGATAATGACTTGAATGGAGTGAAGCATTCCTTTTGATAAATCACCGTGCGACGCAAGTATTACTTTTTTCAATTTCATCACCACCTCTCAATAAATGTTACGCATAAAACGTGCCAAACTCGAAAAAACAAATTTATTTAATTCTACGTTTGCTTGCTTTTTGAATGTTTAATAATGTTCGATACTTATTAACTGTTCTTCTTGATACATTTAAGTTATATTTTTTTAACTCTCTGACCAATTGATCATCGTTAAAAGGAGCACGCTTGTCTTCATCTTCAATAATTTCAATCATTGCTTTTTTAATCGCATCACTACTATCCCCTTGTGTTGTAGAACTTACAAATAAATCTGAAAGGCGAAAATAATGATGATTAAATTCATAATATTTATCTGCGATAGCGCGTGAAACAGTAGAAGCATTGATACCTAATTGGCTGGCAATATTTTGTTGTGTGCATGGTTCTAATTCAGAACCATATAAAAAATAGTTTTCTTGTATTTTTAGTAATTCGCTCGCAACAAGCATCAGGGTGCTATTACGCTTGTCCAAATTGGCTAAAAGAATTTTAGCATCTTGAAAATATTTTCTTACAGTAGGATCATGATCAATTAAATCTGTATAAAGATCATTTGTAGAAATTTGAAAATAGCGAATTGGAGATAATACAATTTGGTGATCAATGATTTCAACTTTTAAATCAGGTAAAATAAATTCATTCTTTTCAGAAGAAAAAACAGAACATGGATAAGGATTTAATGTACGGATAAAAGCCATATCTTGTTTAATATCATTAAGTGTGCGATGCATGTTCTTAGCAATGCTGACATAGTTTTGCTGAATGATTTCTTCATGGTAACATTGAAGCATTGTAGCAGCATGATATCGATGTTGGTTCTTACATTGAATAATAAGAGCATCGATACTATCCTTGGCAGCGACACCAATAGGATCAAAATGTTGTATCAAATTGAGATTCTTTTTGAAAACATCAATTTGGACATTGAGCTTTTGACATACTGATTCAAAATCATCGTTAAAAAAGCCGCTATCATTTAGTGATTCAATGATATAAGAGCAAACACGTGAATCATAACTGCTATCAGTTGTATGAAGTTGAAAATATAAATGTGCTTTTAAATCAACTTGTTTTGAAACATTTTCAAAAGATTCATCTAAAGAAAGATAAGGATAAGAAATGGGTTCTATTTCTAGTAAAGGATTTTCTTGAATCAACTGTAGGATACTTTGAAACATTTCACTGTTACTTATGCGAAGAAATTCAAGTGAATCATATAGTTTTGCATGAAAGGTTTGTGTTTGTATTGTCTTCAATTGTTTATTCAATCGATAATTCATATTCACACTCCCTCTACTTATATTTTACGCATAAATCATGCCAAAATGTGAAATTTGACAAGAAAAATTTACTTGTTATAATGAAAATATCTACTACCAAAAAGAAGGTGATAAAATGAATCAGGAATTAATCACAACAGTAATGAAACACACGAAAAAAAATGAAGGATCACATGTAAACGAGATTAGTAAAGAATTAGCGAAAAGCAGAAATTATGTTGCACGTGAAATGAATATTCTTGTAGAAGAAGGGATTCTTTTTTGTATAGAAGAAAAAGAACCGATTTATTATCATAAACGTGTTTTTGAACTTGAAAATAAATGTATAGTAAAAAAGAACCGCTATTTATCAATGAACGAGCTGATGAAGCAAGAAAAGAAAACAGACAAACTTGATTTTGAAAAATTGATTGGATATCAAGATTCTCTTGCTTCTTGTGTTCAACAGTGCAAAGCGGCTATTTCTTATCCGAATGATTCATTACCAACACTATTATATGGACCAACAGGTACGGGAAAAAGTTTTATAGCACAGCTAATGTATGAATATGCTGTAAATCATCATATTTTAGATGAAGAAAAGCCTTTCATCACGGTCAATTGTAGTGAATATGCGAACAATCCTGAACTTTTAACCGCTAATTTATTTGGCCACAAAAAAGGTGCATTTACAGGAGCAGATAAAGATAATCCGGGATTGATTCAAGTTGCGGATGGTGGTGTTCTGTTTTTGGATGAAGTACATTGTTTAAAAGCAGAATGTCAGGAAAAGCTATTTCTATTTATGGATAAAGGAATTTATCATCGGGTTGGTGAGAATGAAAAGTGGGAGCGTGCACATGTACGCCTTATTTTCGCAACTACAGAAAAGCCACAAGAAGTTTTATTAAAAACATTTTTAAGAAGAGTGCCAATTATTGTAACGATACCTTCGTTGAAAGAGAGAGGGATTTATGAACGCATTCAACTAATTTACTCTAGCTTTATGCAAGAATCTGAAAAAATTAATAAAGAGATTTTGATTAGCAATTTTGTCTATAATATGTTTGTTCATTATGAATTTGAAGGGAATATTGGTGAGTTAAAAAATACAATACGTGTATGTTGTGCAAATGCTTTTTCAGATAGTAAAGATGAAAATATTGAAATTCATATGAAGCATTTACCATCAAATATGTTTGCAAAGCAAACTTTGAAAAAAAATGTTGCTTATCAAGGTGACCATCGAATGATGGATATGCGAAAACTTTATATAGAGTCTAATAATCATAGTCAGGTTATTGTTCTTTATAACAAATTGATGGATGCGGTTTATAAAAACAGAAATCAACTCATTGAAGAATGTTTTAAGATACTTACAGAATACTATAATCACGTAATGTATGATAGTAAAGATATAAAAGACTATAAAAGTAGTTATATTATGAATGAAATATCTGAAATTTTCAAAGAGGTTTTTGAACGATATAACATCAACATTAATAATAATGATTTAGTGCTTTTATTTAAGTATATCGGTGATGTGATGGAAGAACCTTTACGAATTCATGATTGGCAAGAAGAAAACCATTTACAAATTATTCATTTAAAAAAAGAGGTTTCTTCAATTTTAAATAGAGAGTTATTAATCGCAGAAGAAATTGCCAAACATATACATCAACATTTAGATTTGGTGGCAGGAGATATGTTTACATTTGTACTTGCAGTGAATATTAAGATGATGAATCGCGACCGTTATATTAAACGAAGGGTTGGTATTATTTTGGCACACGGTTATTCTACTGCATCATCAATTGCGAACGCTGCAAATCAGTTATTGAATCAGCATATGTTTGAAGCTATTGATATGCCAATTGAAGTAACTACTGCAGAAATCATAGATTCATTAAATTCCTATCTAACAAAAATGAATCATTATGAAGAAGTGATTTTACTTGTGGATATGGGGAGTTTAGAAGAAATTTATAAAGGTCTTCATGCAAATGTAAATATTGGAATCATTAATAATATTACGACAAAGCTTGCCTTACAAATTGGATTTGAGTTGCAAAAAAATACACCACTTGAAAAGCTTTTAATCAAGGTATGTAAGTCAAACAGTTTCCATTACCATATCATTGAAAAGAAAGAAAAAGAAGATGTTATATTATGTGCTTGTGCTAGCGGATTAGGAACTGCAGAAAAAATCCGGCAGTTATTGGTTTCTAGTTTTCCTCATCAAATAAATTTGAATATTTTAACCTGTGATTATAATCAATTGGTAGAAAATAAAGAAATGAGTGAATTTTTTAAAAATTACAATGTAATCTGTATCATTGGAACATTAAATCCTGATATTGAGGGAAAACTTTTTATACCAATAGAAGAGTTGATTGCTAATCAGAACGTAGAAGTGGTAGAAAAGATATTTAAAAAATATTTGGATGACAAAGAGGTTAAGATATTTGAAGAAAAATTATTGAAAAATTTTTCGCTTACAAATATTATGGATTATTTAACAATATTAAATCCGGCTAAGCTTTTAGAACATGTAGCGAAAGCATTAGATGATTTTCAAAAACTTTATAAGATCAGAATTCGTAGTAATACCAGTATTGGATTGTATATACATACATGTTGTATGATTGAGCGTTTAGTAAAACATCAACCTTTCAATAACTATTTTGAAATTGAAGAGTTTAAGAAAAATGAGTCAAATTTTATTGCTTGTATTCGGGAATCTTTTGCACCTGTTGAAGATTATTATGGTGTAAAAATTCCACTTGATGAAA
>NZ_CALVGS010000050.1 GCF_944327115.1 uncultured Traorella sp.
CGCCGCCTCCGGCTAAGATGAAGCCGTCACATTCATAAAACTGAGTTTCTTCAAACAGAAACAAGGGAATCACATTATACGCTCTCATCTTATCAATCAGATAAGAGGAAAAGACATAGCGGTGCAGATCTTTGTTAAGACGGGGGAGGATACCTATTTTTATCATACTCTAGTTTATGCATAATTTTTGTTTTGACAACATCTTTGTATTGTTCTATCATAGAATCATGGAAGCAGAAAGACTGATATTAAGAAAATTAAAAAAGAATGATGCTTATGATATTTATCGGAATATTTTTCATGATAAAAAGGTCTTGCAGACTTTTTTGGGCCGTTATGCAACAACCTTCGATACGTTTGATTTTGATGGAATGTTGGCTTTTTTTGAGAAAAAGATCTTTAGTTATGGAATCGAATTAAAAGAAAATCATGCATGTATCGGAATTGTTTTTGAGAATCAGCATGATGATGAAAATATTGAAATCGGGTATGCCTTATCTTCTAAATATTGGAACAGGGGGTATATGAGTGAAGCTTTGGGGGCTGTTTTGAAGGAATTGATGAAAAAGGATGAGGGATATGTTTTTTCTGCGGCTGCATTCAAAGAAAATATTGGTTCATGGCGGGTGATGGAGAAGTGCGGCATGAAGTATTCACATACCGTAAAGGATGAAATTGAATGGCAGGGGAAAGCACATGATGTCGTTTATTATGAAATAAGAAAAGGAGATCAGTAATGTTTGATTTGTTTAAGAAGGAAAGTAAATATAAGGATGGGATTTCAAAGATAAAAAGTCCGGCGACCTATTGTTTGATCATAGCGGCAGTGATGCTGATCGGCAGTGTCGTGCAATCGGTTCTTGTCCTTCCGTTGGTGATCGGTGATCTTGATTCTGTGGAAGCGATTGATACGGTCTTGGCTTCTCAGTCGATGACGCTTTATAACTTGTATTTGACGATCGTGATGTCATTGATGATCCTGTATGTCGGCATTAAGATGCATGGCCGCAGCTTTGAATCGATGGGATTAAGCAGTCATCATGCCTTGAAGCATTATTTGATAGGGTTAGCAGTCGGCTTTTTGACGCTTTCAGGAGCGATGCTTATCACATATGTGTCAGGTGGAGCACGATTTGCAGGTATTGATCTCAGTAATCTTGTTTTACTTTTATTGTATTTTGTCGGCTTTTTGTTTCAGGGATTTGAGGAAGAACTGATGTGCCGCGGCTTCATGATGTTTGGGTTGAGCAAAAGTTATTCCGTATTTTTCAGTATGATGTTTAATTCATTGCTTTTTGCGGCTCTTCACATAGGAAATCCGGGTGTTTCGCCATTAGCGCTGGTCAATCTCTTTCTGGCGGGTCTTTCTTTTAGCTGCATGGCTGTATATTTTGATGATATCTGGGCAGCCAGCGGTGCCCATTCCATGTGGAATTTTGCCCAAGGTAATTTTTATGGTATCCTGGTTTCCGGTATGAGCATGGGACCTACGGTATTTAAATTTGAACTTGTCGGGAATGCATTGGTCAGTGGCGGCAGTTTTGGACTTGAAGGCGGTATCGGTGTCTTTTTGATAGAAATTATAACGATTCTTATTTTCTGTCTTTTATATAAACGCAAAAAACAAAAAGGAGCATAGATGTCCGAAGAATTTCGGGCATTTTACTTTATAGTCGTGCTGATTTCAATATAATAGAAATACGAGGTGTTACTATGAAAATCATAAAACGGGATGAGCGGCTTGAGGATTTTAATGCACAAAAAATTAGAAATGCAGTTCAAAAAGCTTTTGAAAGTACGCAGAACAGTATCTTGGATGAGCATATGGAAGAGATATGCCGGTCTGTAGAAAAAAGGGTTCATGAAGAAGAATTACATGGAAGATTATGCAGTGTTGAAGATATTCAGGATCAGGTAGAAGAGATATTGATGAAGCTTCAATATTTCAAAGAGGCAAAAAGTTATATTCTCTATCGTCAGAAACGTCAGAAGATCAGAGAAGAAAGAAGAATGATTCAGAATCTTATTCCGGATGAAAGAATCGTTTTATTGTTAGATAAAATTGAAAAAGAGTTTGATGAAGTATCTTTTCAGCCATTGTTTTTAAAGTATCAGTCTTACTATGATGAGGGTTTGGATACGATCAGATGTCTGGATATTCTGATGCGCTGTTGTGTTGAACTGATCAGTGTTGAAGCACCACAGTGGGAGAAGATCGCTGCTCGCTTTTTAAATTTAAAACTTCATCTTCTGGTTGATGAACAGTGTGAACGTCATCACCTTATGAGCTTTTATGATAAGCTTTGTTTTTTGGAAAAAGAAGGCTATTATGGAAGCTATATCTTGGAAAATTATTCTAAGGAAGAAATTGATGAGCTGGAGTCTTGTCTGAAGGAAGAAAATGATGATTTATTTACATATAGCGGTCTGGATCTGCTTTATAAGCGTTACCTGATCAGCTCTCATGCACATGAGCTTTTGGAAACACCGCAGGAAATGTTCATGGGCATCGCAATGCATTTGGCAATGGCCGAGAAAGAAAAGCGTCTTTTTTGGGCAAAGCAGTTTTATGAGTTGTTAAGTTCTTTGAAGGTGACGATGGCTACACCAACGATGGCGAATGCCCGTAAACCGTTTCACCAGCTGTCAAGCTGTTTTATTGATACGGTAGATGATTCGCTGGATGGTATTTATAAGAGCTTGGATAATTTTGCGAAGGTATCGAAGCATGGCGGCGGCATGGGTCTGTATTTTGGAAAGGTACGGGCGAATGGTTCCGATATCCGTGGCTTTCAGGGGGCAGCCGGTGGTGTGATCCGTTGGATCAAATTAGTGAATGATACGGCGACAGCCGTGGATCAGCTGGGTGTCCGTTCAGGAGCGGTTGCTGTTTATTTAGATGCATGGCATAAGGATCTGCCGGAGTTTTTGGCATTGCGTACGAATAATGGTGATGATCGTCAGAAGGCTCATGATGTTTTTCCGGCTGTCTGCTATCCAAATTTATTCTGGAAAATGGTAGAAGAAGATATTTCACAGACATGGTATCTGATGGATCCTCATGAAATTGAAAAGGTGAAGGGATACTGTCTGGAAGATTTTTATGGGGAAGAATGGGAAAGACGTTATGAAAGCTGTGTTGCTGACAGCCGTATTTCAAAAAGAGCGATTGTTTTACGAGATCTTGTGCGGTTGATCATCAAGAGTGCAGTAGAAACCGGTACACCTTTTACTTTTAACCGTGATATCGTGAATGAAGCGAATCCTAATGCCCACAAGGGAATGATCTATTGCAGTAATCTATGTACGGAAATTGCACAGAATATGAGTGCCCTATCCCACCGTTCACAGAAAATTGTAGAGGTAGACGGTGAAAAGATCATTGTTGATGAATATGTACCGGGTGATTTTGTGGTATGTAACCTTGCTTCACTGACACTGGGTAAGATCAATGTAAATGATGAGCGTGAACTGAAACAAATCATCTCTCTTACGGTACGAGCCTTGGATAATGTCATCGATCTTAATTATTATCCATTACCTTTTGCCCGGATCACCAATCAGCAATATCGTCCGATCGGACTGGGAACCAGTGGTTACCATCATATGTTAGCGTTACAGGGCATTGCCTTTGAAAGTGAAGATCATCTTCAGTTTGTCGATCAGCTTTATGAAAAAATCAATTATTATGCAATTGAAGCCAGCTGTGCATTAGCCAAAGAAAAAGGTTGCTATGATTTCTTTGAAGGCAGCGATTGGGATACGGGAGCATATTTTGAAAAGCGTGGCTATACTGATGAAAAATGGCAAAAGTTAAAAGAAAAAGTACATCAGGATGGATTGCGCAATGCGTATCTTTTGGCGATCGCACCGACTTCTTCGACGTCGATCATCTCGGCTACGACAGCAGCGGTCGATCCGATCATGAATCGATATTTCTTGGAGGAAAAAAAGGGCAGCATCATTACCCGTATTGCTCCGGATCTGAATCCAAAAACTTTCTGGCTTTATAAGCAGGCGCATCAGATCGATCAGACATGGCTTGTGAAAGCAGCCGGTGTGCGACAGCGTCATATCGATCAATCACAATCTGTAAATCTATATATTACCAACGAATTTACGATGCGTCAGGTCTTGAATCTTTATCTGCTGGCTTATCATGAAAAAGTAAAAACATTGTATTATGTCCGTTCCCGTTCATTGGAAGTCGAAGAATGTGAATCATGTGCATCTTAGGAGGAAATCATGGAATTAAAGAAAAAAGCGCTGTTTAATGAAAATGGCGATATTGAAGTAACAAAGAGAAGAATGATCAATGGAAATACGACTAATCTGAATGATTTCAATAATATGAAATATAAGTGGGTCAGTGACTGGTATCGTCAGGCGATGAATAATTTCTGGATACCGGAGGAAATTAATATGAATCAGGATATCAAGGATTATCGCCTTTTAAGTAAAGCTGAAAGGACGGCTTATGATAAGATACTTTCCTTTCTGATCTTTCTTGATTCATTACAGACGGCAAATCTACCGAATGTAGGCGAATATATTACTGCCAATGAAGTGAATCTTTGCTTGACGATTCAGGCTTTTCAGGAAGCTGTTCATTCACAAAGCTACAGCTATATGTTAGATACGATCTGTGCTCCACAGGAAAGAGAAGATATCCTCTATCAATGGAAAAATGATGAAAAGCTGTTGAATCGCAATAAGTTTATTGGTGATCTTTATAATGATTTCCAAGAGCATAAGGATGCCTCAACTCTTGTAAAGATGATGATTGCCAACTATATCCTTGAAGGTATTTATTTCTATTCAGGTTTTATGTTTTTCTATAACCTTGGAAGAAATGGCAAGATGCCGGGTTCAGTACAGGAAATCCGTTATATCAATCGTGATGAAAATACGCATCTTTGGTTATTTAGAAGCATTCTTTTGGAATTACAAAAGGAAGAGCCGGAGCTTTTTGATGAAGAAAAGAAAGAAGTATATCGTAATATGATCCGTAAGGGTGTTGAAGAAGAGATCAAATGGGGCGAATATGCCATCGGGAATGAGATTGAAGGATTGACACCAACGATGATCCATGATTATGTAAAGTATTTAGGTAATTTAAGAAGTCAGGGCATAGGTCTTGGAATCTTGTATGAAGGATATGAAGAAGAACCAAAATCAATGGAATGGGTTTCTCGTTATTCCAATGCCAATATGATCAAAACAGATTTCTTTGAAGCACGTTCCAGTGCTTATGCAAAGTCAAGTGCCTTGGTGGATGATCTATAATGAAAAGGAGCCATCGCTCCTTTTATTTTAATAATGCACACAATTCTTCAAGATTTTGTTTTTCAGATTCATGAAATTCAATTTGAATCGCATCGTTTTCATCATAGCGTGGAATGATATGAAAGTGCAGATGCATCACGGTTTGTCCGGCAGCTTCGTGAGTGTTATTTAAAATATTGATGCCTTTGGCATTTGTTCGTTCCATGATCCTTTTTGCCAGCATCTGGGTAACTTGAATCAGATGGGACAAGGTATCCGGATCACATTCCAGAATATTGGCAACATGCTTTTTAGGAACAACCAAGGTATGTCCTCTGGTTACTTGTGATACGTCTAAAAATGCGATGACACTTTCATCTTCATAGATAACAGATGAAGGAATTTCATGATCGATGATCTTACAAAATATACATGACATAGTTTTCTCTCCTTTTTTTATTATCATAATCCAACTTACGAAAAGTTTCAAGAATCTATGGTATAATAAATACAGGTGATGCTATGAATCATAAAATTGTATGTGCAGGATTGTATTTAGAAAAAGAAAAAGATGTCGAGGGCCAGTTTGAAGAAACGAAGGGTCTGGCGAGAGCCTGTGATTATGAAATCGTAGGAGAGATCATTCAAAGAAGAAGGACCCCTCATCCGGCCACTTATTTTGGTGAGGGAAAAATCTACGAGATCAAACAAATGATCGAAGAAACGCATGCTTCGGCATGTATGATTGCGGCACCGATCACGCCCAGTCAGATGCGTACTTTAAAAGAGATGTTAGGTGTGCGGGTATTTGACCGTAATGACTGTATACTTGAGATTTTTGGTAAACGGGCACATACGAAACAGGCGAAGCTTCAGGTTGAATTGGCTACCTTGAAGCATGAGCTGCCTTTTGTCATCCATACTCAGCAAAATTTCTCCAGAATGCGTGGAGGCAGCAAGAATAAAGGTGAGGGTGAAAAGCAGTATCAATTAGACCGCAGAAAATATGAAATTCGTATTCAAAGAGTAGAAAAGGAACTGAAAGAAGTAAAAAAATCATTAGCGGCAATGAAAAGAAAACGCCATCGTTCTGATTTGAAAATGGTATCTTTGGTCGGTTATACCAATGCCGGAAAAAGCAGCTGTATGAATGAGATCCTCCGTTATTGTGAAATTGATGATGATAAGCATGTTTATGTCAAAGATATGTTGTTTGCGACCCTGGATGCTTCCATTCGTCATGTTTCTTATAAAGGAGTTGAATTTTTGATATCGGATACGGTAGGCTTCGTATCCCATCTTCCGCATGAATTGATCGATGCCTTTCACTCAACGCTGGAAAGCGTCAATGATGCTGACCTGATCCTGCAAGTCGTTGATGAGAGCAGTGAGCATGTTTTGGAACATATGGACGTAACACAAAAAACATTACAAAAGTTATCTGTCGAAGATACGCCGATGTGGGTGCTCCATAATAAGTGTGATTTATGTGAATACAAGAAAAATGAAAAAGATCATTTTTATATCAGTGCTGAAAAAGGCGTAGGTATCCGTGATGTCCTGGATGCGATCGCAGAGATGATTCGCAAGGAAAAAACGATGATGGAAATAAGTGTTGATTATGAGGATGTTGATTTGAATGCAAAGGTTCATCGGTTTGCCAATATTCTTTCTTGTGTAGAAAAACAGGATCATTGGGAGTATCAGATCGAAGTTGATCATCGTTATGTATCTTTATTTCAATAAGTTGTGAATTAAGGTTAAAATTCACAAAAATGATATTTGGAAAACGACGGTTTGTGAAATCATAAATATAACAAAAAGCCCTAAAAAAAGGCTTTTTTTAATGCTTATAAACTGAAAGTGTTTTCATTTCACAAATACTTGAAAAATAAAAATGAAAAATTTCACAAACGATAAAAAGGAAGAAAAGAATTTGATGAAAAACCCGGGGGTAAACGTTTTCATTTTACGATATGTGAAAAAAATAACAAATAATGCTTTACAAGTCCATTCACAAATGATATCTTTTGTGTGTGAAAAAAAGGAGAAGTAAAATGGCTGAAAAAACAGAAAAAAAAGAAGTAGTAGAAGAAGTTAAAGAAGAAGTAAGTCCTGCTGTTCAAGAAGTGAATAGACTTGTTGCGAATGCAGTAGAAGCTTTAGACGAATTTATGAAGCTTGATCAGGAACAGGTAGATTATATTGTTGCGAAAGCATCTGTAGCTGCTTTGGATCAGCATGGTGTTTTGGCAATGGCTGCTGTTGAGGAAACAGGACGAGGCGTCTTTGAAGATAAGGCAACGAAGAATTTGTTTGCTTGTGAGCACGTTGTAAACAATATGCGTCATACACGTACGGTTGGTATCATCAAAGAAGATGATGTCGATGGTATCGTTGAGATCGCAGAGCCGGTAGGTGTCATCTGTGGTATCGTACCAACAACAAACCCGACATCCACGGCCATCTTTAAATCATTGATTTGTTTGAAGACAAGAAACCCGATCGTTTTCTCATTCCATCCAAGTGCGGTAGAATGTTCCATCATGGCAGCACAGATCGTGTATAAGGCTGCAGTTGCTGCCGGTGCACCTAAGAACTGTATCCAGTGGATCGAACATCCAACGATGGAAGGAACGAATGCTCTGATGAACCATCCGGATGTTTCAACGATCCTGGCAACCGGTGGAAATGCAATGGTACGCGCTGCTTATTCATGCGGTAAACCGGCGTTAGGTGTTGGTGCCGGAAACGTTCCTGCTTATGTTGAAAAGACTTGTAACTTAAGACAGGCTGTCAATGATATCGTCTTGTCAAAGGCTTTTGATAACGGTATGATCTGTGCCAGCGAGCAGGCTGCTATCGTAGATAAAGAAATCTACAACGATTTCGTGAAAGAAATCAAAACGTATGGCGTTTACTTTGTCAATAAAAAAGAAAAAGAATTGCTTGAAAAATATATGTTCGGTGTAACGGCTTATTCAAAAGACGTTGACAGTGCGAAGCTGAATAGTGTCATGGTTGGAAAGGACGCTACATGGATTGCAAAGCAGGCCGGATTCGAAGTACCTGAAAAGACGGTCATTTTGTGTGCTGAATGTAAAGAAGTCGGACCAAAAGAACCTCTGACACGTGAAAAATTGTCACCGGTATTGGCAGTATTAAAGGCAAATTCAACAGAAGAAGGTATGACATTGGCAGAACAGATGGTTGAATTTAACGGTCTTGGTCATTCAGCTGCAATTCATACAAAAGATGAAGCCCTTGCAAAAGAATTTGGATTACGTGTGAAAGCGATCCGTGTCATCTGGAATTCACCGGCAACCTTTGGCGGAATCGGAAATGTATATAATGCCTTCCTTCCTTCATTGACATTGGGCTGTGGTTCTTATGGACATAACTCTGTAGGTAATAACGTCAGTGCAATCAATCTGTTGAATATCAAACGACTGGGGAGAAGAAATAACAATATGCAATGGTTCAAGGTTCCATCAAAGATTTATTTTGAAAGAGATTCTATCAAATACTTACAGGATATGCGTGAAATGACCCGTGTGTTCATCGTAACAGACCGTTCAATGGTTGATTTGGGATTTGTTAATAAGGTAACGGATCAGTTAAATCTGAGAAGAAACAAGGTACAGTACCAGCTTTTCTGTGATGTAGAACCGGATCCATCAATCGCAACGGTACAGCGCGGTGTAGAAGTTATGAGAAGCTTCCAGCCGGATACGATCATTGCTCTTGGCGGTGGTTCTTGTATGGATGCTGCAAAGGGAATGTGGCTGTTCTATGAACATCCTGAAGTAAACTTCGATGATTTGAAACAGAAATTTATTGATATCCGTAAACGTGCTTTCCGTTATCCTGAATTAGGAAAGAAAGCCAATCTGGTATGTATCCCGACAACAAGTGGTACAGGTTCAGAAGTAACACCATTTGCCGTTATTTCAGATAAGATCGCAAATAAGAAATATCCATTGGCAGACTACTCGCTGACACCAACGATTGCCATCGTAGACCCTGCCTTTACGACAAATCTTCCGGCTTCAATTACAGCTGATACAGGTATGGACGTATTGACACATGCTACGGAAGCTTATGTTGCAACCTTAGCTAATGATTATACGGATGGATTATGCTTACAGGCTATCAAGATGGTATTCAAATATCTTCCTAGAGCTGTCAAAAATGGTAAGAATGATCCGGAAGCCAGAGAAAAGATGCACAATGCCAGCTGTATTGCAGGTATGGCATTCGCTAATGCGTTCTTAGGTGTCAACCACTCATTGGCACATAAGATCGGAGCTGAATTCCATGTTCCTCACGGACGTGCCAATGCTATTCTATTACCACACGTCATTCGTTACAATGGTACAAAACCACAGAAAAACTCTGTATGGCCAAAATACAACTACTACAAAGCTGATGAGAAATATCAGGAAATTGCAAAGCTGTTAGGTCTTCCTGCATCAACACCTGCAGAAGCAGTAGAATCTTATGCAAAGGCATGTGCTGAGTTAGGTGCAGAAGTCGGCATCAAGATGAACTTTGCTGATCAGAATATTGATGAAGCTACATGGAAGGCTACTGAAAGAAAGATTGCTCTTCTTGCTTATGAGGATCAGTGTTCACCGGCAAACCCTAAACTGCCAATGATCAATGATATGATCGATATCCTTGAAAAATCTTATAAAGGAAACTAATTTAAAAAACACCATACGATAGGGTATATATCGAAAAAACATCTGTTCACATGATGAACAGATGTTTTCTTAAGCAAATCTTTATCTAATTCAATGACTATAATAAATTCTATCTTCCTGTTGATGAATAAAGGAAGATATTTTATTCTTCTGCAATTACTTCCTTAACATCAAGAAGGATTTTCAATTCAAACAGAAATAAGATGAAAATACGCAAAATACCTCCGACAAAAGGAATATATCCAACCAATACGATCAGGCTCATAAAGATACAGTCTTTTCTCTTTGCACGGATATCATCATTACCAAGAATATATCCATATACTTTATAATAGGCCATAAATATGACAAATTCAAATAAGTAGGCAGCAAATATCATAATTGCGGAAATGAACAGCATAAAAGATGTATTGGGTGTAAAAGTAATCTGATCAGTCCCCATTATCAGGCTTTGAATGTTAGGGGTAGAGTTTACGATCTGCATGACGAAACCGGTAGCAATCAGAATAATTATAAATCCAATTCCAAACGCTTTTAAAAATGTAACGGCAATTTTAGTCCAACTGCTCTTAATTAGCTCAAAGGATTGCGTAAAACATGTCTGAAGTCCTAAATCTCTTTTTTCAACAAGCAGTACATTCAAAAGATACCCAATCAAAACAACCATATAGAAAGATACGATGATAGAAAGCAATGAACCAATCATTCCTAGCTGATTCAATACATATTCCAAAACGGTTCCAATTAATACGATCACAAATATCTTGAATGCGATACCTGTATTACTGAAGATTAAGTTTACAGCTTCCTTTAAATTTTTCATAAATGATCCTCCTTTCTCTGAATGTTACGTTTCAATAAAACAATATAGAAACAACAAGATAGTCATGCATGTAATAACTGATCATACCCACGATTATTTTATAAATCCAAAAAGTTATATTTATTGTTAAAGCCTTTTTCCTTTCAATAAATAATATAAGTAATCTGCGATAAATAAATAATATAAGTAATCTGCGATAAATACGATAGAACCCGTAATTTGAATCCAAACTTCCCATGAATAATTGTTATCGATGATTATTTTATATGACCAATAGAATAAACCAAGTAATCCGATAATTCCAAAAATCTTGATTCCAAGAGGTATTTTTTGATCATTATCTTTTAATTGATTCTTATTTATATATATTTTCATGAAGATATTCCTTTCTTTTTTATAAATTTCACTCTTTTATTAGAAATGACAGAAATGAATATAAGAATTAAGCACCAAATCAGAAATGTAACAATTATGGGTAATCCTAACAGAAAGTTTTTATACCCAAGTGAAATAATAATGACGAAGAGAATCAATTGAAGTAAGTAGATGACATAAAGGAATTTTAAAGCCTTGCTTACCTTCATTTCTTCAGCTGTTAATGAGTATCTATCTAAAATGTTCAGAAGCCTAAAGCACCATAATAGCTCTATGACTCCTCCGATAAGAGCTATGATACGAATTATGATAAAATAGATTTCATCAGTTTTCCAAATACTTATAGAATTTAGTAAAAGGATCATCCAAATAAAATTTAAAGAATTGGCTCTTAAGAAATTATTGCATGTTTTTAGGATGTTTTGGCTCATTTTATACTCCTTTCAAAATATTAAGAAGCAAGGCTGATATTCAACATTAAAAGTAGCAAGATAACCATAAAATTGATGATATATAACTCTTTATATATTTTCACTTTTCATTGGATTATTACATTTATATAATAACTTACTGAAATTTATCTGTCAATCTATACCTATAAAAAATATGTATTGAATATAATATAATTATATTGTATCATTCTTTATAGAGGTGACGTATGTCAAAAAGAAATAATCTGTTTAAAATTGAAATGCTTCTTTTGGGTGTTTTAAAGCATAGAGATTATTATGGTTATGAGCTTGCTTCGACGATTAGAGAAGTGACTGATGACGTTTTTGATGTAAAAGAAGGAGTTATGTATCCGATCCTTTATCGTATGTTAGAAGAGGGATATGTATCTACCAGAGAAGAAATCGTGAATCGAAAGGTTAGGGTTTATTATCATCTTGAAGAAAAGGGAATTCAATATTTTAACGATATGGTTGAAGATTATCGTAAGATGTGTAGACAAATTGAAAAGATCATTAAGTTTTAGGGGTGTAAGCAATGAATTCTAAAGAGCAATATATTCGAGATATCAAGTATATTTTTCCTTTGAGAGATAAAAAGGTGAAAAGGTTTATTCGTCAATTTTCGAAAAGTGTCGAAGAATCCGCAAATGGAACAATGACCTATGAGGACTATGTAAATCAGTTTGGATCGCCTAATGAAGTCGTTGCTTCCTTTTATTATGAAAGTAATTACGATTATCTATATAAACAGATGAATCGTAAAAAAGTGTTGGCTCTGTCATTTGGGATAATGGCAATCTTATTGATTTTAATTGGTGCGAAATTTCAAGATATGAAATGGGATTATCAAGTATATTATAATGATAATATCGTACCTCATATTTATATTGATCAAGAGGGTTGATTATGACATACGGAAGAAAGGACTATATTAAAAACATTAAAAAAATCTTTCCGGTATATGGAAAGAAAGAAAAGCAATTTTTAAGAAAACTCATTGAAACGATCAACAATGAAATGGATGAAGCAGCTTCTTATTATGAATGTAGAGATCGTTTTGGCGAACCGCAGGAAATTGTTGCGAATTATTATGAATCAATAAGCTTTGATTATATAAAACAACAGATTCATAAACGTAATATCATCCGAAATGGTTTGATTGGTATCATATCCGTAGCAGTCATTAGTTTTACGGCATGGAGAGCTTATGATTACATGGAGTTTGTGAAAAATTATCAGTCGGTATGTCCGGATTGTTATTTTGAAATCGAAATGGGAGAGTCTGTATTTTTAGGAGAAAAAAAATGAAAAAATTATTAAAATATTTATTATGTTTAGTTTTATCAATAAGTATATTACCAAGTATATTACCGAATAATATTTATGCAAATGATGATATTATCCAAGATGAAAATTTCAATGTAGAGATTGAAATAGGAGAGCCTGTATATCAAAAGGGTATTAGTACATACAGTACTACAAAAACAGTATCAAATTATAAAAAATATTACTACAAAAACGATAAAGGTGAAACATTATGGATAGCAACGCTTACAGGTACATTTGAATATAACGGCAGTACATCAAAGTGCCTTTCCGCTTCTGTATCAGTATCCAATATCAGCAGTGGCTGGCAGGTATTCAGCAAGAAGGCTTCCACAAGCGGCAATCAGGCAAAGGCATCAGTCATCATGCGTTACACTCCTGCAATGTCATTATATCCGGTCAATTTCACATTATCGTGTTCACCAACAGGATCATTTTATTAAACAAAAAGC
Source organism: uncultured Traorella sp. (assembly GCF_944327115.1). Classification (GTDB taxonomy): domain Bacteria; phylum Bacillota_I; class Bacilli_A; order Erysipelotrichales; family Erysipelotrichaceae; genus Traorella. Next base: position 13,400 of record NZ_CALVGS010000050.1, read on the forward strand.
ATCAAAAAGATGCTTCTTTTCATATCCTCACATATAAAAATCTATTTTAATTTTTATGGAACATAAAATAGTTATAAGTGAAAATTATGCTGTTATTATGATTTTATTTATATTTGATTTCTCTATCTTCCCATGTGAATCAACGTTGTGTTATCACAAGACTATAATATCAAAAGGATATATCTTTGTCAATGATACATATAAAAAATATGTATATAATATAGTCATTATTTAAGAAGCAAAAAATTTATTCAAGTGTAATCAGATAATATTCAGCCGGATGAATGTCATCCGTGATACATGCGATTAATTGATGATCGCTGATCTTAAAGAAATATGCTAATTCCTGAAATGGAAGAAGAGTTTTAGTGATTAGAAAATCATTGATTTCAATGATACTATAAGAATATTCATCATAACTGATCGATTCTTTGTTTAAGAAAGTATTATCACCAAGATAAATTTCAGCGTAAACTCTTTCACTTATATCAATATCATATTCTTTTTCATCATCAATCGTAATAATTTTGGTCAACATGCGTTCAGTTGTCTGTTTCTGAGTGATGATGTAGTCTTGAAGCGGTTGAAAAAAGTTTGTAGGTTCAATATAAAATGAAGATTGATTGCTTGTAACAACTTCAAAACCTTTCTGTCCGTATATTTTTTCATAAGTTACAAAGAATGGATGGGCTAAATGAAAATTTTTTAGAAAAGCGAAATTGTAATTTTCTTGAATGATACCATCAATCGTATTTAATTGGAAGTGATCCCCATGAGTAATATCTGATAAGATATAAGGTCTTTCGATATATTGCTTATATTCTAAATAAATATGATCATTCTGGTGATAAAAATCATCATATGAATAAAAATCCATGACTTTTTTTACTTCATTTGCAGTTTCATAGTAAAGAATATAACGCTCATCTGTCTTATTAATATAATAAAGACCATCTTGTGTTTTGATATATTCAATGAGTTGTGGATGGGTTATCAGAAGGTTCTCGGCTTCTGTAAGCGAAAGAGAGGATAAATTAAATTCATAAAAATTTTTGAAATTTGTATAGGCGATATCAGAAGTATAATGTACATGATTTGCCTGAGTTGCTGTTAATGGGAGATGAGCATAGGAGTGGCTGATATAATCGATGTTCAAGGTATCTTCTGATTGCACGGAAAAAAGCAGATGATTGATCGTATTGTTGTTTAGTTGATTTAAAACATGCAGGGAAGTGATCGTATAGCCTGTTTCTTTTGTTTGGACTTCCCATTGATCCTGATGACAGCCTGTAAGTAATAAAATGATTAAAATGATGGTATGATATTTTTTCATATGGTTCCCCTTTCCTGTATGACTATTACAATTATTGTATATCATATTGATTCATCATTTGCAATCATTGTTTCGATAGAAGTTTAAATTAATATATTCATAGAAATCTTCTCTTATATTTAGTATAATAAATACCGAGGTGATTTTTATGGAAAGGTTTTGTTTTTGTTTCGATATTGATGGTACTTTATATCCGAGTAATCATGTGATTTCTAAAAGAACATTGGAAACGATCGAGCAATTAAGAAAAAAAGGTCATAAGATCGTAGTTGCCACAGGGCGTAACTTAAGCTCAGTAAAGGAAAGTGGTCTATTGGATCAGATTTGTTTTGATGCTTTGGTGCTGAATAATGGACAGTGTGTATTAAATGAGAAACATGAAGTGATTTATACGGCATATTTGCCTACTGATCTTGTCTGGCAGGTCATAGATGTATGCAACGCCAATAAGCTTGTGTGTTCACTGGAAACGCTTGATGACTGGTTTTGTGTCCAGCAGCCCAATGAATATGTGAAAATCACCCATGAGTTTTTTCGTGAAACAGCTCCCAGCCAGGGGGAATATAATCCTTCGATGAAGATCATCATGGCGATGGCATATGCACCTAAAGGTTATGATTATGCTCCGCTAAAGGAAATAGAAGGCTTAAATGTTGATATTGGGAACAGCTGTTATGCTGATTTAGGAATCAAGGGATTTCATAAATATAAAGGTATTGAAAAGTGTCTGGATTATTTTCATCTGACTAAAACAGTCTGCTTTGGTGATGGCAGAAATGATGTAGAAATGATACGGCAGGCAACGATCGGTATTGCCATGGGACAAAGCGTCGATGAGGTCAAAGAGGTCAGCGATTTTGTAACTGAAAGCTGTGATCATGATGGAATCGTTCATGCCTGTGAGCATTATGGATTTATATAATAAAAGTGGTTGTACAACAACCACTTTTATTTATCGTTATCATTATTCAGTAAATAATAAATCAGTATAGTTTGGCATCGGCCAGTTTTCTTTTGGTGTCAATGTTTCCAGAGCATCAGCTGCTTTTCTTAAATCGGCCATGCATGCCAGAATCAATGTTGAATAAGCTTTGCCTTGTTCCTCAAGGGTTGGCAATGCTTCAGCCTTAGCATTCTCTTCTTCCAGACGTTTCATGGCATCGACCATTTCTTTTGTCAGTGCATCCATTTTCTTGAGTGTGTCAATTTCCATTGAGCAATCGAAGCAGTCGCATACCGCTTTTTTATTTAAGATAATATCTGTCATTTCTTTTTGGGTCTTCAAGACAGCAGGAAGAATTTGTGTTTTGGCCATATCCAGCATTGTTAATGCTTCGATATGAATGATCTTGCAGTAATTTTCAAGAAGGATTTCTTTTCTTGAATACATTTCATCAACTGTGAAGATCTTATGCTTTGTGAAAAGACGGATATTCTTTTCACTTGTATAATAAGGAAGGGCTTCGGTTGTCGTTCTTAAATTCAATAGACCACGTTTTTCTGCTTCTTCTACCCATTCATCCGTATAGCCATTTCCGGAGAATAGGATTCGTTTATGCTCTTTGATCGTTTTGCGGATCAAATCATTGAGGGCTTTATTGAAGTCAGGTGCCGTTTCTAACACGTCAGCAAACTGCTGGAGCTCTTCCGCAACGATTGTATTTAATATAAGGTTTGGACAAGCGATAGAGAGTGCTGATCCAAGCATTCTGAATTCAAATTTATTACCGGTGAAGGCAAAAGGAGAGGTACGGTTACGATCCGTTGTGTCCTTTGGGAAGGAAGGCAGGATATCAACACCGATTTCCATGACTTTATTAAATGTTTTATTGTAAGGTACACCTTTTTCAATTGCTTCAAGGATGGCATTGAGCTCATCACCTAAATGAATGGATAAGATTGCCGGAGGAGCCTCATTGGCACCAAGACGATGGTCATTGCCGGCTGTTGCGACAGAAATTCTTAACAAATCCTGATATTCATCAACACCTTTGATCAAAGCAGTCAGTATCAGTAAGAACTGGGCATTTTCTGCCGGAGAATCACCCGGTTCAAGAAGATTGATACCGGTATTGGTCGACATTGACCAGTTGTTATGCTTACCGCTGCCGTTGATGCCGTCAAAAGGCTTTTCATGAAGCAGACAGGCAAACTTGTGCTTTTTCGCAACCTTTTTCATAAATTCCATGGTTAATTGATTGTGATCGGTTGCGATATTGCTGGAGGTAAAAACAGGAGCCAATTCAAATTGTCTTGGAGCAACCTCTTTATGCTCGGTTTTTGCGTAAACGCCCAGCTTCCACAACTCATCGTCCAGATCACGCATATAATCGCTGACTTTTTTATCCAGCATACCAAAGTAGTGATCCTCAAGCTCTTGTCCTTTTGGAGGTAAAGCACCGAATAAGGTACGTCCGCAAAGCTTAAGATCTTCTCTTTGTTCATATAGATCCTGATCGATCAAAAAGTATTCCTGTTCACATCCTACGGTTGTCGTAACACGGGTGACATCATCATTACCAAACAGTTTTAAAATACGGAGTGCCTGATCATTTAATGCCTGCATCGAGCGTAACAGCGGGGTTTTCTTATCTAATGAGCTTCCATCAAAGGAACAGAAGGCTGTCGGAATACAAAGCGTATTGTCTTTGATAAAGGCATACGAAGTAGGATCCCATGTCGTATATCCTCTTGCTTCAAAAGTGGCACGTAATCCGCCATTTGGGAAGCTGGAGGCATCCGGTTCACCTTTGATCAGCTCTTTACCGCTAAACTCTAAGATGACTCCTCCATTACCATCCGGGGTAATGAAGCTGTCATGCTTTTCTGCAGTGATACCGGTCATCGGCTGGAACCAGTGTGTAAAATGGGTCGCACCTTTTTCGATCGCCCAGTCTTTCATGGCATTTGCCACTGTATTCGCAACATTGACGTCCAAAGTTTTGCCTTCATTGATCGTTGCCTTTAATTTCTTATAGACATCCTTAGGCAGCTTTGCACGCATAATGGCATCATTGAATACCAGACTTCCAAACGTTTCTTGAATTTTGGTCATATTTACCCTCCTTTAAATGAAAAAGGCGCTAAAATACTCCCTCATATTTAGCGTCTTTGCATTTCATATGCGTATTATAGAACTATGAAAAAACATTGTCAATAATTTTTTTACTAAAATTTCCTGTCTTAAAAGCGCACCTTATTATAAAGGACCCTGCCAATGATGCGAACCGGAAGCTCCTCAATATCCTTTTCATTAAAATAACGATTTTCAACATTAGGATTAGCAGCTTCCAAAATCAATAAATGATCTTTTTTGATAACACGTTTAACAGTAGCTTCATTATCACCGATCAATACGATCGCAATCTGTCCGCTTTCGACATCACTGCAAGATTTCACATATAATAAATCTCCGTCACAGATACGGGCATTGACCATCGAATCCCCGCTGACTCGAAGATAGAAATCCCCCTGCCTGCTTTCATCTTCGCTGACTTCCTCATACCCCATGATATTTTCTTCGGCATACATATCATAACCTGCTTTCACGATACCCAAGATCGGTTTCATGGTGCTTACATTATCTTTTCCCAACAGATGATCCGGTGTCGTTTGAAGGATATCTGCCAGCTTTTGCAGCTTCTCAGGAGAAATACGTTTCGTATCTCCGGCTAGCCAGCGGCATACGCTGGGACGGGAAGCGCCTGTGGCCTCCATGATATCATCGATCTTTAATCTTAATTGTTTTTTTCTTTGTTTAATGATCTGATTTTGCAGCATTCTCTCACCTCATGTTTATGATATCAAAAAAAAGCAAAAGATGCAATATGATAATTATCAAGTAAAATATTACCAGTTAAAAGATATCAAAATGTGTTGTAAAATGATATTGGAAATGAAATAATGAAAGCGGAGGCGGGAAGATGAAAGAAAGAGTAATTTTGCACTGTGATATCAATCATTGTTATGCACAGATAGAGGAAATGATGGTGCCTGAGCTGCGTCATGTACCGATGGCCGTGGGCGGTAAGAGCGAAATGCGGCATGGAATCATCTTGGCAAAAAATGATCCGGCAAAGAAGTATCGGATTCAGACAGGTGAATCAGTGCATGAAGCATATCAGAAATGTCAGGATCTGGTCATCATTCCTCCTCATTATGAAGAATATCTTTATTATACGGAAAAGGTAAAGGATATCTATCGGGAATATAGTGAGTGGGTAGAGAGTTTTGGCTTGGATGAGGCATGGATCGACGTAAGTGACTGCCTGTCTTTATTTGGAAGCGGCTTAAATATCGCCCGGACGATTCAAAAAAGGGTATGGGAAGAGATCGGTCTAAGCATTTCGGTCGGTATCAGCTTCAATAAGATATTTGCCAAGCTTGGCAGTGATATGATCAAACCGATGGGATTGGTAGAAATCAGTCGTGATAATTTTAAGGAAAAGGCATGGCAGCTGCCTGTGGGCGATCTTTTATATGTTGGAAGAGCGACCTTAAAGAAGCTGGAAATCTTCGGTATTCATACGATCGGTGATCTGGCACGGTTTGATGTAGAAATATTGAAGCGGCATTTAGGTAAAATGGGAGAAATCATTTATTGGTTTGCCAATGGTTATGATCAAAGTGAGGTAGCACGTATAGATGCCTGTCAAGAAGTAAAATCAATCGGTAATGGTATCACGACGCCCAAGGATATAAAAAATCTACGAGATGCCCAAAGTGTTTTCTATGTCCTTTGTGAGTCGGTAGCTTCACGTGCGAAGGAAAAAGGAATGGCAGGAAGATGTGTCAGCATCCAGCTGAGAAATACAGATCTGAAAAGCTTTTCCCGTCAGAAAACGCTGGTAAGAGCAACCAATTTAAGTGATGAACTGATGGAAATCGTGACAGAGCTAATAAAAAACAATTATGATTTTTCTATACCGTTAAGAAGTGTTAGTGTTTCTCTTTCACATTTATGCTTTGAAAGTGAAAAAGTACAATTTTCCTTATTTGAAGATGAAATGAGCCGTCAGAAACGATACTGCCTTGAAAAAACGATCGATCAGATTCGTTTACGATATGGCTTTGGAAGCGTGAAACGGTGCAGCATGCTGCTTGATGAAGAATTGAGTGATTTTGATCCTAAGGGCAGTCATATCATCTTTCCGGTAGGATATTTCTAATGCTGTACAAGAGATATGTGGATGTCATTACATTGATTGATAAGCAAGGCAGATTAACACCTTTGATCTTAAGATGGGAGAATGGGGTTCAATATCCGATCGACCGGATATTAGAAATTCGTAAAGCAGTGAGCGAAGTGGGCGGTTGCGGGATCTTATACCGCTGTCGCATTCAAGACCAGGAAAGAAAGCTTTTTTATGAAAAAAATCGCTGGTTCATTGAAAGCACCAAGCCTTGAATCATGTGTAAGTCATAATGTAAGCTCATGTATTGATTTATTAATAAAATTGGCATATAGTTAAATTATGAATAAAAATGTTCGTCCTGATAAAATTAAAAGTTATTTTTATATGGAAAAAAAGCTGATCCTTGCGATCGTCATCACAGGGACGCTTTGTTCCTTGTTTATGGTATCCATCAATGTAGAACAGGGACGTCTTTTAGATGTCCTGCTTGAGCATCGATCTCTTTCTGCGCTGATTGCCCAGTCATTTATTTTTATCGCTATCGTCAGCGCGATCCAGATCCTCCGCCTGTTGAAGCGTTATTATACGCGAAGATTTGCCAATCGGACGACCCTGCATATGCGTTCGATCATGTTCTCGCAGATGATTGCGGAGCCATTGGCAGAAATGGAAAAGAATGAATCCGGTGATATGATCACGAAGATATTGGGTGATGTTGATTTATGTGCAGAAGGTATGCGTAAGGTCATGACAGAAGTCTTTGATACAGGGATGCTGATCATTTCTTACTTTTTCGGTCTTTTGATGTATGATGTAAAATGTACCCTTCTTGCCTGTCTATGCATTCCGGTGGCTTCTTTTTTAGCGACGCTGATGAAAGGATATGTGGAGAAAAAGACTGCTATTTATCGTAAGGCTTCCTCCGATATGGCAAATCTTACTATTGAGCAGTGTTCCAACGTCCTTTTGTTTCGGGCTAATTCTGTGGAAGATAAAGCAAAGCGCAGGTATTATCATTCATTGGAGGATCTGAAGAAGAAGGCAGTGCTTGTTGCTGTATTGGAAAATGCATTAACTCCGTTCTATCAGATCATTTCGATGATCGGTATCTTAGTGATTCTTGTCATGGGTGGTCAGTATGTGATCGATGGGAATTGGAGCCTGGGTGATTTTACGGCTTATATCAGCATTTATGTGCTTTTGGCGGATAAGGCAAGCAAGGCTGCGAAGATCTTTAATATTACACAGAAGGCGCAGGTTTCATGGATGCGTGTAAAAGAATATATGAAAGATAATGTAATGCTTCATGAAAATAAACAATGTGCATGGGTCAATGAGATGCGTGTCGAACATCTCTTTTTCGCATATCCCAATGGTGATTGGATCATCAAGGATATGAATTTTACTTTAAGAAAAGGGGAAATCGCAGGTCTTTGTTCACCGATCGCCTATGGGAAATCTACTCTGTTATTGGCCCTCTTAGGTCAATATCCATATGAGGGGAATATATATTTTGACATGCAAGAGGGACGCAGCTTAAAAGCAGATCAGTTAATCGGCTATATGGGACATCATCCTTATCTGATGAGTGATTCGATTTTAGAAAATATTAAAATGGGTCGTGATGGTGATTTGCGTAAAGCGTTAGAAGATGCACAGTTTGAGGAAGATCTTGCGAATATGGCAGATCGTGAAAAAACGGAAGCCGGAAGCGGGGGAAGTGCATTATCAAACGGACAGCAGCAGCGTTTGGCATTGGCAAGGGCTCTTTTCAGCAAGACGAATTTCTTGCTTCTTGATGATCCCTTTGCGGCTTTAGATGAGCGTACGACATTACAGATCATGCATAATCTGAGGGAGCATTATCATGATTCAGGGATCTTGATCAGCACGCATAAGATGCAGCTGATGCCTTTATTTGACTGGATCATCGTTTTAGAGGAAAATGGTTCGTATCAGATAGGAACACATGAAGAGCTGTTAAAGAAGAGTCCTACTTATCGAACATTGGTAATGCAGGAGGAAAAAGTATGAAACGTTCATTTATGATGCAATGTATCCGCCGGCTGATCAAAGAGCATCTCTTCTTTACAATCTTATTGATCATTCTTTTGATTGGTTCTATCTTGCTTTCACTCTTGCCGGCACAACTGTTGCGCTACATCATTGATGATATCTTAAAACCGATGAATCGTTCCATGCTTTTGGCAGGAGCCGCTGCTTATTTTGTCGTTATCATAGCCGTTAATATCGTCGAGATGGCAAAGGAAACAAGCTTTGTATGGATCGGGCAGTCATTGACACAGAAAATATGCAGTGAGATGATGGAAAAGATCCAGCGTATTCAGACATCGTATTTCACAAGCGTTGATCCATCGCTGATTTCATCTTATTTTCTAAATGATGCGCAGACGATTTCTTCTGTGTTCAGCAGTGGTGTCATTGCGATGGTCGTCAACTGTTTCAAGATCATAGGGATCATTATTTCAATTGCAATGTTTTCGACAACGCTGGCGATCCTGCTGATCATTTTATTGCCGCTATTAATAGCTTTCACGCGACTGGTCCAGAAAAAAATGCTGAAGGTACAGATGAAAAGTCGTATCTATACCGCTGATCTGACAAAGATGATTCATGATGCCCTTCGTAATGCCCGTATCATGAAGGTCTTTCATACGCAGAAGTATCACGTCGATAAATTTGAAAATAAATTAGATGAAACCTATAAAAATAATGAAAGAATCAACTTCTATGATTCTCTTTATTCACCGCTGACACAGATCCTGCGTGCATTTGTCATCGTTTTTATCGTTTTTTTAGCGAGTGATTATCTTTCTTTTTCATCGCTTACGATTGGTATGTGTGCGGCCAGCATTGAATTGATGAGCCAGCTATTTACACCTATTGAAGATCTTGGCAATGAGCTCCAGTCGATCCAGCAGGCCGTATCCGGTATGAAAAGAATTGAGGATTTTTATCAGCTTCCTGAAGAGAAGGTGGAGCGGACTTTGACTTATGACATGCTTTTTGATAAGCCGGATATCGAACTTGTGTTTGATCATGTGTCTTTTGCCTATCAACAGGATTCTTTGGTCTTACAGGATATATCCTTTAGATGTGATCAAAACAGAAGAAATATGATCATAGGACGTACAGGAGTCGGAAAGAGTACCCTCTTTCATCTGATCATGGGTTTCTATCAGCCGACATTAGGAGAAATCACGATCAATGGCTATCATCCTCATGAAATCAAAAGAGAGGACATGCGCCGTATTTTCGGGTTGGTGGATCAGAATTTCGTATTTATCAAAGGAAGCATCTTTGATCAAATAACATTACGGGATGAGCGTTATTCTCTTGAAGATGTCAAGCGGGTGATGAAGCTTTGCGGTTTGCATGAAAAGGTGCTTTCTTTTGAAAATGGCTATGATACTGTTGCGGATGAAAGCATGTTTTCGAAAGGGGAATGTCAGCTTCTTTCGATTGCCAGGGCACTGTTGGCAGATCCAAAGATCCTTTTGTTGGATGAGATGAGTGCCAATTTGGATTCGTTGAATGAAAACAGGATGCTGGAGGTAATCGATGCGATCAGCAAGGATCGTCTGATATTGTCAATTACGCATCATAAGGAGATCTTGCGTTCAAATGATCAGATCATCTGCCTTAAAAATGGAAAACGAGTAGCTTCACTTGATGATATTTAGGTATTATAAATTGACAACATTCAAAATCGAGTTATACTTAAGATAAAGAGGAGGTATTTATATGTTAAATGAAAAAGTAAGTGCTTTATTGAATGATCAGATCAATAAAGAATTGTATTCTGCCTATCTGTATCTTGATTTTTCGAATTATTATAAGAACAAAGGTTTGGATGGCTATGCAAACTGGTTTGACATTCAGGCAAAAGAAGAGATGGATCATGCGATGCTGTTTATGAAGTATCTTCAAAACAATGATCATGCAGTGACCTTAGAGGCGATCGCAAAGCCGGACAAGGAGCTAAAAGAGTTTTCTGATGCTTTGCATGCGAGTCTTGAACATGAACGTTATGTAACCTCTTTGATTCATCATATTTACGAAACAGCTGCTGATGTGAAAGATTATCGAACGATGCAGTTTTTAGACTGGTTCATTGATGAACAGGGAGAAGAAGAAAAGAATGCCATGGATATGATTACCCGGTTTGAATTGTTCGGTACGGATCCAAAGGGCTTATACATGTTAGATAACGAGTATAAGTCACGTGTTTATTCAGCTCCTTCCTTAACATTGGATTAGTTGAGAAAAAACAAACAAAAAAATACAGGGATCAATAGTGATTCCTGTATTTTTCATGTTAATTGAAATTATAAGCAGTTACGATAGGTTTGCGATTTTTGCTCACATCATTAAAGTATTCATATAAACAGATACCGAGGAAACTTCCTGAAATATTATATACATTTTTATATCCATAGCCCTGTAAAGCCATGACGGCATTATAGCTTCTCTGAGCGCTTCGGCAGTGTAAATAGACAGGACGATCCTTAGGTATCTCATCCATGCGTTGCCGTAACTGGCTAAGCGGTATATTGATTGCGGAAACAAGGTGTCCCTGTGCGTATTCGCCTTCTTCACGGACATCAATAATACAAGCCTTGGCTTCCACCAGCTCTCTTACCTTATCGACATGAACTTGGGAAAAACGATTTTCTAATAGATTGCCTGCAACCAGACCGGCATAGTTGACAGGATCTTTGGCAGTTGAGAAAGGTGGTGCATAACAAAGCTCCAGATCCTTTAGATCATCAATCGTTCCGTTAAATTTGATAAGCGTTGCAATCACATCAATTCGTTTGACTGCTTCACCTTTGGAAATGGCTTGTGCACCGAGGATTTTTCCCGTAGGAACTTCAAAGATCAGTTTTAAATGTAAGGGATAGCTATGTGGCATGATGCTTACCTTATCCTGAGGTATGATATAAACAAAATCATAGCTAAATCCTAATGCCTCACATTGGGCAGCATTCAAACCGGTACAAGCGGCCTGATAGTCAAATACCTGAATACAGCTCGAACCGATATACCCGTGATTTCTTACGGCATGACCGTAGATATGATCCGCAGCAGCACGTGCTTCTTTCTGGGCAGGACCGGCAAGTGAAAGCATCATAGGCTGATGGGTCAGCGCATTAAACACTTCGATGGCATCACCTACGGCATAGATATCAGGATCGCTGGTACAGTAATTAGCATCCACTTTGATCGCCCCTCGCTCATTCAACAATAGCCCGGCTTCTTTCGCAAGCATCGTATCGGGACGTACGCCAAGAGCCAGGATCACGGCTTCACTTTCGACAACTTTTCCTGATTCAAGAAGTACATTTGAATCATTAAAACCAATGGCTTTATCATTTACGACCAGCCGGACCCCTTTATCCATCATTTCTTTATGCAGGATCTGTACCATATCATAATCATATGTACGTAATATCTGTGGCATTGCCTCAATAAGCGATACTTCATATCCGGCATGGATCAGATTTTCACATACTTCGACACCGATAAAGCCACCACCGAGGACAGCAGTCTTTTTGACCTTGTTTTCCTTTAGAAATGAATAAAGCATGGATACATCCGCCACATTTTTCACTACAAATGTATGGGCCTTTTCTATTCCGCTGATCTTAGGTACGATAGCACTGGCTCCGGGAGCAAGAATGAGCTTATCATAGCTTTCTTCAAAAGTTTCTCCACTGATTAAATTTTTAACACAAACCTTCTTTTCATTTCTGTGAATGGATAAGACTTCATGATTCGGACATGCCTGGATGTTATATTGATGGGCAAATCTTTCAGGTGTCATCATGATAAGCCTTTGGTCACTGTTGATCTCATCACTTAGACGATAGGGAAGAGCACAATTTGAAAAAGAAACATGAGGGCCTTTTTCAAACATGATGATCTGTGCATGTTCATCAAGACGTCTTATGCGGGCAGCGGCACTTGCACCGCCGGCCACACCGCCAACTATTACAATTTTCACTTTATTTCCTCCTTAAATCCTTATTTATAATTATATTCTAAAGGAAAATAAAGTGTCAACGAATATACCTGGCAGAAAAAAAACAGTGTGATCACTGTTTTTTTCAGATAGTTTATTTGACTTCAGGAAGTCCTTCTGCAAATGAAAGAAAATCCTGACTGCTTCCTTTCCATCGGCACTTGATTTCAAGATTGTCATGATTCAGCATATAATCCTCAACCAAATATAAAGGAATGCCCAGTGTTTCGATAACACCATCTTCTTTGACATCATTACCAACCATCATGCATTGATTGACATCCAGATGCTGGCCTTGGATAACTTCTTGATAATAGTTAACAGAGGGTTTACTAAATGAAGAATTTTCATAGGTGGTGATCCATTCGAAATCGTCCGGATCAAGTCCGGCCCATCGAACTCTTTTTAAAGTGGCAACACGTGGAAACAATGGATTGGTTGTCAGGTATAAACGATATCCTTTTTCCTTTAAAAGCTTAGCAGCTTTGATCATATTTTGACTTTGGACACCACTGTTGATCTTATCAAAAACATTTTCATAGAAATCATAGAATTCAGGTTCAATTTCATCTTGAGGGATCTGGGTTGCTTCTACAAATGTTTCCCAGAAAACTTCTTCATTCGTATGACTGCCATCATTTCTTACCATCGCCATCGTACCTTTTAAGATGGCATCAAGGATCATCTTTCCGTCACGATTATTTTCGTTCATGGTCTGCATGATCAATCCAAAGTATTTTTTTGTAAATTCTTCGACATCCATTGGAAGCAAGGTTCCATCTAAATCAAATAAATTCGTATTCATTCTATCACCTCGTCTTGTCTATTATAACGGTTTTGCATTCATTTGTATAGAAAAACTGACAGGAAATATACTTCCTGTCAGTCTGTAAATAATACTATTTTATTTTCGTTTAATGATGCCTGTACATCAATGACCCGCTGGTTGGAAGAGCCACGCCATTTTAAGCGGAAGTCATGAAGCTCGTCCTTGTATAAACCATCTACCAGCACATCGATATGATGAAGGCCCTCTTTATCTTTCAAATCTTCAAACAGATATCCTGTCCATGACCAGATCGATTTATTCGGATATTTTTCTTTAAAGGCTTTGGCAAGCGCACAGGTTCCGTCAATATTGATCGGATGCATCGGTTCGCCACCTAAGATAGATAAACCGACGATATTGTCAGATTCGGCTAAGGATAAGACCTTTTGGATGGTCTGTTCATTAAATTCACTGCCACCTTGAAAATCATGGGTTTCGGGATTGAAACAGTTTGGACAATGAAAGGCACAGCCTTGCATAAAGATCGAAACTCTGACACCGGGACCATTGGAAATATCCATTTTTCTTATTTTCGCATATCTCATACTATGCATCCTTATTGTCTATATGCAATACTCTTTCTTTGATTTCCTGGGTTCTTCCTTTGTTCCAGAAGTTGCTGCCGATATAACCGCAAGTCCTTCTTGCAACATTGAGCTTATCATGATCACGGTTACCACAGTTTGGACAATACCATTCCATATTGTCATCAATGAGGATTTCACCATCATAGCCGCATACCTGGCAATAATCGGATTTAGTATTTAATTCTGCATACATGATATTATCATAGATGAACTGGATGATCTGCAGAACGACATCGATGTTGTTTGTCAGGTTAGGTGTTTCTACATAAGAAACAGCTCCTCCCGGACTTAGCTTCTGGAATTCACTTTCCAGTTTCAGCTTAGTGAAGGCATCGATTTCTTCGAATACCGGTACATGATAGGAGTTAGTGATGTAATCACGATCGGTAATGCCGCGGATCTTGCCGAAGCGATCTCGTAAGCATTTCGCAAACTTATAGGTCGTTGATTCGATCGGTGTGCCATAGACGCTGTAATCAATGTTTTCAGCCTCTTTCCATTCCTTACACTTATCATTCATCTTCTGCATGACTTCAAGACCGAATTCTTTTCCTTTGCCATTATCCGTATGGCTATGACCTGTCATATATTTGACACATTCATATAAGCCGGCATAACCTAAAGATATCGTTGAATATCCGTTGTGCAGCAAATCATGGATGCTGGCTCCTTTTGGAAGACGGGCAAGAGCACCATGCTGCCAGAGGATCGGAGCGGCATCTGAAGTGATGTTGCTTAAGCGTTTATGACGGATCTGTAAAGCCCGATGGCACAGTTCCAGACGTTCTTCAAATATCTTCCAGAAAAGCTCTGGATCTTTTCCGCTGGATAAGGCCACATCGACCAAATTGATCGTGACCACGCCTTGATTGAAACGTCCATAATATTTTGGCTTACCGTTTTCATCAGCATAAGGCGTTAAGAAAGAACGACAGCCCATGCATGGATAGCAGGCGGCATTACCGTTTTTGTCAACCTTTAATTCTTTCATGACCTTTTCGGAAATATAATCCGGTACCATACGCTTTGCCGTACACTTTGCAGCCAGCTCAGTCAGATACCAGTATTTGCTTCCTTCTCGGATATTGTCTTCTTCAAGGACATATAACAGTTTTGGAAAAGCCGGGGTAATATATACATTCTTTTCATTTTTCATGCCCTGTGTACGCTGCTTCAGCACTTCCTCGATGATCATGGCCAGCTCTTCTTTATATTCATCTGTTTCACCTAAGTAAAGGCAAACACTTAAGAAAGGCGCCTGTCCATTTGTCGTTGTCATGGAATTGATCTGATACTGGAAAGTCTGCACACCATCTGTGATTTCTTTTGCCAGATCTTCTTTCGCAAATTTAACGGCCTGCTCATCATCAAAACCACGGTTTTTATATTTCTTCAGATAATAGTTATAACTATCCCTGACAAAAGGTGCCAGATGTGTCATCGTGATCGTGGCGCCGCCATACTGGCTGGAAGAAACAGCCGTGATCAGCTGGGTCGCAATCGTCATGGCCGTAAGGAAACGATGCGGTTTTTCAATCATGACCCCATTGATGTTCGTACCGTTTTGAAGCATATCCTCCAAATTGATCAGATCGCAGTTGTGTAAAGCGTTTTGCGCAAAGTAATCAGCATCATGGAAATGAATGATTCCTTCATCGTGTGCCTGGACGATATCTTCAGGCAATAAAAAACGACGTGTGATATCTGTACTGGTGATCCCTGCCAGATAATCTCTTTGAGTTGTTACAACTTTTGCGTTCTTATTGGAATTTTCACTGTTCCAATATTCACTTTCTCCTTCAATGAGCTCTTTGATCGCCAAATCGGTCGTATTTGCTTTTCGTACTAATTCACGCTTGTAACGATACGTAATATATTTTTTTGCCAAGGCATATTTTCCCAAAGCCATTAATTTAATTTCGATGATATCCTGGATATCCTCTACTAAGATTCTTTTTTTATTTAAGCTTTCGATATATTTGATGATCGCGTTGATCTGCTCTTCGCTTACACGATCCTCCTCTCTTACCTCTGCGTTGGCCTTACCGATCGCAACGGCAATTTTCTCAGGAAAATAATCGACAACATGTCCATCTCTCTTAATAATTTTCATAATCTGTACCTCTTTTTTTCGTGTAAATATAGTTTATCATAATAAAAAAAGATATACTGTTGCATTTGCAACAATATTGAAAACGTGATATGATTTTTTTGAAGGTGATAAGATGGCACTCGACATATTTAAAAAAATAGATTCTGAGGATAAAACTTTATTATTAAAGGATTTAGAGGCAAATATAGTATATTTCGAGAAAAATGACAGCATATCAGCGATAAGGTTGAATCAGGTCATAGGAATCGTGAATGAAGGTTATATACAGATCGTTAAGAGTGATTATTATGGTAATAATGTTATTATAGAAGAATTATATAAAGATTCGGTCTTTGGCAGCAACATTTCCTTTTCGATCAATGAAGGGTGTGAGATTCTGGCAAAAGAGGACAGTGAGATCTTACTTTTTGATATGGCTGCTGTCCGCAACCTTTCAAATGATAAAGAATATCACTATCAGTTTCTGTTGAATATTTCGGAGATATTTATGGGAATCATAAGTCAACGCAATGAAAGGATCCGCATTTTGACCAATAAAACGATTCGTAATAAGCTTTTGGAGTATTTTGATATATTGTCGAAAAAAACAGGATCCAGAATGATCCGGCTTCCTTTTTCATATACGGATATGGCCGATTATCTGGCAGTAGATCGAAGTGCGATGAGCAGGGAATTAAAAAAACTGAAAGAAGAAAAGATCATTGAAGTAAAGTCACGGAGAATTACGCTGTTAAACAGATAGCAATGAAAAAATTTTTATTTTTTGAATTATTTTTGGGAAAAATGACGATTGACTGCATATATAAGAGTAGGGAGGTACTCATTTATGCATCAAAAGATTCTGCTCGACCAACATTTCAAGAATATCTTAAGGAGCAAGCTGGTCCTTGCTTATATCATGAAGGACAATCTTGATGAATACGCAAACTCTTCTATTGGTGAAATCATGAAATGTATCGAGCCTAAAGGAGATGTCCCTTTACATACACACCTTATTTCCGGGCATCGAAATGAAAATAATGAAGATGACGTCAGCGTCGTTTTCGATTCGCTCATCTATGCATCCCTGCCCCATGATGACAAAAGAAAAATCGCTATGATCATCAATCTGGAGGCCCAGGGAGAATTGAAAGGAAGAAGCCATGTCTTAAGCAGGGCCAACTATTACAATTCCCGCAATGTATCAATGCAGGTGGAAGAGGTATTCAATCATGCACAGTATGACGATATCGTAAAGGTGGTATCGATCTGGATCGTCTTTAATGCGCCAAAGCACAAGCAAAATTGTATCAATCGCTATCGGATGGTGGAGGAACATATCATCGGGAATGCGTGCGAAGAGGAAAAATATTTTGATAAGCAGCAGATCATTGTGCTATACTTAGGATGTAAGGAAAACGAAAAAGTATCGATGAATATCCTAAGGATATTGGCGGACCAAGGGATGAATTATGAAACGAAAAATCAAGCATTAAAGAAGTATAATTTCAGGCTAAAAGGAGGACTGGCGAAGGAGGTAAGAAGCATGTGCGATTATGGAGCCTATGTGGAAGAGATGTGTATGAAAAAAGGTATGAAAAAAGGTATGAAGGAAGGTAGGAAAGAGGGCATAAAAGAAGGTATAAAAGAAGGTAGAAAAGAAGGTAGAAAAGAAGGTAGAAAAGAGGGCATAAAAGAAGGCATAAAAGAAGGTATGAAGGAAGGCATGGAGAGAGGAAGACAGGAAGGATTCTATACTTCCTTGTGTTCGCTGATGGAGAATATGAAGATCAATCTGCATGATGCCATGAAGCTATTGAACATTCCTGAAAGTGAATATGATAAGTATATGGAATTGATGAATCATTCGTAAATGTTTTTGTGTTTTTTAATATCATGAAATAAATCTTCGCAGAAAATGATGCGAAGATTTTTTTGATGCTGGAATTGATTTTTATTTCATGTTAAACTCTATATATACATTAGAGTTTTGGAGGAATTATGAAGGAAGATTTACTATCGATCGGAAAAATGGCAAAGTTGAATCGGGTATCGATCCCTACACTGCGTTTATATGATGAAATGGGTTTGCTGAAACCGCGATATGTCGATCCGGACAGCGGTTATCGATATTATGATATTCATCAGAATGCGCGGCTGGATATGATTGCTTATATGAAAGAATTAGGCATGAGTCTTTCAGAAATCGCAGAGGCTTTTCAAAAAGAAGATCTGGATATGATCGAATCTTTGCTGGTCCAAAAAAGCGAACAGATCCATGAACAGATTCGTCAGTTAAAAGCACGCCATGATGCCGTTGATCGGGCCATCATGTCGATAGAGCGTTATCGCAAATCGCCCTCTACCGGTACGATATCGCTTGAATTTATCGATCAGCGCTATATTTGGGGCATTCCTTGTTCTTCCAATTTCTACAACAGTGATATCAGCAGTTATGAAAAAGTATTATTAGAGCTGCGTGAAGCTTTAGAAAAGAATGAATTCAGACAGATACATTCTTATAATGTCGGTACTTCAATTACCAAGGATGATTATATTCATGATCGTTATATTGCGAATCAGATCTTTATTTTTGCGAACCGTCATGATCAAAACTCCCATGTCCATCTGCAAGTTATCGAAAGTGGTATGTATGCCTGTATCTATTTGGATCGATATGATGATGAAATTATGTATGCGGAAAAGCTGAAGCAGTTCTGTGAAGAACATCGATATCAGATTGCCGGTGATTATATCTGTGAAATCATGACAGAGTTTAATGTCTTTGACAGTGAACAGAGAAGCATGTTTATGAGGCTTCAGATTCCTATTAGTTTCCTAAAAAGATAAAAAATTCACAAATTCTGTTGACTCTCACCTTAGATGATAGTTTAAACTAAAGTCATAAGGAAAAGCTCCTGCAATGATCAGGAGAAGGAGGTTAATTTTATGGAGAAAATTAAAGTAGTTCAGTATGGTTGCGGTAAGATGGCGAAATATACGCTTCGTTATCTTTATGAGCATGGTGCACAGATCGTTGGTGCTATCGACGTCAATCCGGCAGTAGTTGGACAGGATGTTGGTGATTTTGCTGGTCTGGGCGTTAAGACAGGTGTTCTTATTTCTAATGATGCCGATAAGGTGCTTGATGAATGTGATGCTGATGTGGCAATCGTTACCTTATTCAGCTTTATCAATGATATTTATGATCATGTAGAAAAGTGCGTATCTCGAGGTATCAATGTAATCACAACTTGTGAGGAAGCAATTTATCCTTGGACAACATCAGCTGCTCAGATCAATCGTTTGGATGCATTGGCAAAAGCGCATAATTGTACGATTACCGGATCGGGAATGCAGGATATTTTCTGGATCAATAGTGTGGCGATGATTGCCAGCGGTTGTCATAAGCTGACAAAGATCAAGGGAGCTTACAGCTATAATGTTGAAGATTATGGTTTAGCTTTAGCGAAGGCTCACGGATGTAATCTGACGAAAGAAGAATTTGAAGAAACGATTGCTCATCCGACTGAATTTGAACCTTCTTATGCTTGGAATGCCAGTGAAGCTCTTTGCAGCAAACTTGGATTAACGATCAAATCAATCACCCAGAAGCATGTTCCTTATACAAGTGATCATGATGTATATAGTGAAACTTTGGGTGAAACGATCAAGGCCGGTAAATGTATCGGTATGTCAGCAGTCGTAACAATTGAAACGATGCAGGGCATTACGATTGAAGAAGAAACAATCGGTAAGGTATATGGACCGGAAGATGGTGATATGTGTGACTGGTGGCTGACTGGTGAACCGAATACAGAATTCCATGTTGTCAAGCCGGCAACGGTTGAACATACTTGCGCAACAGTCGTAAATCGTATTCCATCATTACTTAAAGCACCTAGCGGATATGTAACCTGTGATCAGCTTGAGCCACATTCATATCTGACATATCCGATGGAATTTTATAAATAATAATAGATAGAGAATAGAGCGTTAACTTAAAAAAATAAGTTGACGCTTTTTTAGATGGGTCAGTTTTACTTAGTTTTGTTTCATTTTTGTAATGTTACCTCTCACATGTTGAAAATCAGATCATAATTTATATAATTAAAGATGAGGTGGAAGCATGGATAAAATGAAGATCATGATCGTTGAAGACGATGCTCGCTTAGCAACAGAGCTTCAGGAATATTTATCAAAATGGGGCTATGATACTATTTGCACAGATAAATTTGATGATATATTTCAAAGCTTTGTTTCAATAGATGCACAATTGGTACTCATGGATATCAATCTTCCTTTTTATGATGGGTTTTATTGGTGCTTTAAGATCAGAGAATTTTCTAAGGTTCCGATTCTTTTCATCAGCAGTCGCAGTGATGATAAAGACAAGATCATGGCCATTGCACAAGGCGGAGATGATTATATTGAAAAACCATTTAATCTTCCTTTGCTGAGGGCTAAGATCGAAGCCATCTTAAGAAGAACCTATCAGTATAAGATAAAACAGAAGATTTATTTAAAAGAAGAATTATTTTTTGATGAAGAAGCGGGTTGTTTATATTATAAAAAACAAAAAGTTGAATTAACAAAATCAGAAAATATCGTTCTCCATGAACTGATTGAAAATCGTAGCTCTATCGTAACCCGTGACACCTTGATGGATGCTTTATGGAATACGAATGAGTTTGTCAGTGATAATACACTGAATGTCTTGATTTCCAGACTTAGGACAAAGCTAAAAGAAATGACAGGATATGATGTCATATTGACAAAGAAAGGACAGGGGTATTATATAGAATGAAATATATCAAAAAGAAAGGTAAATATCTTCTGTTACTCTTGTTTTTAGCGATATCTTACAATTCATATTTTATCTTTTTGATTCCACAAACAAATCTTCAGATTTTGATTTATATTGATGTTGTACTTGTCGTTTGTGTCTTGATGGTCATAAGTATGGATGCTTATACATTTTATAAAAAGGAAAGAAAAAAGCAGGAGCTTCTTTCATCGGAAGAAATTATTTCCTCGGAAATGGACGAGTATGAAAATGTTGATATTGCTTATCATGATGGAAGGGTATATCAGCAGCTGCTTGATGAACAGATTGAAATGAATCACAATCTTGAGGATTATATTGCGAAATGGTGTCATGAAGTAAAACTTCCTTTAAGTGCTTTAATGATGATGAATGAGAAAAATACTTCTGAATTAAAGGATCAATATAAAGAACAGCTGGAAAAGATCAATTTGTATTTAAATAATGCACTTGAGGGCTGTAAGGTTCAAAGCAATCTCTATGATATTCAAATAAAAAAGCTTCGTTTACGGGATTGTATTCATACTGCAATTAAAAACAGTCGTTATTTTCTTATTAAAAATCATTTTGATATAAAAATTGAAAATGCAGATGAGGAGGTATATTCTGATAGTGAATGGTTAACTTATATATTAGACCAGCTTATCAGCAATGCTATCAAATATGCTTCTGATGAGCCTGAGATTCATATCTGGTGTGAAAAGCAGCAGGAATGTGTCCGTTTATATTTTGAAGATACTGGGGAAGGTATTTGTGATACTGATATGCCACGCATCTTTGAAAGAGGCTATACGGGCAGTAATCATCATAATGGTCGCTATAAATCAACCGGAATGGGTCTTTATATGGTGAAATTGATGATTGATAAACTGGGTCATGAAATTGATGTCAAAAGTGAATTTCATCATTATACTCGTTTTTGTATTACCTTCAAAAGCAATGCGAAATTTTTCAATCTCTGAGTTACAAAAAAGTAATGTTAGAGATTGTTTTTGTAATGAGAGCGTAAGTATTTTTTATTTTCACTCATTTATAATAAGTGCGTAAGGAGGAATAACAAATGAAAAAAGTGCTTGAAATAAAAAATCTGGTGAAAAATTATGGAACCAGAGGATTCCAGAGCCGGGTCTTAAAAGGTATCGATCTTACGATCTATCAGCATGATTTTATTGCTGTCATGGGCCCGAGCGGTTCCGGCAAAACAACATTATTAAATCTTTTATCAACGATTGATAAACCAACACAGGGTTCTGTCTTTTTGGATGGAACAGATATTACCCGTTGCAGCAATACCCAGCTTTCACAGATCCGTAAGGATAAGATCGGGTTTATTTTCCAGGATTATAACTTGCTAGATACGATGACTTTACAGGACAATATTGCTTTGCCCCTTTCTTTAAATGGTGTATCGTCCAAAGAGTGTATTCAAAAAACAAAAAAGCTGGCAGAGATGTTTGGTTTAAGGGAGCATCTCAGTAAATACCCATATCAGCTTTCAGGCGGACAGAAACAGCGAGGGGCAACTTGTCGGGCACTTATCAGTGATCCGGAAATTATCTTTGCGGATGAGCCGACAGGTGCTTTGGATTCTAAATCAAGTCGTGATCTATTGGAGTGCTTAAAGATGGTGAATGACAATGGGCAGGCAACGATCGTCATGGTGACACATGATGCCTTCAGTGCCTCTTATGCAAAAGATGTCTACATCTTAAGTGATGGTATGATCAAATGTAAGCTGACAAAGGGAAGTGACCGTAAGGAGTTTTATGATCGCATCATTGATATGCAGGCATCTATGGGGAGTGATTTTTCATGAGCATGTTGAAACTGGCTTTTCAAAACTTCAAATCAAGCTTTAAAAGCTATCTTTCTTTGATTATCTCCCTTTCCTTTACGACGATGATCCTTTGCAATTTTATGAATCTGGTCGATTCAGGTATCTTGAATCAGTTAGGTGAGAGCAATGCGAGAAATGTTGCTGTCATCATTCAGGTTCTCTCTTTTGTGATTGGCTGTTTCATGCTTTTCTTTGTATGGTATTCAACCAATGTGTTTTTGACAAAAAGGAAAAGAGAAATCGGTATTTATGTGTTTATGGGATTGACCAATCAAAGGATCGGTAAGTTATATGCAATTGAAACAATTTTTATTGGATTGACTTCACTCATCTTAGGGATTGGCTTTGGAGCTTTAACGTCACAATTGTTTATGATGATCCTGATGCGTATTTCAGAAATTACTGTTGAAATTCATTTTCAGTTTTCTTTGCAGTCAGGAATTACGACCGCTTTGATTTTTAGTGGGATTTATTTACTTTTTGTGATCAAGGGATATATCAATATTGTCAGAAGCAGCGTATTGGACATGGTATCTGCCAATCGTCAAAATGAATATGTGAAACAGAGAAAAATACTTTTAGTATTTAAGGCAATTGCAGGTGTGATCATTCTTGTTTTAGGATATTATATGGCCATCAAAGAAGCTGGTATAGAAGTCATGGGAAATGTCTTTATTGCTGTCGTATTGGTCGTAGCCGGTACTTATTTGCTTTTTGGTGGGCTGATTCCGCTTATCTTTCAGAGCCTTGCTGCTCATAAGCGTTTCTTATATAAACGTGAACGAAATCTTTGGATCAATAATGTGGTCTTTCGGATCCGTAAAAATTATCGTACCTATGCCATGGTCTGCGTTTTGATGCTTTGTTCGGTGACAGCTTTAGCTTTTGGCTTTGCGATGAAAAACAGATATGATGGTATCGTTCATTTTGAAAATACATATACGTTTCAGGTCATAAGTGATGCTTCCGGATATCGTCAGGAATTTGCATCATTGATTGAGAAAAACAATGATATTGATGTATCTTCGGATATTGAGATTTTGACGATTGATTCCGGTAATACGGATAATCCATATGCAATGCCTTATGCGTTATTGGCCTATTCACAAGTCAAAAAAGTGGCTGAAGATACAGGAATGGATTTTGATTTGCCAGAGCCTGGCGATGAAGAATTTATTTCTTTGAATCGTCTATATTTGATGTCACTGACTAATGATCTGGTGGAAGAGATCGATACGATCAATAGGCAGGACTACCGTTCAATTGCTTCTACGGATACGCCTTATTTGGGCTATATGCAGGAAAATATGGATTATATGATCGTCAATGATCGTGTATATGATGAATTACAGATTTATGGGCAGAAGATGCATCTGTATAATTACAAGATCACTGATGCAAGTCATTTTGAAACTTCTGTAAAAGATATTCAGTCAAGTGAACATTGCTTAGGACTTGTGAAGATTGATCCTGAAAGAGAGGAGATCGCTTGGATCAAGATCTTGTATAGCGTTTCGATCTTTATGTTTATGGTATTTGTATTTGCCGGAGGCTGTATCCTGTTTATGAAACTGTACAATGATGCCTTTGAGGAAAAAGAACGCTATGCGATCTTATTGAAGCTGGGTATCAGCAAAAAGTCATTGAAGAGATCGATTGCGGATGAACTGCTCTTTGCTTATGTTACACCACTAGTAGTTATGAGTATTTCTTCTTATTTTTCGGTAAAGGCTTTGGGTAATGTGATGCATACATCCTTACTTTCAGTGAATATCGTCAGTGTTCTTGTGATTGTTATTTTCTTTGTTATTTGTTATTTGTTGTCATTGGTGATTTATCGGAAAAATGTAGGAATATAATTAAAAAGGCATAACATCAACATGTATTGTTTGATGTCATGCCTTTTTCTGTTTTTATATGTATTACTGGATTCTCACTATTTCACCATCGCTTTGTTCGAAGATGATATTGACATCATTAATTTGATAGAGATGTCCTAATTGATAGGCTTGGTAATATTTATAATCTTCATGAAGATTAAAACCAAAATAAATTCTTCTAATATAATTTAGAATTTCTTCATCGGTAGCATCGCCAATATAATAAGCGGCAGCATAAAAACAATTTCTAAAATAATCAACTTTACAGGAAGAACAAAAATCAAAATTATGACTGCTCTCTCTATCATAAAAATATAAAGGATCCGGCAATATATCTTCAAATTCTTTTTTCCAAGGGTTATAAGGTATTTCAGCACCATTTAAATAGAAATCATTTGTCTTTGTATCAATAAGAAAAAGCATCGTTAATCCAAAATCAGGTATTTTTTCAAAATCAGCAGTCAGATATAATAGACGGAAATCATCTAAGGAAATATCAACATCAGGATCAATATTATAAAATTTCTTAAACTCCTCATCAGTATGTCCTTTTGGTTTATAAATATAAGCATAGAAGTTTTCAGTGTAGATATCACGTACAGGTTCATCTAATTCCTGCATGACATATTTAGAAGAGGAGCAAGCTGTCAAACTAATTACTAATATAATGAATAATATTTTTTTCATGTTAATTTCTCCTAATTATATATATTAAGTTCTTTACATAAAGACAAAATTGATATTTGTAATTTTAGAATTTCATTTATTCATTTGAAGGAACAAAACTAAAAGAGATATATTCCATCAAAAATTGTATCAACGATTTGTTGATTACTTGCCACTGGGTGATGAATGACTTCCATGAGCTGCCACTCTGAATTATTCTTCAGACAAAAATAGAAATCAATTCTATCAAGGGTGACAGAGTTATAATAGATATAAAAAATTGTAGGAACTAACTGATTTGTATAAAGACCCTCATAATATGTTATATAAGGATAATTGATATTTTCAAAACGTATAATGTTTACGTCTTCATTAGTTGTATTTGTTTGTTGATTTAATGTACTGTAATCAGATAGATCCAATTTAAATTCTTCATCGATAACAAAACCACTGAGGATTGAAAGAGAATATTCATTCATGGTATCAGTAAGAGTCTGAAGATCATTATCTTCAACAAACTCACGATTATTCAATATTTAGTCAGCGTGAAAATGATTTTTCTAATGTTTCGTCACCATAGAAATTATCCAGACTATCGTATTGTAGACTTACTTCATTGGTTGGAGATATTTGATCATTTTGACATCCTGTCAATAAGAAAATCATAAATATACAAATAATGACAATAATTTTTTTCATATTTATTCATTATTAATTTTAATACTGTTTCCATCGAGATCCATGATTGAAGTAGGATCATATTTCATCATTTCTTCATAGATTTCATGATATTTCTTATTCTGATAATCTTCTAAATATTCTTCCTTGAACTCATCCGTAATATTTTGTTGATTCTCATCTGTGAGCCATACTTCATCAGCATACAAAGCTTCTACTAAATCAATTTCTTCCTGTGTAGCACTATTCGTGCAGCCACACAATATCATACTGATAGTAAATAAAGATAGTATTCTTTTCTTTTTCATTATTATTTTCTCCCTTTTCTTTTAGAAATATCTTTAGATTCTTTTGTTAGCACACATTATTCTTTGTTTCTATCTTTAAGTGGCAATATTTGCCCGATCTCATATACATGAGATTCAATGACTAATTGATCTTGCTTACCTTGTTCAACTAA